>NZ_JPGM01000167.1:0-308 GCF_000731655.1 Burkholderia sp. MSh2 | reverse complement strand
ACGTCGGTATAGCCGAGGTTGATCTGCGCGGTATCGACCGCCGCCTTGCCGGCCGCGACGTCCGCCGCGGCCTGGCCCTGCGTGGCCACCGCGTTGTCGTAGTCCTGCTTGCTGACCGCGTTCGCGGCCACCAGCACCTTGTAGCGCGCGACCAGCGCGTTCTGCGTGACGAGGTTCGCCTGCGCCTTCGCCAGCGTCGCCTTCGCGCTGTTCAGCGCGGCGATGTACGGTGCCGGGTCGATCTTGTAGAGGCGCTGGCCAGCCTTGACGTCGGTGCCTTCGGTGAATTCACGGCGCAACACGATGCC
>NZ_JPGM01000166.1:0-329 GCF_000731655.1 Burkholderia sp. MSh2 | reverse complement strand
GGCATTAGCTCGCTGTCGACGGGCCTGAGCTCGACCAATAGCACGGTGTCGTCGCTGTCGACCTCGACCTCGACGGGGCTGTCGTCGTCTAATAGCTCGATCTCTTCGTTGTCGACGTCGACCTCGACGGGCACTAGCTCGCTATCGACCGGCCTGAGCTCGACGATTAGTTCGATCACGTCGCTGTCGACGTCGACCTCGACCGGCTTGTCGTCCGCGAACAGTTCGATCACGTCGCTGTCGACCTCGACGTCGACGGGGCTGTCGTCGGCAACTAGCTCGATCTCTTCGTTGTCGACGTCGACCTCGACGGGCATTAGCTCGCTATC
>NZ_JPGM01000165.1:0-415 GCF_000731655.1 Burkholderia sp. MSh2 | reverse complement strand
GGTTCTTCGCCGAGCATCCGGACGGGCCGCGTCACTGGAACCAGTCGGTGCTGCTGGCGTCGGATACGCGCCTGCCGGCCGATCGGGTGGAAGCGGCCGTGCGCGCGGTGACGAGCCGTCACGACGCGCTGCGTTTGCGCTTCGCGCGCGACGGGCAGGGTCGCTGGACGCAGCAGGTGGCGGCGCAGGAGCGTTTCGAGCTGGAACGTGTGGACCTGACGGGCGAAGGCGACTGGCGCGCGGCGCTGTCGTCGCACGGCGCGCGGGTGCAGGCGTCGCTGGATCTGGCGCACGGGCCGCTGTGGCGCGCGACGCTGTTCGACCTGCCGGAAGGCGGGTCGCGCCTGCTGCTGGTCGTGCATCACCTGGCGGTGGACGGGGTGTCGTGGCGGGTGCTGCTCGGGGAGCTGGGCCA
>NZ_JPGM01000164.1:0-427 GCF_000731655.1 Burkholderia sp. MSh2 | reverse complement strand
CGACGACAGCCCCGTCGAGGTCGAGGTCGACAGCGACGACACCGTGCTATTGGTCGAGCTCAGGCCCGTCGACAGCGAGCTAATGCCTGTCGAGGTCGACGTGGACAACGCAGAGATCGAGCTAGTCGCCGACGACAAGCCCGTCGAGGCCGAGGTCGACAGCGACGTGATCGAACTGTTCGTCGAGCTCAGGCCGGTCGATAGCGAGCTAGTGCCCGTCGAGGTCGACGTGGACAACGAAGAGATCGAGCTATTAGACGACGACAGCCCCGTCGACGTCGAGGTCGACAGCGAGGTGATCGAGCTATTCGCCGACGACAGGCCTGTCGATGTCGAGGTCGACAGCGACAACACCGTGCTATTGGTCGAGCTCAGGCCCGTCGACAGCGAGCTAATGCCCGTCGAGGTCGACGTCGACAACGAAGAG
>NZ_JPGM01000163.1:0-464 GCF_000731655.1 Burkholderia sp. MSh2 | reverse complement strand
TCGGTCGACGAGAGGCCGGTCGACAGGGAGCCGATCGAGCTGGTGGCCGACGACAGGCCGGTCGACGTGGAGGTCGACAGCGAGGTGATCGAGCTGTTCGCCGACGAGAGGCCGGTCGAGGTCGAAGTCGACAGCGAGGTGATCGAGCTGTTAGCCGACGAGAGGCCCGTCGAGGTCGATGTGGACAGCGAGGTCACCGAACTGTCGGTCGACGAGAGGCCGGTGGACAGCGAGCCGATCGAGCTGGTGGCCGATGACAGGCCGGTCGACGTGGAGGTCGACAGCGAGGTCACCGAGCTGTCGGTCGACGAGAGGCCGGTGGACAGCGAGCCGATCGAGCTGGTGGCCGACGACAAGCCGGTCGACGTGGAAGTCGACAGCGAGGTCACCGAACTATCGGTCGACGAGAGGCCGGTCGACAGGGAGCCGATCGAGCTGGTGGCCGACGACAGGCCGGTCGACGT
>NZ_JPGM01000162.1:0-468 GCF_000731655.1 Burkholderia sp. MSh2 | reverse complement strand
AATCACGAAGCAGGGCGCGGGCACGGAAACGCTGACGGGCGCGAATACGTACACGGGCGGCACGACGGTCAACGCGGGCGCGCTGGTGCTGGGCGCGGGCGGGAGTCTGGCGTCGACGGGCACGGTGAATCTCGCGAATACGGGCACGACGTTCGACATCAGCGGTTCCGGCGCGAACCAGGCGATCGGCACGCTGATCGGCGCGGCGGGTTCGAACGTGACGCTCGGCGGCAATTCGCTGACGCTGGGCGGCACCGCGAACGGCACGTTCGGCGGCGCGATCAGCGGCACGGGCGGGATCACGAAGGCCGGCACGGGCACGGAGACGCTGACGGGCGCGAACACCTACACGGGCGGCACGACGGTGGCGGGCGGTACGCTGGCGCTGGGCGCGGGCGGCAGTCTCGCGACGGGCGGCGCGGTGAGCCTGACGGGTACGAGTGCGACGCTCGATCTCAGCGCGGCGGG
>NZ_JPGM01000161.1:0-518 GCF_000731655.1 Burkholderia sp. MSh2 | reverse complement strand
ACGTCGACCGGCCTGTCGTCGGCCACCAGCTCGATCGGCTCCCTGTCGACCGGCCTCTCGTCGACCGATAGTTCGGTAACCTCGCTGTCGACTTCCACGTCGACCGGCCTCTCGTCGGCCAATAGCTCGATCACGTCGCTGTCCACGTCGACCTCGACCGGCTTGTCGTCGGCCACCAGCTCGATCGGTTCGCTGTCCACCGGCCTGTCGTCGACCGATAGCTCGGTCACGTCGCTGTCGACCTCCACGTCGACCGGCCTCTCGTCGGCTACCAGCTCGATCGGCTCGCTGTCCACCGGCCTCTCGTCGACCGACAGCTCGGTCACGTCGCTGTCGACTTCCACGTCGACGGGCCTGTCGTCGGCGAACAGCTCCATCACCTCGCTGTCGACCTCGACCTCGACGGGCCTCTCGTCGGCCAACAGCTCGATCACCTCGCTGTCGACCTCCACGTCGACCGGCCTGTCGTCGGCCACCAGCTCGATCGGCTCCCTGTCGACCGGCCTCTCGTCGACCGA
>NZ_JPGM01000160.1:0-533 GCF_000731655.1 Burkholderia sp. MSh2 | reverse complement strand
CTCCTCGACGTGATCGAGCTGTTGGCCGACGAGAGGCCGGTCGAGGTCGAGGTCGACAGCGACGTGATCGAGCTGTTCGCCGACGAGAGGCCCGTCGAGGTCGAAGTCGACAGCGACGTGATCGAGCTGTCGGCCGACGAGAGGCCGGTCGACGTGGACGTCGACAGCGAATCGATCGAGCTGTTGGCCGACGAGAGACCGGTCGAGGTCGAGGTCGACAACGACGTGATCGAGCTGTTGGCCGACGAGAGGCCGGTCGAGGTCGAAGTCGACAGCGACGTGATCGAGCTGTTCGCCGACGAGAGGCCCGTCGAGGTCGAGGTCGACAGCGAGGTGATCGAGCTGTTCGCCGAGGACAGACCCGTCGAGGTCGACGTGGACAGCGACGTGATCGAGCTGTTAGCCGACGAGAGGCCCGTCGAGGTCGAGGTCGACAACGAGGTCACCGAACTGTCGGTCGACGAGAGGCCGGTCGACAGGGAGCCGATCGAGCTGGTGGCCGACGACAGGCCGGTCGACGTGGAGGTCGACAG
>NZ_JPGM01000159.1:0-1028 GCF_000731655.1 Burkholderia sp. MSh2 | reverse complement strand
GCCGGGCACCGTGCTGCAGGCGACGATCACCGAATCGACGCTGCTGCAGACGCCCGAGCAGTTCGGCAACATCCTGCTGAAGGTCAACCAGGACGGCTCGCAGGTTCGCCTGAAGGACGTCGCGAAGATCGGCCTCGGCGGCGAAGACTACAACTTCGACACGAAGTACAACGGCAAGCCGACCGCGGCGCTCGGTATCCAGCTCGCGACCGGCGCGAATGCGCTCGCGACCGCGAACGCCGTGCGCGCGAAGATCGAGGAACTGAGGCCGTATTTCCCGCACGGTTTCAGCGTGGAGTATCCGTACGACACGACGCCGTTCGTGAAGCTGTCGATCGAGGAAGTGGTCAAGACGCTGCTCGAAGGCATCGTGCTCGTGTTCCTCGTGATGTACCTGTTCCTGCAGAACCTGCGGGCGACGATCATCCCGACGATCGCGGTGCCGGTGGTGCTGCTCGGCACGTTCGCGGTCATGTCGCTGGTGGGCTTCTCGATCAACACGCTGTCGATGTTCGGCCTCGTGCTCGCGATCGGGCTGCTGGTGGACGATGCGATCGTGGTGGTCGAGAACGTCGAGCGCGTGATGGCGGAAGAGGGGCTGTCGCCGAAGGAGGCGACCCGCAAGGCGATGGGCCAGATCACCGGCGCACTCATCGGCGTGGCGCTCGTGCTGTCGGCGGTGTTCGTGCCGGTGGCGTTCTCCGGCGGCTCGGTCGGCGCGATCTACCGTCAGTTCTCGCTGACGATCGTGACGGCGATGGTGCTGTCGGTGCTGGTCGCGCTGATCCTGACGCCCGCCTTGTGCGCGACGATCCTCAAGCCGATTCCGCAA
Source organism: Burkholderia sp. MSh2 (assembly GCF_000731655.1). Classification (NCBI taxonomy): domain Bacteria; kingdom Pseudomonadati; phylum Pseudomonadota; class Betaproteobacteria; order Burkholderiales; family Burkholderiaceae; genus Burkholderia; species Burkholderia sp. MSh2. The sequence goes on along the minus strand of NZ_JPGM01000159.1, from coordinate 196 downwards.
GGGCATCACGAAGAGAAGAAAGGCTTCTTCGGCTGGTTCAACCGGACCTTCGATCGCAACCGCGACAAGTACCACGTCGGCGTGCACCATGTGATCAAGCGCTCGGGCCGCTGGATGATCATCTATCTGGTCGTGATCGTCGCGGTCGGCCTGCTGTTCGTGCGCCTGCCGAAGTCGTTCCTGCCCGACGAGGATC
>NZ_JPGM01000158.1:0-669 GCF_000731655.1 Burkholderia sp. MSh2 | reverse complement strand
GTCCTGGTACGGCGTCCCATTCAGCGGACCGTCGGCGACGGGCACGGTGACGTTCTACAGCAACGGCACGGCGATCGGCACGGCGAACGTGGTCAATGGCGTGGCGACGCTGACGACGGGTGGTCTGGCGCTCGGCACGGACAGTCTCACGGCGAGCTACTCGGGCGATGCGAACTTCACGGGCGCTACCTCGACCACACTCTCGCAGCAGATCGTGGCCTCGACCCAGGTCGTGCGAACGACGACGACGCTGAGCGCATCGCAGCCCACCGTCAGTTACGGCACCGGCCTGACGCTGACAGCGTCCGTGCAGGCCAATACCAATCAGGCCGAGGTACCTGGCGGTACGGTCAGCTTCTATAACGGCGCCACCCTGCTGGGCACCGCGGCACTCGTGGATGGCGAGGCGAACCTGACGGTGAGCCAGTTGCCGGTGGGCACGGATTCGCTGACCGCAGTCTACAGTGGCGACACGCAGAACGCGACGAGCGTATCGAGCCTGAACCAGACGGTCACGCAATCGCCGACTTCGACGACGCTGACGGCATCGGCCACGAGCGTGACGCAGGGCACGGCGGTGACGCTGACGGCGAACGTGGCGGGGGCGGCGCCCAGCGGGCTGGTGACGTTCTTCAGCGGTATGACGCTGCTGGGCACGGCTACCGTGGT
>NZ_JPGM01000157.1:0-729 GCF_000731655.1 Burkholderia sp. MSh2 | reverse complement strand
GAACGTGGTCAACGCATGCACGACGCTGGCGTCGAGCGTACGGGCCGCGTCCGTCCAGATTCCGACACCCGACGACGACCGGACCGGCCCGCCGTGCACGGAATAGAGCCGTAATTCGTAGTGGTCGACAAATGCGCCGTCCGCACGGCCGAGTTGATTGGCGAGTTCGAAAACCGCGGCAAGCTTGCCCATCTGCATAATGGGGAAACCCTCGAGCAACAGCACGATTACGCTTGCGCGTTGGTGCCCGTTACCGGGGCCTCTACCACGATTCACGGTGAACCCCGCCGATGAATGATTCGACACTGTCTGCATTATTACGGACCTTTGACAATTTCTTACATTTCTGATTTTCTGCGCCGCATCATATGGGCGACCCTCGTCCGCCGATTTGTCAATGTCTGTTTTCGCCGTGTTGTTGTCGGAATCAATCAAGCAGATGGTATGGCCCTTTTTCAAGATTCTTCGTACCCGATCGCAATACATTCATTCAAATCCGCAGACAATTGATGCACGTCATTGACGCGGGATTTTGAACCGGAATATGGTTAGCGGTTCTTTCCGCGGCCGAGTACGAGGAACCGGAATCCGTTGGATACGCCAAAAATACCGGCTGGCAAGGCCGGAGCGAGAAAAGGAGCAGGCATTCGGAATGCAATGCGGCGCTTCATGTGAAACGCGCATCGCCGCATTTCGCCCGGACCGGACGGCCGCCCGCCCCGCTGCGCC
>NZ_JPGM01000156.1:0-1142 GCF_000731655.1 Burkholderia sp. MSh2 | reverse complement strand
ATCACGCCGAGCGGCACGACCATGATCACCGAGAACGGAATCGACCAGCTCTCATACAGCGCCGCGAGACACAGGAACACGACGAGGATCGAGATCGCGTACAGCAGCGGCGCCTGCGAACCGGACTGGATTTCCTGAAACGACAGGCCCGTCCACGAATAGCCGATGCCGGTCGGCAGCTTCTTCGCGAGCGCTTCCATCGCAGCCATCGCCTGGCCCGTCGAGTTGCCCGGTGCGGCCTGCCCCTGGATTTCGATCGCCGACACACCGTTGTAGCGTTCGAGCTTCGGCGAGCCATAGACCCAGTGACCCGTCGCGAACGCGCTGAACGGCACCATCCCGCCCGATCCGTTGCGCACGTACAGGATGTTCATGTCTTCCGGTGTCATCCGGAACGGCGCGTCGGCCTGCACATAGACCTTCTTGATCCGGCCGTCGACGTCCAGGAAGTTGTTCACGTACTGCGACGCCCACGCGATCGAGAACGTCTGGTCGATCGCGGTAGCCGTGACGCCCAGCGCATTCGCCTTCTCGCGGTCGATGTCGACCTTGTACTGCGGCGTGTCGTTCAGGCCGTTCGGGCGCACACCCTGCAGCGTCGGATCCTTCGAGGCCATCCCGAGCAACTGGTTGCGCGCGGCCATCAGCGTTTCGTGGCCGAGACCGGCGTTGTCGGTCAGCTCGAAGTCGAAGCCGGCCGCCGTGCCGAGTTCCGGAATCGACGGCGGGTTGAACGGGATCACCATCGCGTCCTTGTAACCCGCGTAACGCCCGAACATCCGGCCGATCAGCGCCTGCACCTTCTGGTTCGCATGCTGACGCTGCGCGTAGTCCTTCAGGCGCACGAACACGAGACCGGAGTTCTGGCCGCGACCCGCGAAGCTGAACCCTGCCACCGTGAACGCCGATTCGACGATGTCCTTCTCGTCATTCAGCAGGTAGTCGGAAATGTTCGCGAGCGTCTTCGCGGTCGTTTCCTGCGTCGAACCCGACGGCGTCTGCACGATCACGAACATCAGGCCCTGATCCTCGTCGGGCAGGAACGACTTCGGCAGGCGCACGAACAGCAGGCCGACCGCGACGATCACGACCAGATAGATGATCATCCAGCGGCCCGAGCGCTTGATCACATGGTGCACGCC
>NZ_JPGM01000155.1:0-792 GCF_000731655.1 Burkholderia sp. MSh2 | reverse complement strand
CGGACGCGGTTCGACCTTGTTGCTCGCGTTCACGACCAGGGCGACAGCCTGCCCCTTCTGGTCATGCGTGACGCCGATCTGCGGCACCAGGAACGCGTTCTCGTTCACGCCTTCCTCGATCCGTGCACGCACGAACATCCCCGGCAGCAGCACCTTGCCCGGGTTCGGGAACACCGCGCGGATCGTCACCGAGCCGGTGGTCTGGTCGACCGTCACGTCCGAGAACTGCAGCTTGCCCTGCTCCGAATAGGTCTTGCCGTCCTCCAGGATCAGCGACACCTTCGCCGCGCCCGGGCCGGTCGTCTTCAGGCGCCCGCTCTGCACGTCCTGACGCAGCTTCAGCCCTTCGAGGCTCGACTGCGTGAGGTCGACATACACCGGGTCGAGCTGCTGCACCGTCGACATCAGCGTCGCCTGGCTCGCCTGCACGTACGCGCCCGGCGTTACCTGCGAGATGCCGACGCGGCCCGTGATCGGCGACACGACGTCGGTATAGCCGAGGTTGATCTGCGCGGTATCGACCGCCGCCTTGCCGGCCGCGACGTCCGCCGCGGCCTGGCCCTGCGTGGCCACCGCGTTGTCGTAGTCCTGCTTGCTGACCGCGTTCGCGGCCACCAGCACCTTGTAGCGCGCGACCAGCGCGTTCTGCGTGACGAGGTTCGCCTGCGCCTTCGCCAGCGTCGCCTTCGCGCTGTTCAGCGCGGCGATGTACGGTGCCGGGTCGATCTTGTAGAGGCGCTGGCCAGCCTTGACGTCGGTGCCTTCGGTGAATTCACGGCGCAACACGATGCC
>NZ_JPGM01000154.1:0-792 GCF_000731655.1 Burkholderia sp. MSh2 | reverse complement strand
CCGCTATGCGTATGCGGCCGGCCGCGACAAGTCGCTGTGGGGCGTGACGGAGGGCTTGCCGCCGGGCCATCCGCGGCTGATCCGGCAGATCGCGCGGCGCTACCTGGAAAACGGGATGTCGGTGGACCCGAACGAGATCATCGTGACGGTCGGCGCGACGGAGGCGATCAACCTGTGCCTGCAGGCGGTGGCGAAACCGGGCGACACGATCGCGGTGGAATCGCCGACGTTCTACGCGATGCTGCACGCGATCGAGCGGATGGGGATGAAGGCGATCGAGGTGGCGACGCATCCGGAGTACGGGATCGACATCGCGGCGCTGGCGACGATCGCGAAATCGCAGCCGATCGCCGCGTGCATGGTGATGCCGAATTTCCAGAACCCGCTGGGGTTCCAGATGCCGGACGAGCGCAAGCGCGAGCTGGTCGAGTTTGCCGCGAAGGCCGGCATGCCGCTGATCGAGAACGGCGTGTACAACGAACTGTATTTCGGCGAATCGCATCCGAGTTCGCTGAAGTCCTACGACCGGAACGGGATCGTGCTGCATTGCTCGTCGTTCTCGAAGAGCCTGACGGCCGCGTACCGGATCGGCTGGGCGTTGCCGGGCCGTTATCGCGACCAGGTCGAGAAGCTGAAATTCCTGAACACGCTGGCGACGCCGTCGTTGCCGCAGCTCGCGATCGCGGAGTTTCTCGAACGCGACGGCTACGAGCATCACCTGCGGCGCCTGCGCAAGGCGTATGCGCAGCAGGCGAACCTGATGCGGGCGATGGTGTCGCGGTTCTTCCCGGA
>NZ_JPGM01000153.1:0-817 GCF_000731655.1 Burkholderia sp. MSh2 | reverse complement strand
AACAGCACGGTGTCGTCGTTGTCCACCTCGACGTCAACCGGCCTGTCGTCGGCTACTAGCTCGGTTTCTTCACTGTCGACGTCGACTTCGACGGGCATCAGCTCGCTGTCGACGGGTCTGAGCTCGACGGACAGCACGGTGTCGTCGCTGTCGACTTCGACGTCGACCGGCTTGTCGTCGACCAGTAGCTCGATCACGTCGCTGTCCACATCGACCTCGACGGGCATCAGTTCGCTGTCGACGGGTCTGTCGTCCGCGAACAGCTCGATCACCTCGCTGTCCACGTCAACTTCGACGGGCATCAACTCGTTGTCGACGGGCCTGAGCTCGGCGGATAGTACGGTGTCGTCGCTGTCAACCTCGGCCTCGACGGGCTTGTCATCGGCGAATAGCTCGATCACGTCGCTGTCGACGTCAACTTCGACAGGCATCAACTCGTTGTCGACCGGCCTGAGTTCGGCGGACAGCGCGGTGTCGTCGCTGTCGACTTCGACGTCGACCGGTCTGTCGTCTGCGGACAGCTCAATTTCTTCACTGTCGACGTCGACCTCGACGGGCATCAACTCGTTGTCAACGGGCCTGAGCTCGACGGACAGCACGGTGTCGTCGTTGTCGACATCGACGTCGACCGGCTTGTCGTCCGCGAAAAGCTCGATCACCTCGCTGTCCACCGGCCTGAGCACGACGAACAGCTCGGTGACGTCGCTGTCCACGTCGACCTCGACCGCGATCAACGCCGCGAAGACGCACTACTACAGCGTCAACGACGGCGGCACGCAGCAGGCGAACTACAACAACGACGGCGCAACCGGCATCA
>NZ_JPGM01000152.1:0-900 GCF_000731655.1 Burkholderia sp. MSh2 | reverse complement strand
ACTGGTGGCGAAACAAGTTCGGCGGTATGGATGTGGCCGAAGCCCGTCGGCTCAAAGAGCTTGAATCGGAAAACGAGCGGCTCAAGCGCCTGATTGCCGAGCAACTGCTGGTGATCGATGGCCTGAAGGAGTTCAGCCGAAAAAAATGAATACCCCGACGGGCCGGCGCGAAGCGCTGGAAGTCCTGATCCGGCGGGGGCTGTCACAACGCAAGGCAGCCGTTACCTGGGCTTGAGCCGCCGGGTGCCGGCCTACAAACCTAGACAGCCGGAGAAAGATCGGCTTCTGGGCGAGCAGTTGATCGCAGCGTCTCGGGAGGTGCCGCGCTTTGGGTATCGACGTATCTCGGCCTGGCTGTCGCTGGGCGAATCGCGGGTGCGCCGCCCGTGGCGAGCCCTGAAGCTGAGTATCCCAAGACGGCGCCCGCGTCGCAGACGCTGCGGCAGCGACATTCGCCTGCCCGGCGCGACGCGGTCCGATTCGGTCTGGAGCTACGACTTCGTCCACGATCAGCTGGTAGACGGCCGGGTCTTGAAGATGCGGTGCGTTATCGATGAATACACGCGGGAATGTCTGGCGATCGAGGTCGGCGCCAGCCTGCGCTCGCAGGACGTGATTCTGGTGCTGTCGAGGTTGATGCGGTTGTATGGCAAGCCGGCGTTCATCCGGTCGGACAACGGTGCGGAGTTTACCGCTGCCCGTGTCATGCGCTGGTTGCGCGACGCGTCTGTCGGCCCGGCCTTCATCACGCCCGGTAGCCCATGGCAAAACGGTTTCGTCGAAAGCTTCAATGGCAAGCTGCGCGACGAACTGCTGAATCGCGAGTGGTTCCGCAGCCGTGCTGAAGCCAGGGTGCTCATCGAGCCATGGCGTCAGTTCTACAACGAGAAGCGGCCGCAT
>NZ_JPGM01000151.1:0-990 GCF_000731655.1 Burkholderia sp. MSh2 | reverse complement strand
ATTCAATTCAATTTAGACAGAACGAATGAAGCCCTCTCCTTAATTTTATCTGAGACATCCCCTTGCATCGCAACAAGCCGAGAAATAATTTCAGCCGCCCCCCTCCATCGCCCAGTCTTAAATTATTGATCAACACATTCCGAGAATGATCTCCATTCAGCAGTCTGAATATGAATGTATCCAACCAATCAGATGCAATCATTTTCATAGCCGGGGCCGCCTGTACCAAAGCAGCAACAACCAAATTCACATCGCTCGCCTCTATTAAATGAAGAAGACCATACATAACCTCTTCATGTCTAGTCCGGTCAATAAATACAGAAAGAAGGTTTACCAGATCCTCCTTCGATAACACTTCAGAACTAAGAGTTTCAATCACCCCATCGAATTCGCCAACTTCATCCGGGGTGTCGAGTTGACGGACACGTAGCAGATCTTCCAAGCAACCTTGTTTCATTGTCCCTTCCCAAACGTCGATGGATACTGAGCCTTGTTTTGAGCAATAACTTGCTGCAGCCCAGCGCGAATTTTAGATGTATAGCAATTTTGGCGCTGGTAGATTCGTCTAGCATCTCGAATATCCTGTGCCAACACATCCCGAGGCGTCATCGTTAAATCAGGGCTTGTCCCGTAAGAACTCGTTTGACGATGGCGCCCTCCAGTCGATGGCATTTCCATATTAATAGATACACCGTCGCCACGTGTGTAATTTGGCACACCAATTCCCTCCATATACGCATCAGATGGAATGTGATGCGGTGTGAGGTTGTCACCCGTTGATCCAGCCCTCTTCAGGTCCCTGTACTTTCCGACGTCTCCTTCACCGGGAAGCAACGACGGGCAACAACATCGTGTGAGCCCAGTGGGATCAGTCCACTGAACGGGGTTGGGCGCGTACTGATACAGATTCAGGCCACCAGCCAGTCCGATCGGGTCCTTGCAGATGAACCGTCCAGAGTTTGGATCGTAGTACCTGTATCGGTTATAGTG
>NZ_JPGM01000150.1:0-1480 GCF_000731655.1 Burkholderia sp. MSh2 | reverse complement strand
CAGCCCCGTCTGAAGACGCTGAAGGTGGTCGAGCCGCCGAAGCGCGCGGCCGGCGTGAAGGTGCCGGACGTGAAGACGCTGGTCGGGAAGCTGAAGACCGAAGCCAAGGTGCTGTAAGAGGGAGCGCAAGGAAATGACGATACTGGTGATTGCAGAACACGACAACGCGTCGGTCAAGGCCGCGACGTTGAACACGGTGGCGGCGGCAGCCGAGGTGGGCAAATTCGTCGGCGGCGACATTCACGTGCTGGTCGCGGGCCACGACGCGCAACGCGCGGCCGACGCGGCAGCGAAGATCGCGGGCGTTTCGAAAGTACTGCTGGCCGATGCGCCGCAGCTCGAAGCGGGCCTCGCGGAAAACGTCGAAGCGACCGCGTTGAACGTTGCGAAGGATTACTCGCACATCCTCGCGCCGGCCACGGCCTACGGCAAGAACATCGCGCCGCGTATCGCCGCGAAGCTGGACGTCGCGCAGATCTCGGACATCACGGCGGTTGACAGTGCCGACACGTTCGAGCGCCCGATCTACGCGGGCAACGCGATCGCGACGGTGCAGTCGAGCGACCCGATCAAGGTGATCACGGTGCGCGCGACGGGCTTCGATCCGGTGGCGGCGGAAGGCGGCAGCGCGGCGGTCGAGAAGATCGACGCAGCGGCCGATGCAGGCAAGTCGCAGTTCGTGAGCCGTGAAGTGACGAAGCTGGACCGTCCGGAGCTGACCAGCGCGAGCATCATCGTGTCGGGCGGCCGCGGCCTGGGCAGCGGCGAGAACTACACGAAGGTGCTGGAGCCGCTGGCCGACAAGCTGTCGGCAGCACTCGGCGCATCGCGCGCGGCGGTCGACGCCGGCTACGTGCCGAACGACTACCAGGTCGGCCAGACCGGCAAGATCGTCGCGCCGCAGCTGTACATCGCGGTCGGCATCTCGGGTGCGATCCAGCATCTGGCCGGCATGAAGGATTCGAAGGTGATCGTCGCGATCAACAAGGATCCGGAAGCGCCGATCTTCGGCGTGGCCGACTACGGCCTCGTCGGCGATCTGTTCGCGCTCGTGCCGGAGCTCGTGACCGAGCTCGGCTGACACGGCGTGACGCTTCAGCGTTAGGCACACGGGAAAAGGGGCGCGACGAGCGCCCCTTTTTTTCGCCATCGACAGAAGAGAGAACAGGAGACGCACCATGAGTTACGCCGCCCCCGTCAAGGACATGCTGTTCGTGCTGAAGGAGCTCGCAGGCATCGACGCCGTTGCGCAGTTGCCGGGCTTCGAGGATGCCGGCTACGACACCGCGCAGGCCGTGCTCGACGAATCCGCGAAATTCTGCGGCGAGGTGCTCGCGCCGCTGAACGTCGAAGGCGACCGCAACCCGAGCAGCTGGAAGGATGGCGTCGTGACCGCGACGCCGGGCTTCGCGCAAGCGTTCCGCCAGTTCGTCGAGGGCGGCTGGCAGGGGCTGCAGCATCCGGCCGAATACGACGGCCA
>NZ_JPGM01000149.1:0-1045 GCF_000731655.1 Burkholderia sp. MSh2 | reverse complement strand
GGGTTCTTTTCGCCTTTCCCTCACGGTACTGGTTCACTATCGGTCGATCACGAGTATTTAGCCTTGGAGGATGGTCCCCCCATCTTCAGACAGGATTTCACGTGTCCCGCCCTACTTTTCGCACACCTAGTTCTTTCATACTGTTTTCGCCTACGGGGCTATCACCCGCTATGGCCGCACTTTCCAGAGCGTTCGGCTAACAATACAAATAAAGAGTGCAAGGCTCATCCCATTTCGCTCGCCACTACTTTGGGAATCTCGGTTGATTTCTTTTCCTGCGGTTACTTAGATGTTTCAGTTCACCGCGTTCGCTTCACATGGCCTATGTATTCAGCCATGGATACTCCAAAAGGAGTGGGTTTCCCCATTCGGACATCTACGGATCAAAGCTTGTTTGCCAGCTCCCCGTAGCTTTTCGCAGGCTACCGCGTCCTTCATCGCCTGTGATCGCCAAGGCATCCACCACATGCACTTGTTCGCTTGACCCTATAACGAGTCTGTCTCATCGACAGTCGCTACAGGTTGAGTTCTCGCGTTGTGCCGTATTCCAATTGATGTCGGTCCGGCGTTAGCGCTTTAGCGCTTACGCTGGCCCCACTCCCGAAGGGAGTAGACCCGAATCATCTTGAGATACATCGATACAATCACAACCCGGATAGTTTCCACGTCCATCTCATAGACGCTTCCGCTATCCAAATTACTTACTTCTTCCAGATTGTTAAAGAACGACAGCCGATACTTTCGTACCGCTCTGACTGGCTCAATCGCCAATGAGAAAAACTCGAATCAAACTTCATTCGAATGTTTGTCATTGAAGATTATTGAAAGCGGCCGGCATTATAACCGGTTTAACCGCAGACAGCTAGTCTGTCTTAATCAACAGCCGATAAGCGTGAGCGCTCAATTTTGCGAGAAGCTCTGGAAAGGAGGTGATCCAGCCGCACCTTCCGATACGGCTACCTTGTTACGACTTCACCCCAGTCATGAATCCTACCGTGGTGACCGTCCTCCTTGCGGTTAGACTAGCCACTTCTGGTAAAACCCA
>NZ_JPGM01000148.1:0-1135 GCF_000731655.1 Burkholderia sp. MSh2 | reverse complement strand
ACCGAGCGCCGCGGTCGGCTGACCGTTGTACTTCGTGTCGAAGTTGTAGTTTTCGCCGCCGAGGCCGATCTTCGCGACGTCCTTCAGGCGAACCTGCGAGCCGTCCTGGTTGACCTTCAGCAGGATGTTGCCGAACTGCTCGGGCGTCTGCAGCAGCGTCGATTCGGTGATCGTCGCCTGCAGCACGGTGCCCGGCATGGCCGGCGTGCCGCCGATCTGGCCGCCCGCGATCTGCACGTTCTGCTGCGTGATCGCGGTCGACACGTCGACCGGCGTGAGGCCGTAGTTCGTCAGGCGGTTCGGGTCGAGCCAGATCCGCATCGCGTACTGCGAGCCGAACAGCGTGACGGTACCGACGCCGTTCAGGCGGCTGATCGGATCCTTCACGTGCGACGCCACGAAGTTCGCGAGGTCGTACTTGTTCATGCTGCCGTCTTCGGAGTTGAAGGCGAGCACCAGCAGGAAGCTGCTGCTCGACTTCGTCACCGACAGGCCCAACTGCTGCACGACCTGCGGCAGAACCGGCGTCGCGAGCGACAGCTTGTTCTGCACCTGGACCTGCGCGATGTCGGCGTTGGTGCCCGGCGCGAAGGTCAGCGTGATCGTCGCGTTGCCCGAGTCGTCACTGGTCGACGACATGTACAGGAAGTTGTCGAGACCGCTCATCTGCTGCTCGATCACCTGCGTCACCGTGTCTTCCACCGTCTTCGCGGAAGCGCCCGGGTAGTTCGCGGTGATCTGGATCGATGGCGGCGCGATCGTCGGATACTGCGAGATCGGCAGCGTGAAGATCGCCGCAACCCCGGCCAGCATCAGGATGATGGCGATCACCCACGCGAAGATCGGGCGATCGATAAAAAACTTTGCCATGAAACAGGCTCCCTGTTATTGCGCGCTCGAAGCAGCGGCGGCACTCGCCGGCGCGGCGCCCGATGCGGCTGCACCGGTTGCAGCGGCGGCGCCGGAACCGGCAGCGGCCGGCGCGGCGGAGGCGGCAGCAGCGCCCGATGCGGCATCGTCCGCCGGGGCGAGCTGCGCGGGCACCGTCTTCACGGTCGCGCCCGGGCGCACCTTGTCGACGCCCTGCACGATCACGTGATCGCCCGCTTCCAGGCCGCCTTCGACGACCCAGTTC
>NZ_JPGM01000147.1:0-1197 GCF_000731655.1 Burkholderia sp. MSh2 | reverse complement strand
TGACCTGAGACGTTTCTTGTAGCCATTCGGCAAGTGAGTTCTCTTTTATCCTAGAGGCAAGGAGAACTCGATGAAGAAGCGATTTACCGACGAGCAAGTCATTCGAATCTTGCGCGAGGCCGAGAGCCGGGACGAGCCGGTGAAGGATCTGTGCAAGCGCCACAACATTTCGGAACAGACGTTCTATCGTTGGCGCAACAAGTTCGGCGGGATGGACGTGGCTGACGCGCGTCGGCTCAAAGAGTTGGAATCGGAGAACGATCGGCTCAAGCGGCTGATCGCCGAGCAGATGCTTGTCATCGACAGCCTGAAGGAGTTCAGCCGAAAAAAATGATCACCCCGACGGGCCGGCGCGAAGCGCTGGAAGTCCTGACTCGGCGGGGGCTCTCGCAACGCAAGGCATGTCGCTACCTGGGACTGAGCCGCCGAGTGGCGACCTATACGCTCAAGCAACCGGAGAAGGATCGGAGTCTGGGCGAGAGGCTGATGGCGGCCGCGCAAGAGGTGCCGCGCTTCGGCTATCGCCGGATGTCGGCCTGGCTGGCGTTGAGCGAATCGCGCGTGCGGCGAATGTGGCGAGTCCTGCAGCTCAACATTCCGCGGCGACGTCCTCGCCGACGTCGCTGCGGCAACGACATACGCCTGCCAGGCGCCACGCAGCCCAATTCGGTTTGGAGCTATGACTTCGTGCACGATCAACTGGTGGATGGCCGAGCGTTGAAGATGCTATGCGTGATCGATGAATACACCCGCGAGTGCCTGGCGATCGAGGTCGGCGCCAGCCTGCGGTCGCAGGATGTGATTCTGACGCTGTCGCGACTGATGCGCCTGTACGGCAAGCCCGCGTTCGTTCGGTCTGACAACGGTGCCGAATTTACCGCTGCCAGGGTCATGCGCTGGCTGCGGGATGCGGCCATCGGTCCGGCCTTCATCGCGCCTGGCAGTCCATGGCAAAACGGATTCGTCGAGAGCTTCAACGGCAAGCTACGTGACGAATTGCTGAACCGGGAATGGTTCCGCAGCCGCGCCGAGGCCAAGGTGCTCATCGAACGCTGGCGGCAGTTCTACAACGAGCGCCGGCCCCATAGCGCACATCGCTATCAACCTCCCGCCACGGTCCGTCGAGCCTGGCTGGATTCCGATAATATCAACGCGAGACTCACTGCCTGATTGGGTACAAAATTCCGCCTCAGGTCA
>NZ_JPGM01000146.1:0-3040 GCF_000731655.1 Burkholderia sp. MSh2 | reverse complement strand
CGGTCGCGAACAGCGCGTCGCCCGAGAGGTTCACGTGCTCGACGGTGGCGGCCGCCGGCTCGGCGGCCGGTGCCGGCACCGGCGCCTCCGGCGCGGCGCCGCACTGGAATACGAGCGTCTCGGGATCGGATTTGTCGCGCAGCACGCGGGCCGAATCGAGGGTGCGCACGGGCTGGTCGCCGCAAATCTTGCGGGCGGCCTTGATGCAGGTCTGCGGGCCGGACAGCAGGCCGTGGCAGCCCACCTGGAAGGTGCGCACGCCGTCGCGCGGCTGCAGTTCGGCAGCGCTGTAGGTCGGGCCGGATGCGCTCGAGCAGGCGGCGAGTGCCGTTGCGGAAAGCGCGAGCGCAATAGCGAGTTTGTTCACGGTTACATCCTTGATGCCTGGATTGACTGAAGCCCGCCACGCACGGCGCGGCGGGCTCGTCCTGCCGCCAGGCCGCCGGGCTGTCCGGCGAACCGGACGGCCTGGCGGCGCGACGCGTTACTTCCACTGGTACAGCATGCCGGCGCCGATCACCTTCTGACCACCGCTGAAGCCGCCGTTGATCGACGCCTTCAGGTTCTCCGTGATGCGCGCCTGCATATTGACCGCCATCGCCTTCTGCCCGAGGAAGGTCGATGTGCCGATGCCCATCCCGAAGTTGGCGTCGCGATCCATCTGCGGGATCGATGCCATCGCGCCGACGGCCGCAATACCGTCGATCGCCATCTGGTTGGTCTGCTGCAGTTGCGAACCCAGCGAATTGATCTGCGCCTGCTGGCCCGACAGCGCCGTCGACAGCGTCGACTGCACCGCATTGAGCTGGTTCAGGTTGACCGCATCTGTGCCTTGCGTACCCGGCGCGACGTTGATGATCTGACGCTGCTGCGTGTCGCTGCCGACCGACACCACGTTCTGGCGGCCGCCGTCCGTGGAGTTCGCGCCGATCGCCACCGAGTTCGAGCCGGCGGTGACCTTCGGAGCGTCGGTACCGGTGCCGTTCATGTCGGCGGCCACGCCGTTGTTGTTCTCCAGACGCGTCGTATTGTTGTTGATCGTCGTCGACAACTGGTTCAGCGTGCTGCTGATGTTCGACACGCCGCTCGACAGCGAAGCCACGTTGCTGTTGGTCGTGCTCAGGCCGGTGGACAGCGAGCCGATACCGGTCGAGGTCGACGTCGACAGCGAGTTGACGTTGCTGTTCGTCGCACTCAGGCCCGTCGACAGCGAGTTGATCGCGGTCGAGGTCGAGGTGGACAGCGAAGCCACGTTGCTGTTCGTCGCGCTCAGGCCGGTGGACAGCGAGTTGATGCCCGTCGACAGCGACGCGACGTTCGACGCGGTGGACGTCGACAACGCGTTGACCGCGTTGTTCGTCGCGTTGAGCTGGCTGCCGTTGATCGCGTCCGTGCTGGTGGCCGAGATCTGGCCGGCGGCGACGTTCGTGACCTGACGTTCCTGGCCCGGTGCGCCGACGCTGACCACGCCGACCGGCGAGCTGCCCGCGAAGAAGTACGTGACGCCGCCGATCGTGGCGCTCGCCGTCGGGTTCGCGGCGCTCGTGACCGAGTTCGCGCCGAGTGCGACCGAGTTGGCGACGTTGGCCAGCGAGTTCGAACCGAACGCGAGCGAGTTGGCAGCGCTGGCCGTGGCGCCCGAGCCGTAGGCCTGGGCCCCGACCGCACTGGCCGTGGCGTTGCTGCCGAGTGCGATCGTGTTGTCCGCCGTGGCCTGGTTCGAGCTGCCGAGGGCCAGTGCGCTGGCGCCGGTTGCGGTGTTCGCGTTGCCGAGCGCCACCGCGCCGTTGCCGGTTGCCGTGTCGTTCGCGCCCATCGCCACCGCGCCGGTACCCGTCGCGATGCTCGGGTCGCCGATCGCGACTGCGCCGTCGCCGTTTGCCGTGTTGCCGACGCCGATCGACACTGCCTGCCCGCCCGTTGCCGATGCGTTCTGGCCGATCGCGACCGCGCCTGCCGACTGCGCGTTCGAACCGTTGCCGACCGCGACGCTGCTGGCGCCCGCCGCGCTGGCGTTCACGCCGGCGGCGAGGGCGTTGATGCCGGTTGCGCCGTCGTTGTTGTAGTTCGCCTGCTGCGTGCCGCCGTCGTTGACGCTGTAGTAGTGCGTCTTCGCGGCGTTGATCGCGGTCGAGGTCGAGGTGGACAGCGACGTCACCGAGCTGTTCGTCGTGCTCAGGCCGGTGGACAGCGAGCCGATGCCGGTCGAGGTCGACGTGGACAGCGAGGTGATCGTGCTGTTGGTCGACGACAGGCCGGTGGACAGCGAGCTGATGCCGGTCGAGGTCGACGTGGACAGCGAGGTGATCGAGCTGTTCGCCGACGAGAGGCCGGTCGACGTCGAAGTCGACAGCGAACTGATCGAGCTGTTCGCCGACGACAGGCCGGTCGAGGTCGACGTGGACAGCGACGTGATCGAGCTGTTGGCCGACGAGAGGCCGGTCGAGGTCGAGGTCGACAGCGACGTGATCGAGCTGTTGGCCGACGAGAGACCGGTCGAGGTCGAGGTCGACAGCGACGTGATCGAGCTGTTGGCCGACGAGAGGCCGGTCGAGGTCGAGGTCGACAGCGACGTGATCGAGCTGTTCGCCGACGAGAGGCCCGTCGAGGTCGAAGTCGACAGCGACGTGATCGAGCTGTCGGCCGACGAGAGGCCGGTCGACGTGGACGTCGACAGCGAATCGATCGAGCTGTTGGCCGACGAGAGACCGGTCGAGGTCGAGGTCGACAACGACGTGATCGAGCTGTTGGCCGACGAGAGGCCGGTCGAGGTCGAAGTCGACAGCGACGTGATCGAGCTGTTCGCCGACGAGAGGCCCGTCGAGGTCGAGGTCGACAGCGAGGTGATCGAGCTGTTCGCCGAGGACAGACCCGTCGAGGTCGACGTGGACAGCGACGTGATCGAGCTGTTAGCCGACGAGAGGCCCGTCGAGGTCGAGGTCGACAACGAGGTCACCGAACTGTCGGTCGACGAGAGGCCGGTCGACAGGGAGCCGATCGAGCTGGTGGCCGACGACAGGCCGGTCGACGTGGAGGTCGA
>NZ_JPGM01000145.1:0-1228 GCF_000731655.1 Burkholderia sp. MSh2 | reverse complement strand
TGCGGATTCAACCCGTCGATGCAACGAATTGATGAAATCGCTCAGCCGGTGTATCGAAGTCTAGTGTCTTTCGCGGACGCTCATTGAGCCGCCTGGCTACAGCATTGAGCTTGGCCTGCGAATAGGCCGAGAGATCGATCCCCTTGGGGAAATACTGTCTCAGGAGCCCATTTGTGTTCTCGTTCGAACCACGTTGCCAAGGGCTCTGTGGATCGCAAAAATAGACCTTTATGTCAGTGGCCACGGTGAAGCGCGTGTGATCGGCCATTTCTTTGCCCCGATCCCACGTCAGTGATTTGTATAGTTCCTGAGGAAGCTTGCAGGCATTTCGGATCAGTGCATTGATGACCGCTTCCGTATCTTTACTGGCAACCTTCACCAGCATCACGAAACGGCTCCGACGCTCGACGAGTGTGGCAATCTGGCTGTTCGCGCTGCCGAACAGCAGATCGCCTTCCCAGTGGCCGGGTATCGCACGATCATCAACGGTCGCGGGACGCTCACTAATCGGGACGGTGTCGCAGATTCTTCCGTGGTCGTCTGTCTTCATCGTGTGATGACGCGAACGGCGCATGACTCGCGAGCGCCGTAAATGCTCGAGCAATTCCTTTTTGAGGGCACCGCGAGCTTGTATGTAGAGACTGCGGTATATGGTTTCGTGCGACACCTGATAGTCCCTGTTGACCGCGTACACGTGCTTAAGCCAACCGGCGATCTGCTCGGGCGACCACTGCAGCCGGAGCTTGCTTGCCACGACCTGGGCGAGTTCCTGGTTTCTGACGAGCTTGCAGACTTGTGGGCGACGGGCGCGTTCCCAAGCAAGTTCGTCAGCATTGTTCGCCCGATAGTCCTGCAGACCTCCGTTCCGCTTGAGCTCGCGGCTAATGGTGGACGGAGCACGTCCGATTCGGCTCGCAATTGCGCGGATCGAATCACCAGCAACCACTGAGCGCGAGATCTCCTCCCGCTCGGCAAGGGTCAGCGCCAATCTTGAACGGCACCGCTTCTTCGGCTGGATACCGCCCGTTTCGGCCAGAATCCGCTGCACCGAGGAATGGTTCCGATCAAACAACTGGGCGATCTGCTGCAGCGACTCGCCCTTGCGCCAGCGCTCCCACATGACCGCTTTCTGACTGTCTGTATAGTAGATCCGCCGCCTCTGTTTCATTGCAACACTCCTCGCTGCTATGCAGCTTCAAGTGTGTTGCATCGACGGGTTGAATCCGCA
>NZ_JPGM01000144.1:0-1532 GCF_000731655.1 Burkholderia sp. MSh2 | reverse complement strand
GCGCCGGGCTCGATCACCTCGCTGTCAACTTCGACGTCGACCGGTCTGTCGTCTGCGGACAGCTCAATTTCTTCACTGTCGACGTCGACTTCGACGGGCATCAGTTCGTTGTCGACCGGCCTGAGCTCGACGGATAGCGCGGTGTCGTCGTTGTCGACTTCCACGTCGACCGGTCTGTCGTCGGCCAGTAGCTCGATCACCTCGCTGTCCACGTCGACCTCGACGGGTCTGAGCTCGACGGACAGCACGGTGTCGTCGTTGTCGACCTCGACGTCGACCGGTCTGTCGTCTGCGGACAGCTCAATTTCTTCACTGTCGACGTCGGCGTCGACGGGCATCAGTTCGCTGTCGACAGGCTTGAGCTCGACGGACAGTACGGTGTCATCGTTGTCGACTTCGACGTCGACCGGTCTGTCGTCGGCCAATAGCTCGATCACGTCGTTGTCCACGTCGACCTCGACGGGTATCAACTCGTTGTCAACGGGTCTGAGCTCGACGGATAGCACGGTGTCGTCGTTGTCGACGTCGACCTCGACCGGTCTGTCGTCGGCCAATAGCTCGATTTCCTCGCTGTCTACGTCAACGTCGACGGGCATCAGTTCGCTGTCGACGGGGCTGAGCTCGACGGACAGCGCGGTGTCGTCGTTGTCAACCTCGACCTCGACGGGTCTTTCGTCCGCGAACAGCTCAATCACCTCGCTGTCCACGTCAACTTCGACGGGCATCAACTCGTTGTCGACGGGCTTGAGCTCGACGGACAGCACGGTGTCGTCGCTGTCGACCTCGACGTCGACCGGTCTGTCATCGGCGAACAGCTCGATCACCTCGCTGTCAACTTCGACGTCGACCGGTCTGTCGTCTGCGGACAGCTCAATTTCTTCACTGTCGACGTCGACTTCGACGGGCATCAGTTCGTTGTCGACCGGCCTGAGCTCGACGGATAGCGCGGTGTCGTCGTTGTCGACTTCAACCTCGACTGGCTTGTCGTCGGCGAACAGCTCGATCACCTCGCTGTCGACGTCGACTTCGACGGGCATCAGCTCGCTGTCGACAGGCTTGAGCTCGACGGACAGCACGGTGTCGTCGTTGTCGACTTCGACGTCGACCGGCTTGTCGTCTGCAAACAGCTCGATCACCTCACTGTCCACGTCAACCTCGACGGGCATCAGCTCGCTGTCGACGGGCCTGAGCTCGACGGACAGCACGGTGTCGTCGTTGTCGACCTCGACGTCGACCGGCTTGTCGTCGGCCAGTAGCTCGATCACGTCGTTGTCCACGTCGACCTCGACGGGCATCAGTTCGCTGTCGACGGGTCTGAGCTCGACGGATAGCACGGTGTCGTCGTTGTCGACCTCGGCCTCGACGGGCTTGTCGTCGGCCAGTAGCTCGATCACCTCGCTGTCGACGTCAACTTCGACAGGCATCAGTTCGTTGTCGACGGGGCTGAGCTCGACGAACAGCACGGTGTCGTCGTTGTCCACCTCGACGTCAACCGGCCTGTCGTCGGCTACTAGCTCGGTTTCTTCACTGTC
>NZ_JPGM01000143.1:0-1841 GCF_000731655.1 Burkholderia sp. MSh2 | reverse complement strand
ATCTTGTCGTCGGCTACTAGCTCGGTTTCTTCACTGTCGACGTCGACTTCGACGGGCATCAGCTCGCTGTCGACGGGCCTGAGCTCGACGGACAGCACGGTGTCGTCGTTGTCGACCTCGACCTCGACGGGTTTGTCGTCGGCGAATAGCACGATCACCTCGTTGTCGACGTCAACTTCGACAGGCATCAGTTCGTTGTCGACCGGCCTGAGCTCGACGGATAGCACGGTGTCGTCGTTGTCGACTTCGACCTCGACGGGGCTTTCGTCCGCGAACAGCTCGATCACCTCGCTGTCAACTTCGACGTCGACCGGTCTGTCGTCTGCGGACAGCTCAATTTCTTCACTGTCGACGTCGACTTCGACGGGCATCAGTTCGTTGTCGACCGGCCTGAGCTCGACGGATAGCGCGGTGTCGTCGTTGTCGACTTCCACGTCGACCGGTCTGTCGTCGGCCAGTAGCTCGATCACCTCGCTGTCCACGTCGACCTCGACGGGTCTGAGCTCGACGGACAGCACGGTGTCGTCGTTGTCGACCTCGACGTCGACCGGTCTGTCGTCTGCGGACAGCTCAATTTCTTCACTGTCGACGTCGGCGTCGACGGGCATCAGTTCGCTGTCGACAGGCTTGAGCTCGACGGACAGTACGGTGTCATCGTTGTCGACTTCGACGTCGACCGGTCTGTCGTCGGCCAATAGCTCGATCACGTCGTTGTCCACGTCGACCTCGACGGGTATCAACTCGTTGTCAACGGGTCTGAGCTCGACGGATAGCACGGTGTCGTCGTTGTCGACGTCGACCTCGACCGGTCTGTCGTCGGCCAATAGCTCGATTTCCTCGCTGTCTACGTCAACGTCGACGGGCATCAGTTCGCTGTCGACGGGGCTGAGCTCGACGGACAGCGCGGTGTCGTCGTTGTCAACCTCGACCTCGACGGGTCTTTCGTCCGCGAACAGCTCAATCACCTCGCTGTCCACGTCAACTTCGACGGGCATCAACTCGTTGTCGACGGGCTTGAGCTCGACGGACAGCACGGTGTCGTCGCTGTCGACCTCGACGTCGACCGGTCTGTCATCGGCGAACAGCTCGATCACCTCGCTGTCAACTTCGACGTCGACCGGTCTGTCGTCTGCGGACAGCTCAATTTCTTCACTGTCGACGTCGACTTCGACGGGCATCAGTTCGTTGTCGACCGGCCTGAGCTCGACGGATAGCGCGGTGTCGTCGTTGTCGACTTCAACCTCGACTGGCTTGTCGTCGGCGAACAGCTCGATCACCTCGCTGTCGACGTCGACTTCGACGGGCATCAGCTCGCTGTCGACAGGCTTGAGCTCGACGGACAGCACGGTGTCGTCGTTGTCGACTTCGACGTCGACCGGCTTGTCGTCTGCAAACAGCTCGATCACCTCACTGTCCACGTCAACCTCGACGGGCATCAGCTCGCTGTCGACGGGCCTGAGCTCGACGGACAGCACGGTGTCGTCGTTGTCGACCTCGACGTCGACCGGCTTGTCGTCGGCCAGTAGCTCGATCACGTCGTTGTCCACGTCGACCTCGACGGGCATCAGTTCGCTGTCGACGGGTCTGAGCTCGACGGATAGCACGGTGTCGTCGTTGTCGACCTCGGCCTCGACGGGCTTGTCGTCGGCCAGTAGCTCGATCACCTCGCTGTCGACGTCAACTTCGACAGGCATCAGTTCGTTGTCGACGGGGCTGAGCTCGACGAACAGCACGGTGTCGTCGTTGTCCACCTCGACGTCAACCGGCCTGTCGTCGGCTACTAGCTCGGTTTCTTCACTGTCGACGTCGACTTCGACGGGCATCAGCTCGCTGTCGACGGG
>NZ_JPGM01000142.1:0-2356 GCF_000731655.1 Burkholderia sp. MSh2 | reverse complement strand
ATCAGTCCACTGAACGGGGTTGGGCGCGTACTGATACAGATTCAGGCCACCAGCCAGTCCGATCGGGTCCTTGCAGATGAACCGTCCAGAGTTTGGATCGTAGTACCTGTATCGGTTATAGTGTAGGCCCGTCTACAGCCAAGATAAACTATTCCGGCCCACCAAGAAGCTCCCTTGCTCGCACAAATTCACGTTCTAATCGGTCGTCATTTCGAGTCTCCTTCAGCGCCTACTCCAGAAAGGGGCGGGCCTCCGTCGACCGGGCTATTTCATACCGAAAATCACCCAAGTAGATCACAGAGAACAATCAAGTATCGATGTGCTTAAAAAGGTTTGAATTCTCATTAATCTCTTCAATTAGGCGCTCATCGGTCAATTTCTTGTCTTCCGGGAGATCGTCATACTGCCCAAATTCCTCAGCAGATATGTAGCGCCCTTTAAATACGACCTTTCTTACGTCCGGCCGCAGCCTGAAGACTTGCTTACGCGGGCCTGGCCAAGCCTCATCCTCACTTGCAAATGGGATATTACCAATTAGCGGCCATCGACCTTTCTCAATAGCCGTCCTCATGGAAAATGCATCTGTAACGCTTGGATATTTTTTAACCTCATCCAACGACAAAAGTTGCTTCCCAGATGTTACCCCCAGGATCGCTATATCCGGATTGTGGTACATGCGCACATAGCCGTACCGTTGATTCAACGGGTCAAGAGGGACGGCATAAACATCACCGATCCTCACCTCATTTTTAGATTTTCTCCTGATCATCTTTTAAGTGATTTCTCCGCACAATCAAGGTATGTTGCTTTGCTTTTGTTTCGGTCTGAGATTGGATTGTTCTGGTCCGTTGCCAGATCTCCGAGATTGCCATGCTCAATGTGCTCAAGACCACGGACCGAAGCGTATGAATCTGTCTCGTGAACAACGTTTGCATCTTCCAGAGCTATTCCTCTATGGTGCCCGCCAGAGAAACGTCTCTGCAAAACCTCCCGTGGCGTCCCGTACCCCGAAGCCTTACCCGTATAGATTTTCCCCGGGTTCTTAGGATCTTCCGCTTGATACACGATGTGCGTCTTACCGTCGGCCGCACAGGGATCTTGTCCGGGGCATTTGCAGGCCTTCTTGCGAGCCAACCCAAGCGGATCAACCCACTGGATCGGATTGGGCGCGTATTGATAAACGTTGATGCCACCGTTCAGGCCGATCGGGTCTTTGCTGATGAATCTGCCTGTGTTGGGATCGTAATACCGATGCCGGTTGTAGTGCAGGCCCGTATATTTTGCTCTCGAGAGCCCGCCTCACGGCACAAGTATGTCGTACAAATACAGCGTTGGCTGCGCAGTGTTGTCCTTCTTCACTCGAAGGATCATGAAAGCGTCCGAGCCCCCCTCCTCCGAGAAGATGGGTACCTCGATTGATAGCCCGTCTGATTTATGTCCATCAATTTCAAATACATACCCATCCATTATCACCTCATCCGGGATCGGCCCAATCGCCTCCCCACCCAAGCAGGCTCTCAGCGCGGCTCTGTATTCCGATGCTGTGCTTGGTGCAGCAAGTCCTTGGCTTACCAACTCCTCAAAGTGGTCATGGATCAACTCATCGTAGATGTGCTTCACCAATGGGGCATACATCGGATAGTCCGCCAACTTACGTTCCATGCTATCTCCTATCTCCGATTCTTCACGGTTCGCATTGGAGTATTTCCATTGAACCCGAGGTTTTCGAAATATGGATCAACGTGCGCTGCAAAAAGACACCTTGCCTCTTGGGAAGTAAGACCAGCTCGCCGGAGCGCCTTGTAACCAATTCTGCGCTCGGCGGCATACGTTCCCCCTCCGGCTTGTCGCTGCACACTTGTCGCTGCGTAATGCTCCGAGCCCACTTGTGTAGAAGGCCCGTCCAGTTGAACAGCGGGTGCCCCAGTATAGGGGTACCCTTCCGTACCTACTGGCACTGAGGCATGTTGGATGATGTGATGGCCGTCTGCGGGCGTTCCCGACTTTGAACCATACGCCCGACCACTCGCTCGCATATTTGCGAGAACCTTTTCACAATCGCACGGACAACGCGCCAAGCCGAGCGGATCGATCCAGCCGATCGGGTTCGGCGCGTATTGATAGACTTTTTACACCGAAACGCTCGCCCCTCGTATACGCCGCAATCCATTGTCCAGCAAGGGTTTCAGCCTTCCGCCTACGCCAGCAATTTTTTCCTAGACACGATTTTCCCGATGCGCGCACCCGGGCGCAAGCGCGGCCCACGCATCTTGCAATGCATGACACTTGCCCCGCCAAGCCTATTCGCGGCGGGCTGACGTGCCCGCCTTACTCGTCCTCGTCCTCGTCCTCGTCC
>NZ_JPGM01000141.1:0-3433 GCF_000731655.1 Burkholderia sp. MSh2 | reverse complement strand
CGCTCGACCGCGAGCGCGACCCCCATCCCGCCGCCGATGCACAGCGACGCCAGCCCGCGCTTCGCATCGCGCCTGACCATCTCGTGCAGCAGCGTCACCAGGATCCGGCAGCCCGACGCGCCGATCGGGTGACCGATCGCGATCGCCCCGCCGTTCACGTTCACCTTCGACGTGTCCCAGCCCATCTGCTTGTGCACCGCCAGCGCCTGCGCCGCGAATGCCTCGTTGATCTCCATCAGGTCCAGGTCGCCCGGCGTCCAGCCCGCGCGCTCCAGGCACCGCCGCGACGCCGGCACCGGGCCCATCCCCATCACGCTCGGATCCACGCCCGCGTTCGCGTACGCCTTGATCTTCGCCAGCGGCGTCAGCCCGAGAGCCGCCGCCTTCTGCGCCGACATCACCAGCACCGCCGCCGCGCCGTCGTTCAGCCCCGACGCATTCGCCGCCGTCACCGAGCCGTCCTTCGAGAACGCCGGCTTCAGCCCCGCCAGCGACTCCGCCGTCACGCCGTGACGCACGAACTCATCGGTCGCGAACTGCAGCGGCTCGCCCTTGCGCTGCGGGATCGACACCGGCACGATCTCCGCGTCGAAGCGGCCGGCCTTCTGCGCGGCTTCCGCCTTGTTCTGCGACAGCGCCGCGAACGCGTCCTGCTCCTCGCGCGTGATCCCGTACTCCTTCGCCACGTTCTCCGCCGTGACGCCCATGTGGTACTGGTTGTACACGTCCCACAGGCCGTCGACGATCATCGAGTCGACCAGCTTCGCGTCGCCCATCCGGAACCCGTCGCGCGAGCCCGGCAGCACGTGCGGCGCAGCGCTCATGTTCTCCTGCCCGCCCGCGATCACGATCTCCGCGTCGCCCGCGACGATCGCGTTCGCCGCCAGCATCACGGCCTTCAGGCCCGAGCCGCACACCTTGTTGATCGTCATGCCCGGCACCGCCGTCGGCAGCCCGGCCTTGATCAGCGACTGCCGCGCCGGGTTCTGCCCGGAACCGGCCGTCAGCACCTGCCCCAGAATCACTTCGCTGACCTGCTCGGGCTTCACGCCCGCGCGCTCCAGCACCGCGCGAATCACCGTCGCGCCCAGCTCCGGCGCCGCAATCTTCGCAAGCGAGCCGCCGAATTTGCCGACCGCGGTCCGCGCGGCCGATACGATCACTACGTCCGTCATTTCCCTTTCCTCCAGGCCCGCACGACACGGCGCATCGTTACCGGCCCTGTTAAAAAAACTGCGGTGCGCCGGACAGCGTGCGCCGCTGCCCGGTTTTCGTCAATCGCGCTGCAACACGTAGCGTCCCGGCGCCGGCTCGATCGCCGGAAACTGCGCGGAGCCGGGCCCGGCGGGCGGCGCCACCTTGCGGCCGCCGTACTGGTCGAGCCACTCGACCCAGGTCGTCCACCAGCTTCCCGGCTGCTCCGTCGCACCGGCGAACCAGTCGTCCGCCGATTCGGGCAGATCGGTGTCGTTGACCCAGAAGCTGCGCTTCTTCTTCGCCGGCGGATTGATCACGCCCGCGATGTGCCCCGACGCGCCGAGCACGAACTTCAACGGGCCCGACAGGATCGACGTCGACGCATAGGCCGTCTGCCACGGCACGATGTGATCCTCGCGCGAGCCGTAAATGAAGGTCGGCACGTCGATCAGCGACAGGTCGACCGGCTCGCCGCACACGGTCAGCGCGCCCGGCTCGCGCAGCTTGTTCTCGAGATAGGTATGGCGCAGGTACCACGCGTACATCGGGCCCGGCAAGCTCGTCGAGTCGCTGTTCCAGTACAGCAGGTCGAACGGCGCCGGCGTACGGCCCTTCAGGTAGTTGTCGACGACATAGTTCCACACGAGGTCGTTCGGCCGCAGGAACGAGAACGTGTTCGCGAACTCGACGCCGCGCATCAGCCCCGGCTGCGCGCCGCTCTTGCCGCCGATGGTCTGCTCGCGCATCTGCACGTGCGTCTCGTCGACGAACACGTCGAGAATGCCCGTGTCGGCGAAGTCGAGCATCGCGGTGAGCAGCGTCATCGATGCGGCCGGATGTTCGCCGCGCGCGGCAAGCACCGCCAGCGCGGTCGCGAGCATCGTGCCGCCGACGCAGAAGCCGAGCGTGTTGATCTGCTCGCGGCCGCTGACCTGCTGCACGGCGTCGATCGCCGCGAGCAGCCCTTCGTTCATGTAGTCGTCCCACGTCTTGTGCGCGACCGAGGCGTCCGCATTGCGCCACGACACCAGGAACACCTGATGACCGTTCGACAGCGCGTGCGCGACGAGCGAATTCTCGGGCTGCAGGTCGAGGATGTAGAACTTGTTGATGCACGGCGGGACGATCAGCAGCGGCCGCTCGAACACCGGGTCCGTTTTCGGCGTGTACTGGATCAGCTGGATCAGGTCGTTCTCGTAGACGACCGCGCCTTCGGTACACCCGAGGTTCTTGCCGACCACGAACTGCGTTTCGTCGGTCTGCGAAATCTTGCCGCGCTGCAAGTCGCCGAGCAGGTTCATCATCCCCTGCCGCAGGCTTTCGCCCTGCGTCTCGAGAATCGATTTCTGCGCGTCGGGATTGAGTGCGAGGAAGTTGCTCGGCGCGGTGGCCGCCGTCCATTGCTGGACCGTGAAACGGATGCGTTCGCGCGTCTTGGGGTCGGTCTGAAGCGCGTCGGCCAGCTCCTGCAGGTACCGCGCGTTGAGCAGGTACCAGGCGGCCGCGAACGCGTGGGCGGGCGACGCCTTCCACGCATCGCCGCTGAAGCGGCGGTCCTTCAGCTCCGGGGCCTCGAGCTTCGCGGCAGCCGCCTGCTGCATCAGCGTCATGCAGTCGCGTGCGTAACCGGCCTGCAGCGTCTGCAGCCGCTCGGGCGGAATCGCGGCGGCCGGCAGCTTCAGCCCGGCGAACGGCGACGCCATCGCGCCGAGATCGGGCATCGACGGCACCTGAAACGGAAACGATGTCGGGAACTGGAATGTCGCGAACGGGTTCACGGTGGCCGACGCGGTCGCGGCGCGCGCCGGATCCGCAAAACCGCGCCACGCGTTCAACCACGACTCGAACATCTGCTGCATCGGCTGGGCGGCCGGGTCGAAACCGATACTGCCCGTGGGAGTGCCCGCCTGCGCGGACGTCGACGATTTTTTCGATGCTGTCATTACCTGCCTTACCGGTGATTCGTGAGCGTCTATCGTGAAATCCTGCTCGCGCGCGGCGTGCCGGCTGCGAGCCGGGCCGTCATGCTCTGGAGAGGCGTCTCCAGATTCTGCCGCAGTGCGGTATTTTTATCATTATCGTTTTCCCCATGTGAAGCGCCATATCAAACTGCAGAACATTTCCGCACGGAGATAAGGCAGTCTCAAAAATCAAGTGCAACGATTAGCAAGTCCATTGATTTCCAGCTCCTTGGCCATTGCCTCCTCCGGCGTATCCCAGCCGAGGGTTTGACGAG
>NZ_JPGM01000140.1:0-3502 GCF_000731655.1 Burkholderia sp. MSh2 | reverse complement strand
TCGCCACCGCGCCGGTACCCGTCGCGATGCTCGGGTCGCCGATCGCGACTGCGCCGTCGCCGTTTGCCGTGTTGCCGGAGCCGATCGACACGGCCTTGCCGCCCGTTGCCGATGCGTTCTGGCCGATCGCGACCGCGCCTGCCGACTGCGCGTTCGAGCCATCGCCAACCGCGACGCTGCTGGCGCCCGCCGCGCTGGCGTTCGTACCTGCTGCAAGAGCGTTGGTGCCGGTCGCGCCGTCGTTGTTGTAGTTCGCCTGCTGCGTGCCGTTGTCGTTGACGCTGTAGTAATGCGCCTTCGCTGCATTGACCGCGGTCGAGACCGCAGTCGAGGTCGAGGTGGACAGCGACGCCACCGAGCTGTTCGTGCTGCTCAGACCGGTGGACAGCGAGTTGATACCGGACGCGGTCGACGTGGACAACGACGTGATCGAGCTGTCGGTCGACGACAGGCCGGTGGACAGCGAGCTGATGCCGGTCGAGGTCGACGTCGACAGCGACGTGATCGAACTGTTGGCCGACGACAGACCGGTCGAGGTTGACGTCGACAGAGACGTGATCGAGCTGGTGGCCGACGACAGGCCGGTCGAGGTCGACGTCGACAGCGAGGTGATCGAACTGGTGGCCGACGACAGCCCCGTCGAGGTCGACGTCGACAGCGAGTCGATCGAACTGTTGGCCGACGAGAGGCCGGTCGAAGTCGACGTCGACAGCGAGCTGATCGAGCTGTTGGCCGACGACAGGCCGGTCGACGTGGACGTCGACAGCGAGGTGACCGAGCTATCGGTCGACGAGAGGCCGGTCGACAACGACGTGATCGAGCTGTTCGCCGACGACAGACCCGTCGACGTGGAAGTCGACAGCGAATCAATCGAGCTGTTCGCCGACGACAAACCCGTCGAAGTTGAGGTCGACAGTGAACTGATCGAGCTGTCCGCCGACGACAGGCCCGTCGAGGTCGAGGTCGACAGTGAATCGATCGAGCTGGTGGCCGATGACAGGCCGGTCGACGTGGAGGTCGACAGCGACGTGATCGAGCTGTTGGCCGACGAGAGACCGGTCGACGTGGAGGTCGACAGCGAAGTGATCGAGCTGTTGGCCGACGACAGGCCGGTCGAGGTCGACGTGGACAGCGACGTGATCGAGCTGTTCGCCGACGACAGGCCCGTGGAGGTCGACGTCGACAGCGAGCTGATCGAGCTGGTGGCCGACGACAGACCCGTCGAGGTCGACGTCGACAGCGAACCGATCGAGCTGTTCGCCGACGACAGCCCCGTCGATGTGGAAGTCGACAGCGAATCGATCGAACTGTTGGCCGACGACAGCCCCGTCGAGGTCGACGTCGACAGCGAGCCGATCGAGCTGTTGGCCGACGACAGACCCGTCGAGGTCGACGTCGACAGCGAACCGATCGAGCTGTTCGCCGACGACAGGCCCGTCGAGGTCGACGTCGACAGCGAACCGATCGAGCTTGTGGCCGACGACAGACCCGTCGATGTGGAAGTCGACAGCGAATCGATCGAACTGTTGGCCGACGACAGGCCCGTCGAGGTCGACGTCGACAGCGAACCGATCGAGCTGTTAGCCGACGACAAACCCGTCGAGGTCGACGTCGACAGCGAGCCGATCGAGCTGTTGGCCGACGACAGACCCGTCGAGGTCGACGTCGACAATGACGTGATCGAGCTGTCGGTCGAGCTCAGACCTGTCGACAGCGACGCGATCGCAATACTCGACGACGAAACCGTGGTCGACAGCGAGTCGACGATCGAATTGGTCGCATACAGCTGCGAACCGTTAATCGCGTCGGTGCTCGTTGCGGTGATCTGACCGGCTGCAACGTTGGTGACCTGACGTTCCTGGCCAGGCGCGCCGACGCTGACCACGCTGGTCGGATTGCCACCCGCAAATGTCGCGGTGACGCCGCCGACCGTACCGGTCGGCGTCGGGTTCGGCGCTGACGTCGTCGAGCCGCTGCCGAGCGCGACATCGCCCGCGTTGTTGGCCACGGCGTTCTGACCGATTGCCACCGTGCCGTTCGCCTTCGCGTTCGCGGTGTCGCCGACCGCGACGCTGCTCGTGCCCGCCGCGCTGGCGTTCACGCCGGCAGCAAGGGCGTTGGTGCCCGTGGCGCCGTCGTTGTTGTAGTTGGCCTGCTGCGTGCCGCCGTCGTTGACGCTGTAGTAATGCGTCTTCGCTGCATTGATCGCCGTCGAGGTCGAGGTCGAGAGCGACGTGATCGAGCTGGTGGCCGACGACAGGCCCGTCGAGGTCGACGTCGACAGCGACGTGACCGAGCTGTTCGCCGACGAGAGGCCCGTCGACGTGGACGTCGACAGCGAGGTCACCGAGCTATCGGTCGACGAAAGGCCGGTCGACAACGAGGTGATCGAGCTGGTGGCCGACGACAGCCCCGTCGACGTGGACGTCGACAGCGAGGAGACCGAGCTATCGGTCGACGAGAGGCCAGTCGACAACGAGGTGATCGAACTGTTCGCCGATGAGAGACCCGTCGACGTCGACGTCGACAGCGACGTGATCGAGCTGGTGGCCGACGACAGCCCCGTCGACGTGGACGTCGACAGCGATGTGACCGAGCTATCGGTCGACGAAAGGCCGGTCGACAACGAGGTGATCGAACTGTTCGCCGACGAGAGGCCCGTCGACGTGGACGTCGACAGCGAGGTCACCGAGCTATCGGTCGACGAAAGGCCGGTCGACAGAGACGTGATCGAGCTGTTCGCCGATGAGAGGCCCGTCGAGGTCGACGTCGACAGCGAGGTCACCGAGCTGTCGGTCGACGAAAGGCCGGTCGACAGCGACGTGATCGAGCTGTTCGCCGACGACAGACCCGTCGAGGTCGACGTCGACAGCGAGGTCACCGAACTATCGGTCGACGAGAGGCCAGTCGACAGCGACGTGATCGAGCTGTTCGCCGACGACAGACCCGTCGAGGTCGACGTCGACAGCGAGGTCACCGAGCTATCGGTCGACGAGAGGCCGGTCGACAACGACGTGATCGAGCTGTTCGCCGACGACAGACCCGTCGACGTGGACGTCGACAGCGAGGTCACCGAGCTATTGGTCGACGACAGACCCGTGGACAGCGAGGTGATCGAGCTGGTGGCTGACGACAGGCCCGTCGACGTCGACGTGGACAGCGAGGTGACCGAGCTATCGGTCGACGAAAGGCCGGTCGACAGCGACGTGATCGAGCTGGTGGCCGACGACAGACCCGTCGACGTCGACGTCGACAGCGAGGTGACCGAGCTATCGGTCGACGAAAGGCCGGTCGACAACGACGTGATCGAACTGTTCGCCGACGAGAGACCCGTCGACGTGGACGTCGACAGCGAGGAGACCGAGCTATCGGTCGACGAGAGGCCAGTCGACAACGAGGTGATCGAACTGGTGGCCGACGACAGCCCCGTCGACGTGGACGTCGACAGCGAGGTCACCGAGCTATCGGTCGACGAAAGGCCGGTCGACAACGAGGTGATCGA
>NZ_JPGM01000139.1:0-2740 GCF_000731655.1 Burkholderia sp. MSh2 | reverse complement strand
ACCGCGAACGCGCGCCGCACGTCGTCCAGCGTCGCCTTCGGCACGGTGCCGACCAGCGTGCCGTCGTACGGGTTGCGCACGTCGATCACCGCGTCGCGCCATACGCGCTGCCCGTCGACGCGCAACGCTTCGTGCCGCACGCCGGATGCGGGAATCGGCTTCAGGACCGTGCTCATGTCGTCTCTCTCTTCGTGTTGCGTGATCGCGGCCGCGCCGTCGGCGCCCGCCGCTAGCGAACCACGACCAGCCCTTCGTATTCGAGGCAGCGGCACAGCGTCGCCCACGCCGGCGAGTCGGGCCATGCGCGCGCACCGGAATCGATACGGATCGGCCGCCCGAATTCGCGCGATGCACACGCGAGCAGCGTGTGTGCGATGCCGCTGCGCCGGTACGCGGGCTCGACGTACAGCCGCGCGAGCGACGGCGCCGGGCCCATGCCGTCGCCATCGTCGAGACCGAGTTCGCCGATCGCCACGTCGTCGCGATACGCGACAGCCGTCGCACGCGCGTCGTCGAACACGATGCGGATCACGCGCTCGCAGCGATCCCTGAACACGACGACGTGCATGACGTTCCCCTCCTCCGCATGACCCGCGCGGCGAACGCAACGGGCGCACGCCTCCCTGCGCCCGCGTACCGGGGAGTAATCCGGATCGTCCGGGGGCGACGAGTTGAGTATCGTCTTGCCACGTCGGCGCGCAGTAGTGCCAGACGACGCCTTTCATTGAGTCCACATCCGCGACGCGACGCGCGTATTCTCGCGACACCGCGCCCGTCGCCGGCCGCGCGCCACGCGCACCGCCTCGCGTTTCCCGTATCGATCACAGGAGGAAGCATGCCGAGTCGTACCCCGACCGCCCTATGGGCCCAGCAGTTCCGGCGGTCGTCGGCGTCGAGCCTGCAGGACCAGATCCGGCGCATGCTGGTGGCCGCGATCCTCGACGGCCAGCTCGCGCCCGATGCCGCGCTGCCGTCGAGCCGCGAGCTTGCCGACCAGCTCGGCGTCGCGCGCAACACCGTCGTGCTCGCGTACCAGATGCTCGTCGAAGAGGGCTACCTGATCTCGCGCGAACGCAGCGGGCATTTCGTGAACCCGAAGATGCTCCAGGGCGTGCCGGGCTTCGCGGCGGCCACGCCGGGCGCGAAGCCCGAAGACGGCGACGACGCGCCGGGCCGCCCCGCATGGGAGAAACGCATCGCGCATCCACCGTCGAGACAGCGCAACATCGTGAAGCCCGCGAACTGGCAGCACTACGAATTTCCGTTCATCTACGGGCAGTTCGACCAGTCGCTGTTTCCAACCAACGACTGGCGCGAGTGCTGCCTGAAAGCGCTGTCGGTGATGGAAATCCGCAACTGGGCGCCCGACCTGATCGAGCGCGACGACGAATCGCTGATCCAGCAGATCCGCACGCGCGTGCTGCCGCGCCGCGGCGTGTTCGCGATGCCCGACGAGATCGTCGTCACGAACGGCTGCCAGCAGGCGCTGTACCTGATCGCGGATCTCCTGTGCGGCAAGCACACGACGGTCGGCTTCGAGAATCCCGGCTATCCCGATGCGCGCAACATCTTCGAGAACCGCAACGCGCCATTGCTGCCGCTGCCCGTCGACGGCCACGGGATCGCGCCCGATGCGCTCGGCGGCACGCTGTCGCGCTGCGACTACGTGTACGTGACGCCGAGCCACCAGTGCCCGACCACCGCGACGATGCCGGTCGAGCGGCGCCGCGCGCTGCTCGAATGCGCGCGGCAGCACGACTTCGTGATCATCGAGGACGACTACGAGAGCGAGAACACGTTCTCCGGCACGCCGCATCCGGCGCTGAAGAGCCTCGACACGGCAGACCGCGTGATCTACGTCGGCAGCTTGTCGAAGACCTTCGCGCCCGGGCTGCGGCTCGGCTACGTGGTCGGGCCGCGCGCGCTGATTCGCGAATTGCGCGCGCTGCGGCGGCTGATGGTGCGCCATCCGGTCGCGTACATCCAGCGTGCATTCGCGACCTTTCTCGCGCTGGGCCATCACGACGCGCTGCTGCGCCGGCTCGCGCATGCGTACAGCGAGCGTTCGCAGGCGCTGATGGCCGCGCTCGATGCGCATCTGCCGGAGGCGCGATACGTGCCGGTGACGGGCGGCGCGTCGTGCTGGGTCGAGGGCCCGCCATGGCTCGACGCGGCGCGGCTCGCGGCGGACGCGCAGGCGGCCGGGATCCTGATCGAGCCCGGCGGCGTGTTCTTCATGCGCGACGACGGCAATGCGCGCCGCTGCTTCCGGATGGGGTTTTCCGCGCTGCCGCTGGAGCGGATCGAACCGGGGGTGCGGGCGCTGGCCGCGTGTGTGCGGGCGCAGCGGCCCGATTGACGAACACGGCCCGCGATCGTGCGGCCCGCGCCTCGGGCATCCGGCATCGAGGCGTGTCATGCGGGCGGCCCGGCGTCGGGCGACCGTGGTTCGGACATCGCGGCCGCGTCGATCGCCATACGCTGTTCGCGCCATTCCGTCGCGGGCCCGGCTTGTCGATTCAACCGATAAAAGCCCGCCGCTTCCATCGAAGCGGCCCCTGATCGAACGCCTGCATGACGTTCCCCCCGCGTCGGCACGCGGGCCGGCGTGTGCGCGTTTCGATCGACGCCGGCATCGCGACGAAATTCGTTTCGCCTCTCCTGACCAGCCCGCGCTTCCGGCGAGAAGCGCCCCGAACCACGCCGCGCCCCTCGCGGATCATGCCCCCGGGCACGTATC
>NZ_JPGM01000138.1:0-2806 GCF_000731655.1 Burkholderia sp. MSh2 | reverse complement strand
GCGGCGAATGGCCTGCTGAACGCGGTGGTGAACAACAGCGGGACGATCGAGGCGCAGGGGCTGGGCACGCGCGACGGGAAGATCGTACTGGACGGCGGTCTGGTGCAGGTAGCCGGCAAGCTGAACGCGGCGAGCGGTGACGTGACGACGCGCGGCGAACGGGTGAAGGTGTCGGGCGATGCACAGGTCGATACGCGCAACGTGTCGGGTCGCACGGGTACGTGGACGATCGAGTCGGCAAACGCGAACGTCGACAATGCGGACGGCGCACTGGGCGGACAGACGCTGTCGCGCGCACTGGGCACGACGAACGTTGCGTTGACGAACACGTCGGGCGACGTGACGGTCGATGGCGCACTGAACTGGACGAGCGACCATGCACTGACGCTGACGTCGCAAAAGGGTGACGTTGCGCTGAAGCAGGCAGTAGCAGCAAGCGGCGCAAAGGCGCGCGTGGTGGCAAACGCGGCGGGCGAGATCCGCGTGGATGACAAGCTTGCGCTGACGGGTGAGCAGGCGCATCTGGAGCTGAACTCGGCGAAGGGTCACCGGTTCACGCAAGACAACGCGTCGGCAA
Source organism: Burkholderia sp. MSh2 (assembly GCF_000731655.1). NCBI lineage: Bacteria > Pseudomonadati > Pseudomonadota > Betaproteobacteria > Burkholderiales > Burkholderiaceae > Burkholderia > Burkholderia sp. MSh2. The sequence continues at coordinate 2,229 of NZ_JPGM01000138.1, read as the reverse complement.
CGCTGTCGGGCCGCAATGCGTCGTTCTCGTCGAACGGTGAAGCGTATCAGGTGATCCACGATGTAGCGGGCCTGCGCGGCGTCGACCGCGACCTGAACGGCCACTACGTACTCGGCAACGCGGTGGACGGCCGCGGCGCATCGTTCCAGAGCATCGGAGCGAACGGCGCGTTCGACGGCGTGTTCGACGGCCTCGGCAACACGGTTTCGCGGCTGAACGTCACTGCTGGCGGCCCGGCGGTCGGCCTCTTTGCGGAGAACCGCGGCCGCATCGCCAACCTCGCGCTCGATTCGCTGACCTTGAACAACACGTCGATCTCCAGTGATTCGGTGATCGGCGGCCTGGCTGCATACAACCGCGGGACGATTTCGAACGTCCGCGCGACGCGCATGTCGGTGTCGTCGTCGCTTTCCGGCCGGAGCGAAAGCGTGGTGGGCGGGCTCGTCGGCGTGAACAACGGCGGCGCCATCGACGGCGCGCGCTTCCAGGGGCGGATCAGCGGCAACGACAAGGTGACGTCGATTGGCGGGCTGGTCGGCCAGAACCTCGCCGGCGGGCGGATCGCGAACGGTCGCGCCGACGCCGAGATCACGAGCAAGGGGGCGCCGGCGCTCGGGACGTATACGGTGGGCGGCCTGGTCGGCACGAACTGGGACGCGACCGTGTCGGATTCGTCGAGCGGCGGCAAGCTTTCGGTAGGCGACAACGTGGTCGCTGGCGGTCTCGTCGGCCTGGCCGGCAGCGGCGCCATCGAGCGTTCGACTTCGTCGGTGGCCGTGTCGTCGGGGAAAAACGGCTATGTCGGCGGGGCGATCGGCTGGAGCTTCGATACGGCGCTGTCGGCCGTGTCGGCAAGCGGCAGTGTCGGCGCGGCGTCGGGAGCGACCGTCGGCGGCCTGGTCGGCAGCAACGTGGGCGGCAGCATTCGCGACGCCTCGGCGAATGGCAACGTCACCGCGACGGCCGGCAGTACGCTCGGCGGCCTGGTCGGCAGCAACGTCGGCGGCGCGATCAGCCAATCGCACGCGTCCGGCAACGTGACCGGAAACGGCGCGGCGGCGGTGGGCGGCTTTGCGGGCGAGCATGCCGGCGCCGTCCTCGCGGACGTGTCGGCGAAGGGGCGGGTGAGCAATACCGCGAGCGGCGTCGTCGGCGGTCTGGTCGGCCGGAACGACGGCACGATTCGCCAGGGCGTGGCGGAAGGCGACGTGATCGCAGGCAACGCGAGCACGGCCGGCGGACTCGTGGCCGTCAACGACGGGACGATCGACGCTTCGAAGTCGGGCGGCACCGTGCGCGGCGGCCTGAACAACACGGTCGGCGGCCTCGTCGGCGAAAACCACGGCGCGATCGTCGCGTCGAGCTCGACGTCGAACGCTTCCGCCGGGCGCGACAGCTACGTCGGCGGCCTGGTCGGCCTCAACAAGGGGCTGAATGCCGTCGTGAGCGGCTCGAAGGCGTTCGGCGACGTGACGCTCGCGAGCGGGCTCGCCGTCGGCGGATTCGTCGGGTGGAACGAAGCGTTGATTACCGGTTCCGAGTCGTCCGGGACGGTGTCGGGCGTCGGGACGATGAGCGGCGGCTTCGTGGGCGGCAACGCCGGCACGATCCGCTTGTCGAGCACGAGCTCGAAGATCGACTATCCGGCGCAGGCGCGACCGTCGGTTTACGGCGGTTTCGCAGGCATCAATACGGCAATCATCGAATCGAGCCTGACGACGGGCGCGGCATCGGCCGAACGCTTCGCGGGCATGAACCTCGGCGTGGTCGGCGGCAATCGGTAATTCGCGTCGCTGCGGGGCGTGGCGTCGCGCGCGGTGTGGGCTGCAAGCGCCGCTCCGGCGCCATTCCCCGCTCGATACGAGATGACGTTGCCGAAAGACATGCAAGCCGGTCATGGCCGGCCGGTCCGGGGTGGACCGGTTCGGCGCGGCGCAAGCTTGGCCGTCGGCCGGTTGCATGGATGGGATCGAGTCGGCCCGGATCTCCGGGCGGACCTGATCGTCTGCCCGCTTGCAACGGGCGTTGGAAAATCACATAGACAGGACTCCATATGAATAAGGCCTATTCACTGGTATGGAACGACGCGCAGGGCGGCTGGTGCGCGGTGAGCGAAACGGCGCGCCGTCGGGGCAAGACGGGCAGCGGCAAGCGCCTGCTGGCGGTGGGCGTATCGCTGCTGGGTCTGGCGGCGACGAGCGCGTATGCGTTGCCGACGGGCGGCGCGGT
>NZ_JPGM01000137.1:0-4478 GCF_000731655.1 Burkholderia sp. MSh2 | reverse complement strand
ATCTGCCGCGACTTCTGCTTCAACGGCAACCTGATCATGCGCGCGACGGGGGACCGGATGCTGCTGTCGCCGCCGCTCGTGATCTCGCGCCAGGAAATCGATGAACTCGTGTCGAAGGCGAAGAAAGCAGTCGACGCAACCGCCCAGCAACTGGGCATTTCGTAACGGTCTTGCCTACAGGCGTGCGGCGGGCGCCGCATGCCGCCTTTACCAGGGGAACTCCACCATGCGTGCTCGCTTCTTTCGCCAAGCCTGTTCTGCCGCCGCCCTTGCCGCGACGGCCGCGTTCACGTCGGTCGCCAGCCCGACGGCACACGCGGCCGACGAGTTGAACGTCTACAACTGGTCCGACTACATCGCGCCGGACACGATCCCGAACTTCCAGAAACAGACGGGCATCCACGTCAAGTACGACAACTACGACAGCGACGACACGCTGCAGGCCAAGCTGCTGGCCGGCAGCTCGGGCTACGACATCGTCGTGCCGACGTCGAACTACATGGCCAAGCAGATCCAGGCCGGCGTGTACCAGAAGCTCGACAAGTCGAAGCTGCCGAACCTCGCGAACCTCGACCCGCTGCTGATGAAGATGATCGCCGACGCCGATCCGGGCAACCAGTACGGCGTCCCCTGGGCCTACGGCACGGACGGCATCGGCTACAACGTGGAGGCCGTGAAGAAGGCGCTCGGCGACAAGGCGCCGGTCGACAGCTGGGCGCTGGTGTTCGACCCGGCCAACATGGAAAAGCTGAAGGGCTGCGGCGTGTCGTTCCTCGACCAGGCCGTCGACGTGTTCGCCGCCACGCTGCAGTACATGGGCAAGAACCCGAACAGCACCAACCCGGCCGACTACCAGGCAGCATTCGAAGTCCTGAAGAAAGTCCGCCCGTACATCACCCAGTTCAACTCGTCCGGCTACATCAACGACCTCGCGAACAACGACGTATGCGTCGCGCTCGGCTGGTCGGGCGACGTCGGCATCGCGCACCGCCGCTCGTCGGAAGCGAAGCGCAGCTACGAGATCAAGTTCGCGAACCCGAAGGAAGGCGGCCTGCTGTGGTTCGACGTGATGGTCATCCCGAAGGATGCGCCGCACCCCGAGGCCGCGCTGAAGTGGATCAACTACGTGTCCGATCCGAAGGTCAACGCGGCGATCACCAACACGGTGTTCTATCCGACCGCGAACAAGGCCGCGCACCCGTTCGTCACGCCGTCGGTCGCGCAGGACCCGACCGTCTATCCGCCCGAAGACGTGCTGAAGAAGATGGTGCTGATGAAGCCGATGCCGGCCGACATCCTGCGCCTCCAGAACCGCCTGTGGGCCCAGTTGAAGACCGGCCACTGATCGCGGCGCCATCCGGCGGCGCAGGCGGCGCTGCGCGCCTGCCCGCCTGAGATCCGCGGACCCGCGTCCGCCCGCGCACGCCGCGCGCACTGTTCCATCCGGCACGAGCCGTCGTCCGCGAGTCGCGTTGTGCGCCTCGCGCGGGGACGCTCACGCCTGCAATCCGTGAAGAACGAATGGTGAATCCCATGCAATCGATACCCTCTTCCGCTGCTGCACGACAGACCCAGCCGGCCCCCGCGGCCCGTACGCAAAACGACGCCTTCGTGCGCATCGAGAACGTCGTGAAGAAATTCGGCGACAGCACGGCCGTCGACAACGTGAACCTGACGATCGCCAAGAACGAGCTGTTCGCGCTGCTCGGCAGCTCGGGCTGCGGCAAGTCGACGCTGCTGCGCATGCTCGCCGGGCTCGAGACGGCCACCTCCGGCCGGATCTTCGTCGACGGCGAGGATCTCGCGTCGCTGCCGCCGTACCGCCGCCCGGTGAACATGATGTTCCAGTCCTACGCGCTGTTCCCGCACATGACGGTCGAATCGAACGTCGCGTTCGGCCTGAAGCAGGAAGGCACGCCGAAGAACGAGATCAAGGAACGCGTGGCCGATGCGCTCGCGCTCGTGCAGATGAGCAAGTACGCGAAGCGCAAGCCGCACCAGCTCTCCGGCGGCCAGCAGCAGCGCGTCGCGCTGGCCCGCTCGCTGGTCAAGCGCCCGAAGCTGCTGCTGCTCGACGAACCGATGTCGGCGCTCGACAAGAAGATCCGCCAGAAGACCCAGCTCGAACTCGTGAACATCATCGAGAAGGTCGACGTGACCTGCGTGATGGTCACGCACGACCAGGAAGAGGCGATGACGATGGCCAGCCGCCTCGCGGTGATGAGCGAGGGCAAGATCGTGCAGATCGGCACGCCCGGCGAAGTCTACGAATACCCGAACAGCCGCTTCTCGGCCGAGTTCATCGGCTCGACCAACCTGTTCGAGGGCCGCGTGGTCGAGGACGAGCCCGACCACATCTTCGTCGAGAGCGACGATCTCGAGGCGCGCATGTACGTGAGTCACGGCGTGACCGGCCCGCTCGGGATGCCGGTGGGCATCTCGGTGCGCCCGGAGCGCGTGCACGTGTCGCGCGAGAAGCCCGGCTCGAAACACAACTGGGCGCGCGGCGTCGTGACCGACATCGCGTACATGGGCAGCTACTCGCTATACCACGTGCGCCTGCCCAGCGGCAAGACGGTCGTGTCGAACCTGTCGAGCTCGCACCTGATGAACGACGGCGCGCCGGCGTGGAACGACGACGTGTTCGTGTCGTGGTCGCCCGCCAGCGGCGTCGTGCTGACGCAGTGAGGACGACGCGATGAGAACCTCCGCTTCCACTCCGTCCTCGCCGGTGTCGACCGGCGCCGCGGGCGCCGGCGCCGGCCGCGCGCGCGCAAGCCGCTTCGCCGCGCTGTCGCGCCTGCTGCCGTCGGGGCGCGGCGTCGCGATCGGCGTGCCGTTCCTGTGGCTCACGATCTTCTTCGCGCTGCCGTTCGTGCTGGTGCTGAAGATCAGCTTCGCCGACCAGGTGATGGGCATCCCGCCGTACACGTCGCTCGTCGAGGTCAAGGACGGCATCGTGCACTTCGCGCTGCAGCTGTCGCACTACGCGTTCCTGCTGCAGGACGACCTGTACATCGCCACCTACCTCAGCTCGCTGAAGATGGCCGCCGTGTCGACGGTGCTGTGCCTGCTGATCGGCTATCCGATGGCGTACTACATCGCGCGCGCCGAGCCGAACCGGCGCAACGTGCTGATGATGGCCGTGATGCTGCCGTTCTGGACGTCGTTCCTGATCCGCGTGTACGCATGGATCGGGATCCTGAAGGACGACGGCCTGCTGAACCACACGCTGATCGCGCTCGGCATCATCCACACGCCGCTGCGGCTGTACCACAGCGATGCGGGCGTCTACATCGGGATGGTCTATTCGTACCTGCCGTTCATGGTGATGCCGCTGTACGCGCACCTCGTGAAGATGGACCTCACGCTGCTCGAGGCCGCGTACGACCTGGGCGCGAAGCCGTGGGTCGCGTTCACGCGGATCACGCTGCCGCTGTCGAAGAACGGGATCATCGCCGGCAGCCTGCTGGTGTTCATTCCGGCGGTGGGCGAGTACGTGATTCCGGAGCTGCTGGGCGGCGCGGACACGCTGATGATCGGCCGCGTGATGTGGGACGAGTTCTTCAACAACATGGACTGGCCGATGGCGTCCGCGGTGACGGTCGCGATGGTGATGCTGCTGCTGGTGCCGATGGCGCTGTTCCAGTACTACCAGGTCAAGGAACTGGAGGAAGCGAAATGATCAAGCCGAGCAAACCGCTGTCGACGGGCGTCCTCGCCTTCGGCTTCCTGTTCCTGTACATCCCGATCATCAGCCTGGTGGTGTACTCGTTCAACGAGTCGAAGCTGGTGACGGTGTGGTCGGGCTTCTCGCTGAAGTGGTACAGCGCGCTGCTGGACGACGACGAGCTGCTGACGGCCGCGTGGCTGTCGCTGAAGATCGGGCTGCTGACGGCGACGGCGTCGGTCGTGATCGGCACGTGGGCGGGCTTCGTGCTGGCGCGCTTCGGCCGCTTCCGGGGCTTCACGCTGTACACGGGGATGATCAACGCGCCGCTGGTGATTCCGGAAGTGATCCAGGGGATCTCGCTGCTGCTGCTGTTCGTTGCGCTGGAGCAGATGTTCGGCTGGCCGAAGGGGCGCGGGATGGTGACGATCTGGATCGGCCACGTGATGCTGTGCGTGTCGTACGTGGCGATCATCGTGCAGTCGCGCGTGAAGGAGATGAACAAGTCGCTGGAGGAGGCGGCGCTGGACCTCGGGGCGACGCCGCTGAAGGTGTTCTTCGTGGTGACGCTGCCGCTGATCTCGCAGGCGCTGCTGTCGGGGTGGCTGCTGTCGTTCACGCTGTCGATCGACGACCTGGTGCTGTCGGCGTTCCTGTCGGGGCCGGGCTCGACGACGCTGCCGCTGGTGGTGTTCTCGCGCGTGCGGCTGGGGCTGAACCCGGAGATGAACGCGCTGGCGACGCTGTTCATCACGGCGGTGACGATCGGCGTGATCGTCGTGAACCGGATGATGATCGCGCGCGAACG
>NZ_JPGM01000136.1:0-3382 GCF_000731655.1 Burkholderia sp. MSh2 | reverse complement strand
ATCCAGCCCTCTTCAGGTCCCTGTACTTTCCGACGTCTCCTTCACCGGGAAGCAACGACGGGCAACAACATCGTGTGAGCCCAGTGGGATCAGTCCACTGAACGGGGTTGGGCACGTACTGATACAGATTCAGGCCACCAGCCAGTCCGATCGGGTCCTTGCAGATGAACCGTCCAGAGTTTGGATCGTAGTACCTGTATCGGTTATAGTGCAGCCCCGTCTCGCGAACGGACTATAACAACATTAAACCAGAAACAGCCTCCTAGCTCTTCCATACTCATTGCTTACAATGTCGCAAGATGCCGTGTAAAAGGATTTTTTCACACCGATCACTATTGACGAGTCGTCTATTGACGTCTTTTTATTATTCCTATCCACCCCCAACCCTAGAGCAGATTGAATTGCATCACCGTTTTCCGTTGCCCATATAACAGCGAGCTTCTTTGAACTCACTACAACCCTCCCTATCAAAGCGGAATCTTGCCTTCTCTCGATCTCTGCAAATTTCAATACTGCGGCCAATTCATCAACACCTTCGTTAAGCCACGCTCGAACCAAGCGCAATCCCACTCCATCGTCGATGATATAGGCCACTCCCGGCCCATTCAATTCCCATAACAGCCCATTCACGTCGCCAATCTCGATCTCTATTCCCTCTGCCAACTCATTTTCATCGAACAATGCACATACTCTGTCATAGTCGTCAGTGTCTATCCCTCCCCAACGATAGGCAAGTTCCGCATCAATGATGAGCAGAGGACCGCCTTCAGCGCCAACATATCCGATTATTTTCATTGATCAAGCCCCAATAATTTCTTCATCCGCTTTGAATATGCAGCCATTGCCGCACCCTGCCGTCGCTGTGCACGAGGCGTTGCCGGACAGCCGCAATCCAACCGTGCGCCATAAGCTTTACGCTCTGCCGGAGTCATGTTGTAACCGGGAAGTCCGCCTTGTCCATCTCCCTCATAGTAGTGCTGAACTAGAGGCGGATCATGATCAAACTCCATTCCCTGCGGTACCGATGCCTGTTGAGCGGCTGTCGGAGTTGAGCCGTACATTCCTCGCGAATACGGCTGCGATGGAAACAACTCAAGCTGATACGGTTCACTACCTTGCGGCAATGGATCGAGCCCTAACGGATCTACCCTCCCGATCGGGTTGTTGGACACGTACTGGAATACGTTGATGCCACCAGCCAGCCCGATCGGATCCTTGCAGATGAACCGTCCAGAGTTTGGATCGTAGTACCTATGTCGGTTATAGTGCAGCCCCGTCTCATGGTCGAAGTACTGCCCCTGGAAGCGGATCGGGTTACGGATACCTGCCTTGCGGGCCGCCTCGCTGATGACCTCCTTCGCCTCACCCCACGCCTTGTAACGTGCCGACCAAGCGACTTGGCCTGCCTCGTCCGTCACTTCCTGTGGCGTACCGATCTGGTCACACTGGTAATAGCCAATCTGCGTGAACGCCGCTGGCTTGTTCGTGCGGCTCCACAACGGGTCACGGTCAATGTCGTAATGCTCATCGTATTCCGGCTGCTCGTGCAGTTCAATCCAGCCTCCGTGAGCTGCTTGCGCCAGCGGAACGAAGCTATCCGGCTCGTACACGTAGTGCGTAGTGCGGCCGCTGCTGTCGGCATGCTCGCCCGTGCCACTCTCCCACGCAAGTCTGTCTCCATCCCAGCCGTACAGCGTCAGGCCGTACCCGTACTCCGCATTCAGCCGTGCCGTCTCGGCTTCCCGATAGCCACTGCCGTCATGTGAGCTCTGCCGGACCCACGCATTCGACTTCTTCGCCACACGTCGACCCAATGCGTCGTACCAGTAGCTAACGGTCACCTTGCCGTTACTGAACTTGACGAGTCGATCCAGTCCGTCCCATTCGTACGCCGCGTGCTCGCCATTACGGCGACGTTCCGTCAGGTTGCCGTATTCGTTCCAGGTATAGTGCGTCCCAGCATACTCGCGCAGCAGGTTGTCCAGCAGTGTCGGGCGCCCCTGGATTCGACTCGAATACCCAGGTGTGTTTTGATCGGGTGATTCGAAGCGCCGCGTCTGCGCGTCGTCCAGCAGGTTGCCCGCAGGATCGAACGCGAAGGCTTCTTCGCCTAGCATGCCGGTAGCCGCCACCAGTCGCCCGACCGGGTCGTAACGGTAGGTCCGCATCCCGTTCTGCGTATCCTCGATGCGCTCCAACTGGCCAGCTCGGTCGTAGGTATAGCTGCGTTGCACCAGCAGTTTGCCGCCCTGCGTTTCGCTCCGGCTTGCCAGCTTCTGTTGTTGCAACCGGCCCGCGGCGTCGTACTGTTGCGTCTGTGTCAGGCCATTGCCCTGCACCCGCTCGATTTCTCGATGCAGGTCATCGCGCTCGATCTGGACGAGTTCCGTATCGTCCAGCATCATGCCGTGCACGTGGCCGCTACCATAGGTGAGCAAGCCCACCCGGTGGCCGTCCGGTCGAATCGTGGCAACCCGTTGATTCAACACGTCGTATTCGTGCCGCCAGACCGCGACCCGTTTATTCTTCAGGAAGCTGAAATGCTGGTGCTCTCGCGTGACGTTGCCCGCGTCATCGTAAAACCATTGCAGCCGACTGGTGGGGTTTTCCGCCAGAATCATCTGCCCGTTGCCGTTGTACGCGAAGCGCTCACGCTCGCCGTACTTCCACTGGCTTGTGCCTTGGTCCCATTGACCCGTCTGGCGCGCGATCAGTCGGCCGACAGCATCGAATTCGACCGCCGTTATCCGGTGCCCCGTCTCTCCGCTGAGCACATCCGTCAACACGCCGGATGACGGATCGTATCGATAACGCGTCGCCTTGCCATCAAAGCCCGTTTCGGCCAGCAGCCGGCCCACTGGATCGTACCCAAACGACGTCTCCCGACCGTTTTCGTTGCGCAACGACTCCAGCCGCCCCAGCTTGTCCCATCGATAACCCAGCGATTCCCCGTTGGCATCCTTACGGCTGGCAATCAGCCCGGCACGCGTATAGGTCCACTCCGTGCGCCGGCGCAGCCCGTCAACGTGCGCCAACAGTCGCCCTTCCGCATCGCGCTCGTATTGCTCTGTCACCCCATCGGGCCGCGTCACGTCAACCAGTTGGCCCGCCTCGTAGCGATAGCTCGTGGCCTGCCCTGCCGCATCGGTAAACCGCTCCAGCTGACCTCGCGCGTTGTACTGCCAACGACTGGTCTTGCCCGAGCAGTCGGCATAGGACGTCAACTGGCCAGTCGCACTGTACGAGAGTTGTTTTTTGCCGCCCTTCGCGTCGATGATTTCCACCGGCTGGCCGAGCGCGTTGTTGGTGTATTCGGTTTTGTTGCCCAGCGGATCGATTTCTTCGATCAGGTGATCTTTCGCGTTGTAGTCGCGCAGCCACA
>NZ_JPGM01000135.1:0-3408 GCF_000731655.1 Burkholderia sp. MSh2 | reverse complement strand
GCCCACGCTCACCACCCCGCTTGCCGTGCCCGACAGCGTGCCGCTGCCCGGGTTGTAGTAGTTGGTGTTCGCCGCCGCCACCGTCGAGTTGTTACCCAGCACCACCGAGTTGTCCACCGCATCCGTCACGTTGTTGCCCAGCACGAACGCGTTGTTCGCGGACACCGTGTTGTTGCTGCCGACCGCGCCTGATTGCGCGCCGCTCACGACATTGTTCAGACCGAGCGCGAGCGACTGGCTGCCGCTGGCCGTCGCATGATCGCCCGCCGCGAGGCTCGACGTGCCGCTCGCGACCGCCACCGGCCCCAGCGCGGTCGCGTTGGCCGCGCTGGCCGACGCCGACGTGCCGAGCGCCGTCGCACCCGATGCGCCCGCGGACGACGCAAAGCCGAGCGCCGTGGCATTGTCCTGCGATGCGATCGCACTCGCGCCGAGCGCAGTCGATTCCGCGCCGCCAGCCGCGGCTCCCGCACCCAGCGCCGTCGCGTTGGTCGCATTCGCCGCGGCCGCCGTTCCGAGCGCCGTCGCATTCACCGCGCCGGCCGACGACGCATAGCCGAGCGCCGTGGCGTTGTCCTGCGACGCCGCCGCATTCGGGCCGATCGCCACGGCCTGCACACCGGAGGCCGACGCATGGTCGCCAGCCGCCAGGCTCGACACGCCGCTCGCGACCGCCACCGGGCCAAGCGCCGTCGCGTTCGTCCCGCCGGCCGTTGCCGCCACGCCGAGCGCCGTACCGGCCGTGCCGCTCGCCGACGCGCTGTCGCCCAGCGCGGTCGAACCCTCCCCGCTTGCCACCGCGCCGGCGCCATAAGCCGACGCTGAAAAGGCGCTCGCCTGCGCACCGTTTCCGGATGCGATCGATGCATTGCCCGACGCCACCGCGTTCGTGCCGATCGCGGTGCTCGCGGTACCGGCCGCCGATGCACCGATGCCCGCCGCCAGCGCACTGCCGCCGGTCGCGCCATCGTTGTTGTAGTTGCCCTGCTGCGTGCCACTGTCGTTCACGCTGTAGTAGTGCGTCTGGCCGGCCGCCACCGCACTCGCCAGCGATTGCAGCTGACTCACGTTCACCGCGTCCGTCGCGTTGCTGCCCGGCGCCACGTTCGTGATCTCCCGTTCGGCACCCGCCGCGCCCACGCTCACCACCCCGCTTGCCGTGCCCGACAGCGTGCCGCTGCCCGGGTTGTAGTAGTTGGTGTTCGCCGCCGCCACCGTCGAGTTGTTACCCAGCACCACCGAGTTGTCCACCGCATCCGTCACGTTGCTACCGAGTACGAATGCGTTGTTACCCGACACCGTGTTGTTGTTGCCGACCGAATACGAACCCGTCCCGCTCACCGTGCTCGGATCGCCAATCGCGCCCGCCCCCGCGCCTGTCACAACGTTGCCGGTCCCAATCGCAATCGTATTACTAGCCGTCGCCGTGTTGTTTTGGCCAATTGCGGTTGCCGACGTCAGCTGAGACGTCGTAGCATCCGTACCCACCTGGTTTCCTTGGCCGATCGCCGTGCCAGCCGTCACTGCACCAAGCACCGTGTTGCCGTCACCCATCGCCGTAACAGCGGTCGCCGCAGCACCGCTGGAATTGGTCACCGTATTATTATTCCCCGCCGCAACAATACCAGTGTTGACGGATCCGCTGCCGCTAGCAGTGATAGTGGCTCCGGTACCTAACGAAAATACATTCCAATTCTGACCGGATTGATCTGCAATAACAGCACCGCCGATGGCTGTCGTAAAAGTATTCGAACCACCGTTCTGTGCAGTCGTCGCTCCAAAGTTCAAATTGGTGAAGTCTATGTTAATGCCACCGTTGGCAGCCGCAACATTTCCACTGGTCACGAAGCCCTGCCCGTTCAGACTGTTTGCACCATTGGCTATCACGGCCGAGTTATTGGTCATAACCGTCAACTGTGTGTTCGCGCCACCATAAATAGCCAGCACTGGATTGCCTTGGCCGCTGCCAAATGCCGCAACGTTGTTATTACTGCTGCTCGCATCCGCAAATACGGTGCCTCCTACCGCCACGTTGTAGTTACCACTACCCAAGACCGACGCGCCATAGCCTATCGCAGCACTACCCACACCAGTAGCCGATGCGTTCGCACCGATCGCGATGCTTTGCGGGCCTGATGCCAAGGTTCCCGTCCCCACTGCCACGCTAGAGCTGCCGATTGCACTAGCGTTCACGCCAGCTGCCAGCGCGTCAGCTCCCGTTGCGCCGTCGTTCGCGTAGTTGCCGCCCTGCGCGCCACCGTCGTTCACGCTGTAGTAGTGCGTCTGGCCGGCCGCCACCGCACTCGCCAGCGATTGCAGCTGGCTCACGTTCACCGCGTCCGTCGCGTTGCTGCCCGGTGCCACGTTCGTGATCTCCCGTTCGGCGCCCGCCGCGCCTACGCTCACCACTCCGCTTGCCGTGCCCGACAGCGTGCCGCTGCCCGGGTTGTAGTAGTTGGTGTTCGCCGCCGCCACCGTCGAGTTGTTACCCAGCACCACCGAGTTGTCCACCGCATCCGTCACGTTGTTGCCCAGCACGAACGCGTTGTTCGCGGACACCGTGTTGTTGCTGCCGACCGCGCCTGATTGCGCGCCGCTCACGACATTGTTCAGACCGAGCGCGAGCGACTGGCTGCCGCTGGCCGTCGCATGATCGCCCGCCGCGAGGCTCGACGTGCCGCTCGCGACCGCCACCGGCCCCAGCGCGGTCGCGTTGGCCGCGCTGGCCGACGCCGACGTGCCGAGCGCCGTCGCACCCGATGCGCCCGCGGACGACGCAAAGCCGAGCGCCGTGGCATTGTCCTGCGATGCGATCGCACTCGCGCCGAGCGCAGTCGATTCCGCGCCGCCAGCCGCGGCTCCCGCACCCAGCGCCGTCGCGTTGGTCGCATTCGCCGCGGCCGCCGTTCCGAGCGCCGTCGCATTCACCGCGCCGGCCGACGACGCATAGCCGAGCGCCGTGGCGTTGTCCTGCGACGCCGCCGCATTCGGGCCGATCGCCACGGCCTGCACACCGGAGGCCGACGCATGGTCGCCAGCCGCCAGGCTCGACACGCCGCTCGCGACCGCCACCGGGCCAAGCGCCGTCGCGTTCGTCCCGCCGGCCGTTGCCGCCACGCCGAGCGCCGTACCGGCCGTGCCGCTCGCCGACGCGCTGTCGCCCAGCGCGGTCGAACCCTCCCCGCTTGCCACCGCGCCGGCGCCATAAGCCGACGCTGAAAAGGCGCTCGCCTGCGCACCGTTTCCGGATGCGATCGATGCATTGCCCGACGCCACCGCGTTCGTGCCGATCGCGGTGCTCGAGGTACCGGCCGCCGATGCACCGATGCCCGCCGCCAGCGCACTGCCGCCGGTCGCGCCATCGTTGTTGTAGTTGCCCTGCTGCGTGCCGCTGTCGTTCACGCTGTA
>NZ_JPGM01000134.1:0-3478 GCF_000731655.1 Burkholderia sp. MSh2 | reverse complement strand
GTGGCAATCCGGCAGGTGCATTGACCGGCGCGCTCGGGACGGTAACTGGCGCACTCGGCGGTATCGGTGGCGGATCGGATCCGCTGGCGCCGGTGCAAGGCGTCGTCAATCAGGTGACGGGCGCGCTCGGCAGCGTCGGTGGCGGCAATCCGGCGGGCGCACTGACCGGCGCGCTGAATACGGCGACGGGGACGTTGAGTAACGCGGTTGGCACGGTGACGGGCGCACTCGGCGGAATCGGCGGTGGGTCGAACCCGCTGGCGCCGGTGCAAGGCGTCGTCAATCAGGTGACGGGCGCGCTTGGCAGCGTCGGCGGTGGCAATCCGGCCGGTGCACTGACCGGTGCACTCGGCACGGTGACGGGTGCACTCGGCGGCATCGGCGGCGGGTCGAACCCGCTGGCGCCGGTACAAGGCGTCGTCAATCAGGTGACGGGCGCACTCGGCAGCGTCGGCGGCGGCAATCCGGCCGGTGCATTGACCGGCGCGCTGAATACGGCGACGGGAGCGCTGGGTAACACGGTCGGCACGGTGACGGGCGCACTGGGCAGCGTCGGTGGCGGCAATCCGGCGGGCGCACTGACCGGCGCGCTGAATACGGCGACGGGGGCGCTGGGTAACACGGTCGGCACGGTGACGGGCGCGCTCGGCAGCGTCGGGGGCGGCAACCCGGCAGGCGCACTGACCGGCGCACTCGGTGCGGTCACGGGCGCACTCGGCGGCATCGGCGGCGGCGCCAACCCGCTGACGCCGATCCAGAACGTCGTCGACCAGGTCACGGGTACGCTCGGCAGCGGCAATCCGGCCGGCGCGCTGAGTAACGCGGTCAACACGATCACGGGCACGCTCGGCAACGTCGGCGGCGCGGGAGGCCCGCTCGCTCCGGTGCAAGGCGTCGTGACGCAGCTCGCGGGTACGCTCGGCGGGTCTGATCCGCTGGCGCCGGTGCAAGGCGTCGTGAACCAGGTCGTCGGCACGCTGTCCGGCGCAGGGGGCGGCAGCCCGATCACGCCGATCACCAACCTCGTCAACGGCTTGCAGAACGCGCTGCCGACGGGCGGCAACCCGGCCGGTGCGTTGACGGGCGCACTCGGTTCGGTGACGGGCGCGCTCGGCAACCTCGGCGGCTCGAACCCGCTGGCGCCGGTGCAGGGTGTCGTGAACCAGGTCGTCGGCACGCTCGGCAGCAGCAACGTGGTCGGCACGGCCACGAACGCGTTGGGCAACGCGGTCGGTTCGGTCGTGGGCGCGATCAGCAACCTCGGCAGCACGAACCCGCTGGCGCCGGTGCAGGGCGCCGTCAACCAGGTGGTCGGTACGCTCGGCAACCTCGGCGGCTCGAACCCGCTGGCGCCGGTGCAAGGTGTCGTGAACCAGGTCGTCGGCACGCTGTCGGGCGCGGCAGGCAGCAACCCGATCGCACCGATCACGAACCTCGTGAACGGCCTGACGGGCGGCAGCAATCCGGCCGGCGCGCTGACCGGTGCGCTCGGTTCGGTGACGGGCGCACTCGCGAACGGTCCGGCGGCCATCGGGCAGACGGCCGGCGCGCTGTCGGGCGCGGCCGGCGCGACGGCCGCGGCGGGCGGCAGCCTGCTTGGCTCGGGTGCAAACGCAGCCGGCGGCACGGTGGGCGCGGTCGGCTCGCTGCTGACGACGGGCGCCAACGCGACGGCGACGGTCGTCAACGCGGTCGGCACGACGGTGGGTACGACGCTCGGTTCGGCGCCGAGCCTGTCGCGACAGGCTCGGCGCCGAACCGAGCGTCGTACCCACCGTCGTGCCGACCGCGTTGACGACCGTCGCCGTCGCGTTGGCGCCCGTCGTCAGCAGCGAGCCGACCGCGCCCACCGTGCCGCCGGCTGCGTTTGCACCCGAGCCAAGCAGGCTGCCGCCCGCCGCGGCCGTCGCGCCGGCCGCGCCCGACAGCGCGCCGGCCGTCTGCCCGATGGCCGCCGGACCGTTCGCGAGTGCGCCCGTCACCGAACCGAGCGCACCGGTCAGCGCGCCGGCCGGATTGCTGCCGCCCGTCAGGCCGTTCACGAGGTTCGTGATCGGTGCGATCGGGTTGCTGCCTGCCGCGCCCGACAGCGTGCCGACGACCTGGTTCACGACACCTTGCACCGGCGCCAGCGGGTTCGAGCCGCCGAGGTTGCCGAGCGTACCGACCACCTGGTTGACGGCGCCCTGCACCGGCGCCAGCGGGTTCGTGCTGCCGAGGTTGCTGATCGCGCCCACGACCGAACCGACCGCGTTGCCCAACGCGTTCGTGGCCGTGCCGACCACGTTGCTGCTGCCGAGCGTGCCGACGACCTGGTTCACGACACCCTGCACCGGCGCCAGCGGGTTCGAGCCGCCGAGGTTGCCGAGCGCGCCCGTCACCGAACCGAGTGCGCCCGTCA
Organism: Burkholderia sp. MSh2; assembly: GCF_000731655.1. Taxonomy (NCBI): domain Bacteria; kingdom Pseudomonadati; phylum Pseudomonadota; class Betaproteobacteria; order Burkholderiales; family Burkholderiaceae; genus Burkholderia; species Burkholderia sp. MSh2. The sequence continues at coordinate 1,077 of NZ_JPGM01000134.1, read as the reverse complement.
ACGCACCGGCCGGGTTGCCGCCCGTCGGCAGCGCGTTCTGCAAGCCGTTGACGAGGTTGGTGATCGGCGTGATCGGGCTGCCGCCCCCTGCGCCGGACAGCGTGCCGACGACCTGGTTCACGACGCCTTGCACCGGCGCCAGCGGATCAGACCCGCCGAGCGTACCCGCGAGCTGCGTCACGACGCCTTGCACCGGAGCGAGCGGGCCTCCCGCGCCGCCGACGTTGCCGAGCGTGCCCGTGATCGTGTTGACCGCGTTACTCAGCGCGCCGGCCGGATTGCCGCTGCCGAGCGTACCCGTGACCTGGTCGACGACGTTCTGGATCGGCGTCAGCGGGTTGGCGCCGCCGCCGATGCCGCCGAGTGCGCCCGTGACCGCACCGAGTGCGCCGGTCAGTGCGCCTGCCGGGTTGCCGCCCCCGACGCTGCCGAGCGCGCCCGTCACCGTGCCGACCGTGTTACCCAGCGCCCCCGTCGCCGTATTCAGCGCGCCGGTCAGTGCGCCCGCCGGATTGCCGCCACCGACGCTGCCCAGTGCGCCCGTCACCGTGCCGACCGTGTTACCCAGCGCTCCCGTCGCCGTATTCAGCGCGCCGGTCAATGCACCGGCCGGATTGCCGCCGCCGACGCTGCCGAGTGCGCCCGTCACCTGATTGACGACGCCTTGTACCGGCGCCAGCGGGTTCGACCCGCCGCCGATGCCGCCGAGTGCACCCGTCACCGTGCCGAGTGCACCGGTCAGTGCACCGGCCGGATTGCCACCGCCGACGCTGCCAAGCGCGCCCGTCACCTGATTGACGACGCCTTGCACCGGCGCCAGCGGGTTCGACCCACCGCCGATTCCGCCGAGTGCGCCCGTCACCGTGCCAACCGCGTTACTCAACGTCCCCGTCGCCGTATTCAGCGCGCCGGTCAGTGCGCCCGCCGGATTGCCGCCACCGACGCTGCCGAGCGCGCCCGTCACCTGATTGACGACGCCTTGCACCGGCGCCAGCGGATCCGATCCGCCACCGATACCGCCGAGTGCGCCAGTTACCGTCCCGAGCGCGCCGGTCAATGCACCTGCCGGATTGCCAC
>NZ_JPGM01000133.1:0-3830 GCF_000731655.1 Burkholderia sp. MSh2 | reverse complement strand
CCACCCCTTCCCATCCCGAACAGGACCGTGAAACGACTCTACGCCGATGATAGTGCGGATTCCCGTGTGAAAGTAGGTAATCGTCAGGCTCCCTAAGCCAGAAACCCCCGCCCGAAAGGCGGGGGTTTTTGCATTTCGGCGGCGGAAATGCGAGTGAAGCCGGATCAGGCAGTGTGCTTCCTTCAGCACATCCGGCCGGCACTGGCCAGGTCGTCCCGTTCCATGCCTTGCCGGGAGCGAATCCGCGCAATTTGGTACGATCGAAATGCCGTCGGCGATTGCATCCGTCGACGTTCATGATCGGAACCAGGGTTTGACGGAGAGGGCGGGGAATGAACATCGGCGACGCGTCGCGCGAATCCGGAGTCAGTGCAAAAATGATCCGGTACTACGAACAGGTCGGTCTTCTCGCGCCGAGCAAGCGTACCGACGCCGGTTACCGGATCTACGGCGCAGACGAAATCCATACGCTTCGCTTTATCCGGCAGGCGCGACGGCTCGGCTTTCTCGTCGAAGACATCCGCAAACTGCTGATGCTCTGGCAAGACCGCTCGCGCGCCAGCGCCGAAGTGAAGTCGATCGCCCTCGAGCATGTGGCTGAACTCGACAAGCGCATTGCGGAGTTGAGCGACATGCGCGATACGCTGGCAGACCTTGCCACGCACTGCCATGGGGACGACCGGCCGGAATGCCCGATCTTGGCGCGTCTGGCGAACCCCATCAATGAACCAAATTAGTGCGTGCCCTCGAGCGCCGAAACAGGCTTCGATGCGTTTCCCATGAAAATCAAGAGGTTACGACCGCCTCGCGTGACTCCATTCCAAACAGGAATGGCTTCCATGCAAGTATTTCACTAGCATCTTGGTGCGGCGTCGCTATAATTCGGGATAACCCTATACGGGAAATCCCTGAATCTCGATTCACCAGGGTTCCCCCTCCTTGGAGAACGTCATGATCGCCTACATCGTCGAAAAGCTGAGCAACTGGTTTGAATCCGCAGAACGTGAGCGCCGTGAGGCTTACCTCGCTACGTCGTCGGACATCGTCCAGCTCGAGCACCGCATCCGTTCGCTCGAAACCAACGGCTACTCGCTGTAATCGGAGTCACCGGCAGGTGCCATGTGGCGCCGAACGATAAGCAAGCCCCGTATTGACGGGGCTTTGTTTTTTTGTGCGCCGGATCTGGCGGAATCGCCGATGCGGCGCTATGGTATGGGCCTGCTTTTCATTCGGAAGGACACGATCATGCGTTTGCGTCTCGATGTGCGTCGAATTGCCCGCGCGCGCCTCGCTCTGGGCGCGGCGGTGCTTGTCCACGGCCTCGCGGCGAGCGCCGCGACGGCGTCCAAGCCGCTGATTCTCGATACGCAACGAGGTATCCAGGACGGCAAGGGCGGGCTGGTGCTGCAGACGGCGCCGCTATCCAGCGCACCGATCGTCGAGCCGGCGGGCATGCGGGCACCGGCCGGGCAAGCGCCGAACACTTCGGTCCCGCTGTTCGTCGCGCCGTATATCAATGTTCCCGCCTGGGGCGCACCGCCAGCCAACCAGCCGCGGCTTGCGCCGAGGCCGCAGCCGTAACGCACGGGCTGCCCGATCAGTTTCCGCGGTGCTCGATCTGACAGCGGGCACCGCTGTCCTGTCCCAGCATCTCGACGAGATAGGGCAGTGCTTCGTTCATGCTCTGGGCGAGCGTATAGGGCGGATTCAGAATGAACATCCCGCTGCCATAGAGGCCCAGCCCGTCCGTCGGCGGATTCGACACGGTCAGCGTCAGGTGCAGCCAGTTGTTCGGCTGCAGGCGTTTCAACTGCTCGGGAAAGCGTTGCGATTCCGTCCGGGTGACCTGCGGGTACCAGACTGCATAGCAGCCCGTCGCGAAACGCTTCAGACATTCCGTCACGCAGCTGATCGTACGTGCGTAATCCTTCTTGTCCTCGTATGAAGGATCGATCAGCACGAGTGCGCGTCGCGGCGGCGGCGGCAGCAGCGCCTTGATGCCTTCGAAACCGTCGCCGGCGAAGATCATCGCACGTCGCCCCGCGTCGCGGAAATTGTGGCGCAGCACGTCGATTTCCGTCGTGTGCATTTCGAACAGACGCATGCGGTCCTGCTCGCGCATCGATCGCCAGGCGATGTACGGGGAGCCCGGGTAGAAGCGCAATTCGCCGTCGTCGTTCAGCGCACGGACTTCGTCCACATAGTCGCCCAGGACGTCCGGCAGGTTCTTTTCATTCCACAGTCGGCCGATGCCGGTGTCGAATTCCGACGTCTTGGCGGCGTAGCCGTCGCGCAGCGAGTACACGCCGGCGCCTGCGTGCGTGTCGATGTACCAGTACGACTTGTCTTTCTTGTTCAGGTGGCGCAGCAGCTGGACGACGACGGCGTGCTTGAGCACGTCTGCGTGGTTGCCTGCGTGAAAACCGTGACGATAACTGAGCATGGCTGGCTGCCTGAAACGAAAGGTGAATCGATGAACGCGCCCGCTCGTACACGGCGGTCAGGCCGGGTGCCGATGCGGGCCGCGTATTGTACGCGAGTGGCCGCAAGCCGCCTTACTCGTATGCGGCGCCGACCACCTCCTCGATCCGTTGCTTCACGTCCGGCGTCAGCTTCTCGGCGACGTCGAGCGCACGCATGTTGTCGCCGATCTGCTCGATCCGCGACGCGCCGGTGATGACCGAACTCACGCGCGGATTCGCGAGCACCCACGCGATTGCGAGCTGGCCCGTGCTGCAGCCGAGCTCGGCCGCGATTTTGCCGAGCTGCTCCACGATGTCGTTGGCAGCCTGATCGGTCAATCGGTCGCGCATCCAGTCGTAACCCTGCAACTGCGCGCGGCTGCCGGGCGGCACGCCGTTGCGGTACTTGCCGGTGAGCAGGCCCGACGCCAACGGGCTCCAGGTCGTGAGGCCGAGGCCGTAGTCGTCGTAGAGGCGCGCATATTCCTGTTCGACCCGCATACGGTGGAACAGGTTGTATTGCGGCTGCTCGACAACCGGCTTGTGCAGGTGATGCCGTTCGGCGATCTCGATCGCGGCGCGAATTTCGTCGGCGCTCCATTCCGACGTGCCCCAGTACAGCGCCTTGCCGCGCGCGATCATGTCGCTCATCGCCCAGACGGTTTCCTCGATCGGCGTGTTCGGATCCGGGCGATGGCAGTAGACGAGGTCGACATAGTCGAGCTGCAACCGGCGCAACGAGCCGTCGATCGCGTTCAGCAGGTATTTGCGGTTCAGCGTGTGATACTGGTTCGGCGCTTCCGCAAGCCCCCAGAAGAACTTCGTGGACACGATATAGCTGATGCGCGGCCAGTCGAGCGACTTGAGCGCCTCGCCCATGATTTCCTCGGATTTGCCGCCGGCGTAGACCTCGGCGTTGTCGAAGAAATTGACGCCCGCGTCGCGCGCCGCGGCGAGGCATTCGCGCGCCGCCCGCTGATCGACCTGGTTGCCGTACGTGACCCATGAGCCGAGCGAAAGTGCGCTGATCTGCAGGCCGGAGCGGCCCAGCCGACGGTAGTGCATGCGAACCTCCTGCGTGACTGGAACGACCTTAAGCTTAGACGTTTTGCACGCGAAGCGCGGGGCCGATCGTGCACAATGACGGCTGGCCCGCCGCTCAGGTCGCGCGATGCATGCGGATGCGGCGGGAGTGTGCTTTATCGATCCGATATCGGGAGGAGACGGACATGGCAGCAGATCTGAACGGCAAGACCGCAGTCGTCACGGGCGCCGCAAGCGGCATCGGCAAGGAAATCGCCCTCGAGCTCGCGAAGGCGGGCGCGGCGGTGGCGATCGCCGACCTGAACCAGGACGGCGCGAACGCGG
>NZ_JPGM01000132.1:0-4031 GCF_000731655.1 Burkholderia sp. MSh2 | reverse complement strand
CTCCTGCCGATCAAGCTTCGGGGTAACGAAGCGCTCGGCGAGCTTTCCGAATTCACGCTGGAACTCAAGACCTTGAGCATACCGACGCTGCCCGTCTATGCGGCGCGCGAACGGATCCAGGCGGACAAGCTGATTGGCACCGAACTGACCATCTCGATTGAATTCGACGGAAAAGGGACGTTCGTTCCCGGTGTGCCCGGCGGCGCGGGGTTGGGTAATCTGGGTGCGGGCAAGCGCGAAATCATCGGCTTGATTACCGAGTTGTCGTTTGTTGGCGAAGACGATCGCTACGCGTACTACGAGATGAGCGTGCGCCCGTGGTTGTGGCTGGCGACGCTCAACCGCGAGAACCGGATCTTTCAGAACCAGAGCGTCGTTGAAATCACGGATGCAGTGCTCGGTTCGAGCCTGTATCCGTTCAAGTACGAATTGCGGCTCGGTGCCAATGGCCTGAACGGCGTCTATCCGGCACGCGATTACGTACGACAGGTGTGGGAATCGGATTTCGAATTCCTGACCCGGTTGTGGAGCGAGTGGGGCATCTATTACTTCATGGATGGCTCGACGCTGGTGCTGTGCGATGCATCAGGGTCACATAAGCCGCACGGGGACATGTATGACACGATTCTCTATCACGCTCCGGCCGGCGCACGCGTGGACGAGGAGCATATTCACCGGCTGGCCGTGTCCCGGTTGTTGACGCCGGGATCGGTCAGCGTGATCGACTACGATTCGACGCAATCTCGGGCCAGGCTGTCGAATACAGTCGATCGGCACAGCGATATTGCTTTCGATAATGCGGAGCACTACGCCTGGGGCGACTACTCGCAGCCGCTGGCAGGCGCGTCGGGTCTGACTGGCGTACCGAACAAGGTTGCGCAGGAAGCGCAGTACCTGGCGGGCGTGCGTGTCGATGCCGAGCGTTGCAAGGGGTTACGTGCGAAGGGGCGAGGCAATCTGCGCGGGCTCGCGGTGGGGCATACCTTGCGTGTCCAAGGCCACCCGCAGGCCAGTACGAACGCCGAATTTCTGGTGATCGCGGCCACGATCGAGATTCACAACAACGATGAAATGACGGGCGGCGATCCGTACCAGTGCGTATCGGACTTCGTGTTGCAGCCGGCCAGCGCGATCTTCCGAAGCCCGTTGCAGCCCAAGCCGCCATGCGGACCGGAAACTGCCGTAGTGGTGGGTCCGGAGTCCCAGCCCATGTGGATCGACGGCTATGCGCGGGCCAAGATTCAGTTCGTCTGGGACCGGCTCGGCGAGCAAAACGAGAACTCCAGCTGCTGGGTGCGCGTGTCGTCACCCTGGCAGGGCAACGGCTTCGGCTTCGTGGCACTGCCCCGCATCGGGCAGGAAGTGACGGTGAGCTATCACGAGGGTGATGCCGACAAGCCGTATATATCGGATCGCCAGGTCAACCAGTTCAATCAGCCGCCTTGGGAATTACCGAAGAACCAGGCCTTGATGGGCTGGCGCAGCATGAGTCTTGCTGGCGCTCAGGTGAACCAGGTGGTGGTGGACGACACGCCGAACAAGTTGCAGGTGCAGGTGACGAGTGACCACGCGAAGTCGCGACTCGTGCTCGGTTACAACACGCGTATTGAAGGGCGCCCGGGCAGGTCGGAAGAGCGCGGCGAAGGCTTCGAGTTGGCGACGATGGCCTGGGGTGTGATCCGCGCCAACCAGGGCATGTTGATTACGACGGAAGCGAGAGACGGCGCGACTCAGCCGGCCAAGGACATGGCCGAGACGGTGACGCGGCTGTTGGTGGCGCACGACCAGCAGGACACGTTTGCAACAACGGCGCGTGAACAACAGGCGCAGGAGGCGGGGGACCAGGACGAGGTCGCCAAGGCGCTGCAGGCGCAGCACGACGACATTCAGGGTTCTGCTTCGGGCAGCACGCAAGCGGGCCAATTCCCGCAGATGAGCACGCCGTATCTGGTGCTGGCGGGCGCGGCCGGCATTGCGGCCACCACGTCACAGTCCACGCATCTGGCCTCGGGCGAGCATCTCGCGCTGACCGCGGGCGGGCACGTTGGCGTATCGGTCGGCAAGCGCCTGCTTGTGAGCGTCGCGCGTGGGGTACGCACGCTGGTGCAGTCGGCCGGGTGGAAGTTGGTCGCGATGTCCGGCGACATCGAACTGAAGGCGCTGAAAGACAACCTGCAACTGCTGGCCAAGCTGAACATGACGGCCACGGCGAACCGTATCACGATCACTGCGCAGGAAGAACTGGTGGTCAGTGGCGGGGGGAGCGCGACGCATTACACCAGCGGCGGCATTACGCATCAGACAGCGGGTGGTTATACGGCGCACGCCGGGAGCTTCACGTACACGGGGCCCCAAAGTCAGGCGGCCGTGTTTCCGGAGTCGCCGCCGCTCGGCAAGGGCAATCTGGAACTGTTCAACACCTATGCGATTCAGCGTGGGGTGATGTCGACGTACAAGGTCGAGGATGCGCTGGGACGGGTTGCGACCGGCATGTTGAGCGCCAAGGGGTATGCCGCTGTCAGCGGTCTGGCGCCCGGTCCGGCACATGTGACCTTCGGCTCTGATAACGCGGATCCCTGGAGCCCGGGCAGCTATGCGCGTAAGGCTGAATGGCCGGACAAAGCGACAGGCGACGCAGGCAATGCTTCCACGGCAGTTCCCGCCCAGACGCGCGATGTTGCGTCACAGGTGTTGTCGGGGGCCGGTACGGCGGTGCAGGCGGGTAAGCAACTGAGTCAACTGGCCGGTGCGCTCAAGACAGGCGGGGTAAGCGGGATCGCTCGCGCGGGACTCTCCGGTGTTCAGTCGTTGCTCGGCGCCGCGGGTGTGGCCGGCAAGGCGCAAACCGGATCAACGGCGTCTGACATGCGTACGCCTGGGTTTGTTTGACGGACGACGAACCGATATCTCGCGGCGTCTTCGCCTCATTTCTGAATTCATTTCCGGTTTCCCTCCATGACCGCATCTTCGACCGTAAGCCGTCCTCAGCAGATGGCTGTTGCACCGCTGAACACCATTCATCCGAAAGATATCGTCGCCGCCGCGCGTAAGTTCGATCAGTGGCTGCAACAGATCAGCGGCGGCGCCGTCACGCTCGAGCGACTGAATAACGTCGCACAGGGGCTACCGGTGGTCGGCAACGTCATTGCCCTGGTGAGCGTGGCGCTGGACTTGAAGGCGTTGCACGACAAGCCGTCCACCGATGCGATGGACTGGGTAAACATCGGCATCGACCTGATCGGGATCATTCCGGTGCCGCCGACACTGGCGGCGGCGCGCATGAGCCTCCGACCGATGCTGGCAGAAGCGCGCCACGAATTGGCCGCCCAGCTCAAGGCGATGGTGAAGGATGGCGTGAAAGCCCAGGCGAACGACGTGTTGGTCGATCTGTTTGCCGCGCACCTGAATGCGACCATCGTCGGGGAACTGGAGAAGTTCGTTCAGGAGGCGCAGGTCCGACTGGACGGCATGCTCAAGGACGCGGGCGAGCTGCTGGAAAAGATGCTGCTGGACATGGCCGCGGGCATGAAGAAAGCGGCGCTGGGTAACTTGAACGCGGTGGGCAACGCCAAGCTGTCGGACAAGGAGGCGAGTCAGGCGTCGGAGATTTTCTTACGTGATCCGGGGGCGGGCATCAAGAAGGGCCTTTGGTCGTTGTATCACGCGACCAAGGCCAATGTGGAAACGGTTTCCAATGCGGTGGTGCATGCCACCATGACACGGCAGCAGCAGGAACAGATGGCCGCCGACGTGGACAAGAAACTTCGGGAACTTGCCGGCCTGTGTAAAGGCGCGCTGGCTAAGCTTGCCGATCCGCGCGTGGGCGAAATCGCCAAGCTGCTGACGCTGCTGCTGGCTGTCATCAAGGCTTCCCGGAAACATCCTCGCAAGAGCCAGGCGGCGAACATACCGGAAGGCAAGAGTGGTCAGGCTGCGCAGAATCGCGGCCATGGCGTGGTCGAAAAAATTGGCGCGCAGGCCGATGCTGAAGGGGATGGCAACTGTTGCAAGAATCGTGAAGCCGGGACGAC
>NZ_JPGM01000131.1:0-4221 GCF_000731655.1 Burkholderia sp. MSh2 | reverse complement strand
TAGCTCGATCTCTTCGTTGTCGACGTCGACCTCGACGGGCATTAGCTCGCTATCGACGGGCCTGAGCTCGACCAATAGCTCGGTGTCGTCGCTGTCGACTTCGACCTCGACCGGTTTGTCGTTGGCTGGTAGCTCGATCACGTCGTTGTCCACGTCGACCTCGACGGGCATCAGCTCGCTGTCGACCGGTCTGAGCTCGACGGACAGCACGGTATCGTCGCTGTCGACGTCGACTTCGACGGGCATCGGCTCGTTGTCGACCGGCCTGAGCTCGACAGATAGCACGGTGTCGTCGTTGTCGACTTCGACGTCGACCGGTCTGTCGTCGGCCAGTAGCTCGATCACCTCGCTGTCCACGTCGACATCGACGGGCATCGGCTCGTTGTCGACGGGCCTGAGCTCGACGGATAGCACGGTGTCGTCGTTGTCTACCTCGACCTCGACTGGCTTGTCGTCGGCGAATAGCTCGATCACCTCGCTGTCCACGTCGACTTCGACGGGCATCAGCTCGCTGTCGACGGGGCTGAGCTCGACGGACAGCGCGGTGTCCTCGTTGTCGACTTCGACCTCGACTGGTCTGTCATCGGCGAACAGCTCGATCACCTCGCTGTCCACGTCGACTTCGACGGGCATCAGCTCGCTGTCGACGGGGCTGAGCTCGACGGACAGCGCGGTGTCATCGTTGTCAACCTCGACCTCGACGGGTCTGTCGTCCGCGAACAGCTCGATCACCTCGCTGTCAACTTCGACGTCGACCGGCTTGTCGTCGGCCAGTAGCTCAATCACCTCGTTGTCCACGTCAACGTCGACGGGCATCAGCTCGCTGTCGACGGGTCTGAGCTCGACGGACAGCACGGTGTCGTCGTTGTCGACTTCGACGTCGACCGGTCTGTCATCGGCGAACAGCTCGATCACCTCGTTGTCCACGTCGACCTCGACAGGCATCAACTCGTTGTCAACGGGGCTGAGCTCGACGGACAGTGCGGTGTCGTCGTTGTCGACCTCGGCCTCGACGGGCTTGTCGTCGGCGAATAGCTCGATCACTTCGCTGTCGACGTCAACTTCGACCGGCATCAGTTCGTTGTCGACCGGCCTGAGCTCGACGGATAGCACGGTGTCGTCGCTGTCAACTTCGACGTCGGCCGGTCTGTCGTCGGCGAACAGTTCGATCATCTCGCTGTCGACGTCGACTTCGACGGGTATCAGCTCGCTGTCGACAGGCTTGAGCTCGACGGACAGCACGGTGTCGTCGTTGTCGACCTCGACGTCGACCGGCTTGTCGTCGGCCAACAGCTCGATCACCTCACTGTCCACGTCGACTTCGACGGGCATCAGTTCGTTGTCGACGGGTCTGAGCTCGACGGATAGCACGGTGTCGTCGTTGTCGACCTCGGCCTCGACTGGCTTGTCTTCGGCGAATAGCTCGATCACGTCGCTGTCCACATCGACCTCGACGGGCATCAGTTCGCTGTCGACGGGTCTGAGCTCGACGGACAGCGCTGTGTCGTCGCTATCGACCTCGACTTCGACGGGTCTCTCGTCGGCGAACAGCTCGATCACCTCGCTGTCCACTTCGACATCGACGGGGCTGTCGTCGGCCAATAGCTCGGTTTCTTCGCTGTCCACGTCAACTTCGACAGGCATCAACTCGTTGTCGACCGGCCTCTCGTCGGCGAATAGCTCGATCACGTCGTTGTCGACGTCAACCTCGACCGGCATCAGCTCGCTGTCGACGGGGCTGAGCTCGACGGATAGCGCGGTGTCGTCGCTGTCAACTTCGACCTCGACCGGTCTGTCGTCGGCGAACAGTTCGATCATCTCGCTGTCGACGGGTCTGAGCTCGACGGACAGCACGGTGTCGTCGCTGTCGACCTCGACGTCGACCGGTCTGTCATCGGCGAACAGCTCGATCACCTCGCTGTCCACGTCGACTTCGACGGGGCTGTCGTCGGCGAATAGCACAATTTCTTCACTGTCGACGTCAACCTCGACGGGCATCGGCTCGTTGTCGACCGGCCTGAGCTCGACGGATAGCACGGTGTCGTCGTTGTCGACCTCGACGTCGACGGGTCTGAGCTCGACGGACAGTACGGTGTCGTCGTTGTCGACTTCGACCTCGACCGGTCTGTCATCGGCGAACAGCTCGATCACCTCGCTGTCCACGTCGACCTCGACAGGCATCAACTCGTTGTCAACGGGGCTGAGCTCGACGGACAGCACGGTGTCGTCGTTGTCCACATCGACCTCGACGGGCTTGTCGTCGGCGAACAGCTCGATCGATTCGCTGTCCACGTCGACTTCGACGGGTCTGAGCTCGACGGACAGCACGGTGTCGTCGCTGTCAACCTCGACCTCGACTGGTCTGTCATCGGCGAACAGCTCGATCACCTCGCTGTCGACGTCGACTTCGACGGGCGTCGGCTCGCTGTCAACGGGTCTGAGCTCGACGGACAGTGCGGTGTCGTCGTTGTCGACTTCGACCTCGACCGGTCTGTCGTCGGCCAATAGCTCGATTTCCTCGCTGTCTACGTCAACGTCGACGGGCATCAGTTCGCTGTCGACGGGTCTGAGCTCGACGGACAGCGCGGTGTCGTCGTTGTCCACATCGACCTCGACGGGTCTTTCGTCCGCGAACAGCTCAATCACCTCGCTGTCCACGTCAACTTCGACGGGCATCAACTCGTTGTCGACGGGCTTGAGCTCGACGGACAGCACGGTGTCGTCGCTGTCGACCTCGACGTCGACCGGTCTGTCATCGGCGAACAGCTCGATCACCTCGTTGTCGACGTCAACCTCGACCGGCCTGAGCTCGACGGACAGCACGGTGTCGTCGTTGTCGACTTCGACCTCGACCGGTCTGTCGTCGGCCAATAGCTCGATTTCCTCGCTGTCGACGTCGACTTCGACGGGCATCAGTTCGCTGTCGACGGGGCTGAGCTCGACGGACAGCACGGTGTCGTCGTTGTCGACCTCGGCCTCGACTGGCTTGTCGTCTGCCAATAGCTCGATCACCTCGCTGTCGACGTCAACTTCGACAGGCATCAGTTCGTTGTCGACGGGGCTGAGCTCGACAAACAGCACGGTGTCGTCGTTGTCCACCTCGACGTCAACCGGCCTGTCGTCGGCTACTAGCTCGGTTTCTTCATTGTCGACGTCGACTTCGACGGGCATCAGCTCGCTGTCGACGGGCCTGAGCTCGACGGATAGCACGGTGTCGTCGTTGTCGACTTCCACGTCGACCGGGCTGTCATCGGCGAACAGCTCGATCACCTCGCTGTCCACGTCGACTTCGATGGGCATCAGCTCGCTGTCGACCGGTCTGAGCTCGACGGACAGTGCGGTGTCGTCGTTGTCGACTTCGGCCTCGACGGGCTTGTCGTCGGCGAACAGCTCGATCGATTCGCTGTCCACGTCGACCTCGACCAGCGTCAGCTCGCTGTCGACGGGTCTGAGCTCGACGGACAGCACGGTGTCGTCGCTGTCAACCTCGACCTCGACTGGTCTGTCATCGGCGAACAGCTCGATCACCTCGCTGTCCACGTCGACTTCGACGGGCATCGGCTCGCTGTCAACGGGTCTGAGCTCGACGGACAGTGCGGTGTCGTCGTTGTCGACTTCGACTTCGACCGGTCTGTCGTCGGCCAATAGCTCGATTTCCTCGCTGTCGACGTCAACGTCGACGGGCATCAGTTCGCTGTCGACGGGGCTGAGCTCGACGGACAGCGCGGTGTCGTCGTTGTCAACCTCGACCTCGACGGGTCTTTCGTCCGCGAACAGCTCAATCACCTCGCTGTCCACGTCAACTTCGACGGGCATCAACTCGTTGTCGACGGGCTTGAGCTCGACGGACAGCACGGTGTCGTCGCTGTCGACCTCGACGTCGACCGGTCTGTCATCGGCGAACAGCTCGATCACCTCGTTGTCGACGTCAACCTCGACCGGCATCAGCTCGCTGTCGACAGGCCTGAGCTCGACGGACAGCACGGTGTCGTCGTTGTCGACCTCGGCCTCGACTGGCTTGTCGTCTGCCAATAGCTCGATCACCTCGCTGTCGACGTCAACTTCGACAGGCATCAGTTCGTTGTCGACGGGGCTGAGCTCGACAAACAGCACGGTGTCGTCGTTGTCCACCTCGACGTCAACCGGCCTGTCGTCGGCTACTAGCTCGGTTTCTTCACTGTCGACGTCGACTTCGACGGGCATCAGCTCGCTGTCGACGGG
>NZ_JPGM01000130.1:0-4346 GCF_000731655.1 Burkholderia sp. MSh2 | reverse complement strand
CGACATCAAGGACCCGACCCAGAACATCGTGTGGGTCACGCCGGAAGGCGGCGGCGGGCCGAATTACCCGAACATGTGATCGCCGCAACGCGCCGCCGCAAGCGGCGCGCACGGGGATCGCCGCAAACGAAACGGGGCGCTGCATCACGCAGCGCCCCGTTTGCATTCATCGCCCGGCGCACGGGACGGGGACCGCCCCGCCCGCGTGCATCAGGTCGCGCTGCCGGCGATCTTCGGCGTCGGCGTCTCGACGTCGCCGCATTGCGCGCGATGGCGCAGCGCGTGGTCGATCAGCACCAGCGCAAGCATCGACTCGGCGATCGGCGTCGCACGAATACCGACGCAGGGATCGTGGCGACCGAACGTTTCCACCGTCGCCTCGTCGCCCGCCTTCGTGATCGAACGGCGCGGCGTGCGGATGCTCGACGTCGGCTTGATCGCGATCGACACCGTGATGTCCTGCCCTGTCGAGATCCCGCCGAGCACACCGCCCGCGTGGTTGCCGACGAAGCCGCCCGGCGTCAGTTCGTCGCCATGCACCGAGCCGCGCTGGGCGACACTGTCGAAGCCCGCGCCGATCTCGACGCCCTTCACCGCGTTGATGCTCATCATCGCCTTCGCGATATCGGCATCGAGACGGTCGAACACCGGCTCGCCCCAGCCGACCGGCACGCCCGATGCGACGACGTCGATGCGTGCGCCGATCGAATCGCCATCCTTGCGCAGTGCATCCATGTACGCCTCGAGTTCCGGCACGACTGCGGCATTCGGCGAGAAAAACGGATTCTCGTGCACGTGCGACCAGTCGACGAACGGCACGTCGATCTCGCCGAGGCCGCTCATGTAGCCGCGCACCTCGACGCCGAAGCGCTCGCGCAGCCACTTCTTCGCGACCGCACCCGCACCGACGATCGGCGCGGTCAGGCGCGCGGACGAGCGGCCGCCGCCGCGGTAGTCGCGGATGCCGTATTTCTGCCAGTACGTGTAATCGGCATGACCGGGGCGAAAGGTCTCGACGATGTTGCCGTAGTCCTTGCTGCGCTGGTCGGTATTGCGGATCAGCAGCGCGATCGGCGTACCGGTCGTCACGCCCTCGAACACGCCCGACAGGATCTCGACCTCGTCGGCCTCCTGCCGCTGCGTCACGTGACGCGACGTACCGGGCTTGCGGCGATCGAGTTCGCCCTGGATGTCGGCTTCGGTCAGCCCCATCCCCGGCGGGCAGCCGTCGATCACGCAGCCGATCGCGGGACCGTGCGATTCGCCGAAGGTCGTGACAGTGAAAAGCGTGCCGAGGGTATTGCCGGACATGATGGAACCGCCCAAAGAGAAATGGGCAAACCGATGCGCTGCCCGGACAGCAGGCAGGCCGATCGTTTGCCGGTCGAGAAAAAGAGGTAAGCCGCTATTATGCCAGCCGTCTCGGGCACGCGGGCCGCGTGAAATGCCGGCCCGGCGCGCGGGACGGACACGCGCAGCCCGGATGGCGTGCCCGGAGGCCCGCTCGAGCCGGCCCGGGTCCGGCTTCAGCCGGATGCCGCCCAGGCAGGCGCCCGCCTATTTCCGGGCGCCGCGCAGCTCGGTCACCGCGGCCTGCAGCGCTTCGGGCGTCGCGACCGACGCCGGGATCGGCTCGCCGACCGCCAGCGTCAGCCGGCTCATCATGCCGCGCTTGATGGGCCGCGGCATCCGCGCGTCGGAATGACGCGAAAAATAACTGCCCCACAGCCCGCGCAGCGCCATCGGAATCACCGGCGCCGGCGTGCGCCCCAGGATTTCGGTAATGCCGTGGTGGAACGTATTGATATCGCCCGTCTTCGTCAGCTTGCCCTCGGGGAAAATGCAGACGAGCTCGCCTTCCTTCAGCGCGGCATCGCACAGGTCGTAGGCGCGCGCGAGCATCGCGGGATCCTCGTGGCGCGGCGCGATCGGGATCGCCTTCGCATGCCGGAACACCCAGCTCGCAAAGCGCGCCTTGAAGATCCTGTGATCCATCACGAAGCGGATCGGGCGCGGGCTCGCGGCAGCCAGCACGAGCGCATCGACGTAACTGACATGGTTGCACACGAGCACGGCCGCCCCTTCCGCCGGGATCCGCTCCGCATGCACCAGGCGGATCCGGTAGAAGGTGTGCACGAGCACCCACGCGATGAAGCGCAGCAGGAATTCGGGCACCAGCAGGTAGATGTACGCGGCAACGACGACGTTCAGCAGTGCGGTGACGAGGAACAGGCCCGGGATGTCGACGCCGGCCTTGGTCAGCCCCATCGCCATCACGGCCGACAGGATCATGAACAGCGCATTCAGGATGTTGTTCGCGGCGATGATCCGCGCGCGGTGCGTCGGCGCGCTGCGGCTCTGGATCAGCGCGTACAGCGGCACACTGTAGAAGCCGCCGAACATCGCGAGCAGGAACAGGTCCGCCAGGATGCGCCAGTGGCGCGCGCCGGCGAGGAATTCGCCGACCGACAGCAGATGGCCGGGCGACGGCAGTGCGTGGCTCGCGAAATACAGTTCGATCGCGAACACGCTGATGCCGATCGAGCCGAGCGGCACGAGGCCGATCTCGACACGCCGTTGCGACAGCCGCTCGCACAGCAGGGAACCGAGGCCGATGCCGATCGAGAACGTCGCGAGCAGGATCGTGACGACGTCGGGGCTCGCGGACAGCACGTCCTTCGCGAAATTGAAGAACGATGTAAGGAACGTCGCGCCAACGAACCACAGCCACGAAATGCCGAGCAGGCTCAGGAACACCGTGCGGTTCTGGCGCGCGAGCCCGAGGTTGCGCCAGGTCTCGCTGACCGGATTCCAGTTGATCACGAGATCGGGCTGCGGCGCCGGCGTCGACGGCACGCGCTGCGCGACGAACCGCCCCGCGAGCGCGATGACGACGACGCTCACCGCGAGCACGCGCTCGCCGTTGCCTTCGATCCCCGCGGCCGCGCCGCCGATGATCGTGCCGATCAGGATCGCGATGAACGTGCCCATCTCGACGAGGCCGTTGCCGCCGACCAGCTCGTGCTCGCCGAGATGCTGCGGCAGGTACGAATACTTGACGGGCCCGAACAGCGTCGAGTGCATCCCCATCATGAACGTGCACAGATACAGCAGCGTCGCGCTGTGCGTGACAAAACCGGCCGCGCCGACCAGCATCAGCGCGATCTCGAAGGTCTTCACGAAACGCGTGAGGGTCGCCTTGTCGTATTTGTCGGCGATCTGGCCGGACGTTGCCGAGAACAGCACGAACGGCAGGATGAAGATCGCGGAAATCAGGAACGCGGCCGTCTTGGCGTCAACGCCTGAAAACCGAGCGGTGTGATAGGTGACGAGCGACGTGAAGCCGATCTTGAAGACGTTGTCGTTCAGCGCGCCGAGGAACTGGGTCGTGAAGAACGGGGCGAAACGGCGTTCGCGCAGCAGGTCGAACTGCGACGCGTGGGCGCGCCGCTCGTCGCGCTGCCCCGAAGTGGCTTGCGTATGATCGCTCATGCGGAATACGCGCGCATCGTCTTGGCGAAGCTGCGCGGGCCTTGTGTAGTCGTTGAAAAAACGGCGGCGCAGGCCCCGCCTGCGCCGCCGCATGCCGGATGGCGGCGCCCACGCATCGAGGCGCCGGGCGCGACGCGGTTCACGGCTTGTGCGCTTCGGCTTCCGATTCGGGCCAGTCGCGGATGTACGCCTTCAGCATCCGGTTCTCGAAACTCTGCGCCTCGACGACCGTCTTCGCCACGTCGTAGAACGAAATGACGCCCATCAGCACCTTCTTGTCGAGCACCGGCATGTAGCGCGCATGGCGCTCGAGCATCATCCGGCGTACTTCGTTGACGTCCGTTTCCGGCGTGCACGTGAGCGGCTCGTCCATCACCTTGCGCACCTGTACGTCGCCGATCGCGCCGCCGTTCACGTGCAGGCGCAGGATGATTTCGCGGAACGTCAGCATCCCGACGAGATCGCCGTACTCCATTACGACGAGCGAACCGATGTCGTGCTCGGCCATCGTATCGACCGCTTCGCGCAGCGGCTTATCGGGCGTCACCGTAAACAACGTATTGCCCTTCACTTTCAGAATATCGCTGACGCGCATCGTAGTCCCCTCATGCTTGAATGCAAAACCGCTTTCGATCCTATCGGAAAGCCTGTCAAAAGGAAAGCGCGGGCCCGTACGGCGGGGGGGGCGCCCCCCCCCCCGGGGGGGGGGCCCCCCCCCCCCCCCGACCCCCCCCCCCCCCCGGGCGACCCCGTCGTTCCGGGCCCCCCGCCCTCCCGTCCCCCCCGCCACCGTCCCGACCCGGCGAGGCCCGCCGATGAGCACGCTCGCCGCCGCCCCCGCGCGCCGCGCGCCC
>NZ_JPGM01000129.1:0-4899 GCF_000731655.1 Burkholderia sp. MSh2 | reverse complement strand
ACAAGATCGGTATCGGCCAGAATGCAGTGCAATCCCAATGGATCGATCCACGATATCGGATTGGGCGCGTACTGGAAGACGTTAATACCGCCGGCCAACCCGATCGGATCCTTGCAGATGAACCGTCCAGAGTTTGGATCGTAGTACCTATGTCGGTTATAGTGAAGGCCCGTCTCATGGTCGAAGTACTGCCCCTGGAAGCGGATCGGGTTACGGATACCCGCCTTGCGCGCCGCCTCGCTGATGACTTCCTTCGCCTCCCCCCACGCCTTGTAGCGTGCTGACCAAGCAACCTCACCTGCCTCATCCGTCACCTCCTGCGGCGTGCCGATCTGGTCACATTGGTAATAGCGCGGCCTTTCATCTGCTAAACGCAAGAGCACATTTTTCAAAATCTCTTGACAAGCACCCACTCCGATTCCACCAATCCACCATCCGATTTTCAACTGACCAACACGGCCACCACAATGAAAATTACGTAACCTGAACGAAAAACAATCCCTCAAATTTATTCTTATCAACAAACAAATAGGCTAGAGCATCACCTAGCCCAAATATATCCTCCCAACCCACCGGAAAATCCCCCGAGTACAACTGAAGGGAAAATTCAAGCCCTTGATCGAGTGTCAATTTCTCATTTTGGAGAAATCCAGGAGGGAATCCCACTCCACTACCTTGATATGGCTGCCCCACATCACCCCCGACAACCAATCTTCTAGCCGGAATACTCTCGACTCCAAAACGCTCACTTTCTTTTTCGTGGAATATAACCTGAGTGGCGCCACTACTCTTAATTACCCTCATCTCCTCCGGATCGCCATGATACGTTATGCGATCCAAGAAATAATCATCCTTCGAGTATAGCGAAAATACCGAAACATATTCAGGCGCCCCCTCAATCCCAAGAAATTTGGTAGGCAAAGAAGCCACTAAGCACAACTCCTCCCCCGACGATGTTTTTGGCCAAGTTACGAGCCCCCCAATAAGCGCCCCACCTCCAACTCGGGGTTCGAGATGATCGTGACACTCTTCGTCAATTAGTAACGCCTTCATATCAACCCTCGCATTTGCATGGACATTTTTTAGCCAAAAACGCTTCCGCTTGCTTTCGAAGTCTCCTCGCCTGGCTCGCCGAAATCCCTGCCTTCCTCAAGCCACCTTGAGTAATGTCAAGTTCCCGTTTAATGTCATCGTGAAACTCATTCCTGCCAAGTCCGTACGTCTGTCGAATTTTAGCCTCGTGATAATGCGCGCCTCCTATTCCACGTGTGTCGGTGGCAGGGCCTCGCGTGTGCCGATCAAGATCAAGTGCAATTGAAGGATTGTTTGCATCTCTGCAATTTTTGTTCGTTAGCCCTTTTTTCACCAGATACTCATGGCGCAAAAGTTCGTGAGCTTGTAGGCTGTCACCAACATTGTCACCGCCGTTGAGATCTCCATAGGTACCGAGTTGTCCAACTTTCGCCAACCCCAGTGGATCGATCCACTCGACCGGATTAGGAGCATAGGCATGCTGATTCAGGCCACCAGCTAGCCCGATCGGGTCCCTCGAGATGAAGCGGCCGCTGTTCGGATCGTAGTACCTGTACCGGTTGTAGTGAAGGCCCGTCTCATGGTCGAAGTACTGCCCCTGGAAGCGGATAGGGTTGCGGATACCAGCCTTGCGCGCCGCTTCACTGATGACTTCCTTCGCTTCGCCCCACGCCTTGTAACGCGCCGACCAAGCAACCTCACCTGCCCCGTCCGTCACCTCCTGCGGCGTGCCGATCTGATCACACTGGTAATAGCCGATCTGCGTAAAAGCCGCTGGCTTGTTCGTGCGGCTCCACAGCGGGTCACGATCAATATCGTAGTGTTCATCGTATTCCGGCTGCTCGTGCAGTTCAATCCAGCCCACGTGAACGGCTTGCGCCAGCGGAACGAAGCTATCAGGCTCGTACACGTAGTGCGTCGTGCGGCCACTACTGCCCCCATGCTCGCCCGTGCCACTCTCCCACGCCAGCCTATCGCCATCCCAGCCGTATAGCGTCAGGCCGTATCCGTACTCCGCGTTCAGCCGCGCCGTCTCGGCTTCCCGATAGCCACTGCCGTCGTGTGAGCTCTGCCGGACCCACGCATTCGACTTCTTCGCCACGCGTCGACCCAATGCGTCGTACCAGTAGCTAACAGTCACCTTGCCGTTACTGAACTGGATAAGCCGATCCAATCCGTCCCACTCGTACCACGCCTGCTCGCCGTTATGCCGACGTTCCGCCAGGTTGCCGTATTCGTTCCAGGTGTAGTGTGTCCCCGCGTACTCGCGCAGCAGGTTGTCCAACAGTGTCGGGCGCCCCTGGATTCGACTCGAATACCCCAGTGTGTTTTGATCAGGCGATTCGAAGCGCCGCGTCTGCGCGTCATCCAGCAGGTTGCCCGCGGGATCGAACTCGAAGGTTTCTTCGCCCAGCATGCCGGTTGCCGCCACCAATCGTCCTATCGGATCGTAACGGTAGGTCCGCATCCCGTTCTGCGTATCCTCGATGCGCTCCAGCTGACCGGCTCGGTCGTAGGTATAGCTGCGTTGCACCAGCAGTTTGCCGCCCTGCGTTTCGCTCCGGCTTGCAATCAGCTTCTGCTGTTGCAGCCGTCCTGCCAAATCGTACTGTTGCTTCTGCGTCAGGCCATTGCCCTGCACCCGCTCGATTTCTCGATGCAGGTCATCACGTTCGATCTGGACGAGTTCCGTATCGTCCAGCATCATGCCGTGCACGTGTCCACTGCCGTAGGTAAGCAAGCTCACCCGGTGGCCGTCCGGTCGAATCGTGGCAACCCGTTGATTCAACACGTCGTATTCGTGCCGCCAGACCGCGACCCGCTTATTTTTCAGGAAACTGAAATGCTGGTGCTCGCGCGTGACGTTGCCCGCGTCATCGTGGAACCATTGCAGCCGACTGGTGGCGTTTTCCGCCAGAATCATCTGCCCGTTGCCGTTGTACGCGAAGCGCTCACGCTCGCCGTACTTCCACTGGCTAGTACCCTGGTCCCATTGACCCGTCTGGCGCGTAATCAGTCGGCCGACCGCATCGAATTCGACTGCCGTAATCCGATGTCCTTGCTCCCCGTTGAGCACATCCGTCAACACGCCGGATGACGGATCGTATCGATAACGCGTCGCCTTGCCATCAAAGCCCGTTTCGGCCAGCAGCCGGCCCACGGGATCGTACCCAAACGACGTCTCCCGACCGTTTTCGTTGCGCAACGACTCCAGCCGACCCAGCTTGTCCCATCGATAACCCAGCGATTCCCCGTTGGCATCCTTACGGCTGGCAATCAGCCCGGCACGCGTATAGGTCCACTCCGTGCGCCGGCGCAGCCCGTCAACGTGCGCCAACAGTCGCCCTTCCGCATCGCGCTCGTATTGCTCTGTCACCCCATCGGGCCGCGTCACGTCAACCAGTTGGCCCGCCTCGTAGCGATAGCTCGTGGCCTGCCCTGCCGCATCGGTAAACCGCTCCAGCTGACCTCGCGCGTTGTACTGCCAACGACTGGTCTTGCCCGAGCAGTCGGCATAGGACGTCAACTGCCCGGTCGCGCTGTACGAGAGCTGCTTTTTGCCGCCCTTCGCGTCGATGATTTCCACCGGCTGGCCGAGCGCGTTGTTGGTGTATTCGGTTTTGTTGCCCAGCGGATCGATTTCTTCGATCAGGTGATCTTTCGCGTTGTAGTCGCGCAGCCACACGCCACCTTCGCCGTCGCGAATCTTGCGCACGTTGTCGCGGGCGTCGTAAGCGTAATACACCGTGGTACCGTCAGCCCGCGTGTGCGAAACCATATTGCTACGATCGTCGTAGGTGAAGGTTTCGACGCTTCCGTCCGGATGGAGGTGACGCACGACATTCTTCGCCTCGTCCCGGAAAAGCCATTCCGAACGTCCGTCCGCATGTCGGATGCGGTACGTGTAGCCGAGAATGTCGTAGTAGTACCAGGTCTCGTTGCCATGAGCGTCGGTGACATAGGTCAAACGAATGTTCGGATCCCACTCGAGCTTCGTGTCGTAGGTACCGTCGTCAGCCCATTCACGCACGGCCTTGGCCGTCGCACTCGCGCCATCCCAGCGCAGATTCATCCCTCGGCCGGTACGGTCCGTGTAACGCGTAATCAGGTGGTGCTCGTACGTGTAGCTGCGGCTTGCGCCATTCTCGTCGGTTGCTGCAATCAGATCGCCTGCATCGTCGTAGGCATAGTCGGCGAGCTGACGAACTGCCTTATTGTTTTCGATCAGCCACACCTGCGCCACGCGACCCTGTTCGTCGGGCACCACGTGAACGTGGGCATCGATCTCGATCTCACCGTGATAGGACATCAGATCGGATGGCAGCAGCACATGATTGGGCACGTGCTCCGGATGATCATAGGCCAGCGCCAAGCCCTCGCCGTTGCGCAGTACGATGCCCGTCAGGCGGAAGTGTTGGCCGTGACGCTCGTAGGTCTCTCTGACATCGTAGCCACGCGCCAGAGTGACCACTCGATCGGACACCCGCACCAACGTTAGATTCTCGATGGCGTCGTAGTGAAACGCGCCGACCTTCGGCAGCGGATATGCATGCGTGCGGCCATCCGCTGCGTGATAGCGAAGACTCTCCGGCAGCGCATCGTTTTGCACGATGTCGAGCCGCGTCGTGTACGGGCTAATCCAACGCGCCCCCATCACCCCGTCATCATAGGCAGCAAGATCCGACCGATACTGGCGGCTCCATGTGAACGGAAACGGTCCCGGCAACGTGAAGTCATCGTGATCGAGTCGCTCGGCTCCGCGCGCAAAACTGATACTACCCGTCGTCCCGGCTTCACGATTCTTGCAACAGTTGCCATCCCCTTCAGCATCGGCCTGCGCGCCAATTTTTTCGACCACGCCATGGC
>NZ_JPGM01000128.1:0-4943 GCF_000731655.1 Burkholderia sp. MSh2 | reverse complement strand
TGGTCAGGCTGCGCAGAATCGCGGCCATGGCGTGGTCGAAAAAATTGGCGCGCAGGCCGATGCTGAAGGGGATGGCAACTGTTGCAAGAATCGTGAAGCCGGGACGACAGGTAGTATCAGTTTTGCGCGCGGAGCCGAGCGACTCGATCACGATGACTTCACGTTGCCGGGACCGTTTCCGTTTACCTGGAGCCGCCAGTATCGATCAGATCTTGCGGCCTATGATGATGGGGTGATGGGTGCGCGCTGGATCACACCGTACACGACGCGGCTCGACATCGTGCAAAACGATGCGCTGCCGGAGAGCCTTCGCTATCACGCCGCGGATGGCCGCACCCATGCGTATCCGCTGCCGAAGGTCGGGGCGTTTCATTACGACGCCATCGAGAACCTGACGCTGGTGCGGGTTTCCGATCGCGTGGTGACCCTGGCGCGTGGCTACGATGTCCGAGAGACCTACGAGCGTCACGGCCAACACTTCCGTCTGACGGGCATCGTATTGCGCAACGGCGAGGGCCTGGCGCTGGCCTATGATCATCCGGAGCACGTGCCCAATCATGCGCTGCTGCCATCCGATCTGATGTCCTATCACGGTGAGATCGAGATCGATGCCCACGTTCACGTGGTGCCCGACGAACAGGGTCGCGTGGCGCAGGTGTGGCTGATCGAAAACAACAAGGCGGTTCGTCAGCTCGCCGACTATTCCTACGACGATGCAGGCGATTTGATTGCGGCAACCGACGAGAATGGTGCGAGCCGCAGCTACACGTACGAGCACCACCTGATGACGCGGTACACGGACCGTACCGGCCGGGGGATGAACCTGCGCTGGGATGGCGACGGTGCGACGGCCAAGGCCGTGCGTGAATGGGCTGACGACGGCACCTACGACACGAAACTGGAGTGGGATCCGAACATTCGTTTGACCTATGTCACCGACGCTCATGGCAACGAGACCTGGTACTACTACGACATTCTCGGCTACACCTACCGCATCCGACATGCGGACGGGCGATCGGAATGGTTCTTCCGGGACGAGGCGAAGAACGTCGTGCGTCATCTTCATCCCGACGGCAGCGTCGAGACCTTCACCTACGACGATCGCAGCAATCAAGTCTCACACACACGGGCTGACGGTAGCACGGTGTATTACGCCTATGACGCTCGCGACAACGTGCGCAAGATTCGCGACGGCGAAGGTGGTCTGTGGCTGCGCGACTACAACGCGAAAGATCACCTGATCGAAGAAATCGATCCGCTGGGCAACAAAACCGAATACACCAACAACGCGCTCGGCCAGCCGGTGGAAATCATCGACGCGAAGGGCGGCAAAAAACAACTCTCGTACAGTGCGACTGGCCAGTTGACGTCCTATGCCGACTGCTCGGGCAAGACCAGTCGTTGGCAGTACAACGCGCGAGGTCAGCTGGAGCGGTTTACCGATGCGGCAGGGCAGGCCACGAGCTATCGCTACGAGGCGGGCCAACTGGTTGACGTGACGCGGCCCGATGGGGTGACAGAGCAATACGAGCGCGATGCGGAAGGGCGACTGTTGGCGCACGTTGACGGGCTGCGCCGGCGCACGGAGTGGACCTATACGCGTGCCGGGCTGATTGCCAGCCGTAAGGATGCCAACGGGGAATCGCTGGGTTATCGATGGGACAAGCTGGGTCGGCTGGAGTCGTTGCGCAACGAAAACGGTCGGGAGACGTCGTTTGGGTACGATCCCGTGGGCCGGCTGCTGGCCGAAACGGGCTTTGATGGCAAGGCGACGCGTTATCGATACGATCCGTCATCCGGCGTGTTGACGGATGTGCTCAACGGGGAGCAAGGACATCGGATTACGGCAGTCGAATTCGATGCGGTCGGCCGACTGATTACGCGCCAGACGGGTCAATGGGACCAGGGTACTAGCCAGTGGAAGTACGGCGAGCGTGAGCGCTTCGCGTACAACGGCAACGGGCAGATGATTCTGGCGGAAAACGCCACCAGTCGGCTGCAATGGTTCCACGATGACGCGGGCAACGTCACGCGCGAGCACCAGCATTTCAGTTTCCTGAAAAATAAGCGGGTCGCGGTCTGGCGGCACGAATACGACGTGTTGAATCAACGGGTTGCCACGATTCGACCGGACGGCCACCGGGTGAGCTTGCTTACCTACGGCAGTGGACACGTGCACGGCATGATGCTGGACGATACGGAACTCGTCCAGATCGAACGTGATGACCTGCATCGAGAAATCGAGCGGGTGCAGGGCAATGGCCTGACGCAGAAGCAACAGTACGATTTGGCAGGACGGCTGCAACAGCAGAAGCTGATTGCAAGCCGGAGCGAAACGCAGGGCGGCAAACTGCTGGTGCAACGCAGCTATACCTACGACCGAGCCGGTCAGCTGGAGCGCATCGAGGATACGCAGAACGGGATGCGGACCTACCGTTACGATCCGATAGGACGATTGGTGGCGGCAACCGGCATGCTGGGCGAAGAAACCTTCGAGTTCGATCCCGCGGGCAACCTGCTGGATGACGCGCAGACGCGGCGCTTCGAATCGCCTGATCAAAACACACTGGGGTATTCGAGTCGAATCCAGGGGCGCCCGACACTGTTGGACAACCTGCTGCGCGAGTACGCGGGGACACACTACACCTGGAACGAATACGGCAACCTGGCGGAACGTCGGCATAACGGCGAGCAGGCGTGGTACGAGTGGGACGGATTGGATCGGCTTATCCAGTTCAGTAACGGCAAGGTGACTGTTAGCTACTGGTACGACGCATTGGGTCGACGCGTGGCGAAGAAGTCGAATGCGTGGGTCCGGCAGAGCTCACACGACGGCAGTGGCTATCGGGAAGCCGAGACGGCGCGGCTGAACGCGGAGTACGGATACGGCCTGACGCTATACGGCTGGGATGGCGATAGGCTGGCGTGGGAGAGTGGCACGGGCGAGCATGGGGGCAGTAGTGGCCGCACGACGCACTACGTGTACGAGCCTGATAGCTTCGTTCCGCTGGCGCAAGCCGTTCACGTGGGCTGGATTGAACTGCACGAGCAGCCGGAATACGATGAACACTACGATATTGATCGTGACCCGCTGTGGAGCCGCACGAACAAGCCAGCGGCTTTTACGCAGATCGGCTATTACCAGTGTGATCAGATCGGCACGCCGCAGGAGGTGACGGACGGGGCAGGTGAGGTTGCTTGGTCGGCGCGTTACAAGGCGTGGGGCGAAGCGAAGGAAGTCATCAGTGAAGCGGCGCGCAAGGCTGGTATCCGCAACCCTATCCGCTTCCAGGGGCAGTACTTCGACCATGAGACGGGCCTTCACTACAACCGGTACAGGTACTACGATCCGAACAGCGGCCGCTTCATCTCGAGGGACCCGATCGGGCTAGCTGGTGGCCTGAATCAGCATGCCTATGCTCCTAATCCGGTCGAGTGGATCGATCCACTGGGGTTGGCGAAAGTTGGACAACTCGGTACCTATGGAGATCTCAACGGCGGTGACAATGTTGGTGACAGCCTACAAGCTCACGAACTTTTGCGCCATGAGTATCTGGTGAAAAAAGGGCTAACGAACAAAAATTGCAGAGATGCAAACAATCCTTCAATTGCACTTGATCTTGATCGGCACACGCGAGGCCCTGCCACCGACACACGTGGAATAGGAGGCGCGCATTATCACGAGGCTAAAATTCGACAGACGTACGGACTTGGCAGGAATGAGTTTCACGATGACATTAAACGGGAACTTGACATTACTCAAGGTGGCTTGAGGAAGGCAGGGATTTCGGCGAGCCAGGCGAGGAGACTTCGAAAGCAAGCGGAAGCGTTTTTGGCTAAAAAATGTCCATGCAAATGCGAGGGTTGATATGAAGGCGTTACTAATTGACGAAGAGTGTCACGATCATCTCGAACCCCGAGTTGGAGGTGGGGCGCTTATTGGGGGGCTCGTAACTTGGCCAAAAACATCGTCGGGGGAGGAGTTGTGCTTAGTGGCTTCTTTGCCTACCAAATTTCTTGGGATTGAGGGGGCGCCTGAATATGTTTCGGTATTTTCGCTATACTCGAAGGATGATTATTTCTTGGATCGCATAACGTATCATGGCGATCCGGAGGAGATGAGGGTAATTAAGAGTAGTGGCGCCACTCAGGTTATATTCCACGAAAAAGAAAGTGAGCGTTTTGGAGTCGAGAGTATTCCGGCTAGAAGATTGGTTGTCGGGGGTGATGTGGGGCAGCCATATCAAGGTAGTGGAGTGGGATTCCCTCCTGGATTTCTCCAAAATGAGAAATTGACACTCGATCAAGGGCTTGAATTTTCCCTTCAGTTGTACTCGGGGGATTTTCCGGTGGGTTGGGAGGATATATTTGGGCTAGGTGATGCTCTAGCCTATTTGTTTGTTGATAAGAATAAATTTGAGGGATTGTTTTTCGTTCAGGTTACGTAATTTTCATTGTGGTGGCCGTGTTGGTCAGTTGAAAATCGGATGGTGGATTGGTGGAATCGGAGTGGGTGCTTGTCAAGAGATTTTGAAAAATGTGCTCTTGCGTTTAGCAGATGAAAGGCCGCGCTATTACCAATGTGACCAGATCGGCACGCCGCAGGAGGTGACGGATGAGGCAGGTGAGGTTGCTTGGTCAGCACGCTACAAGGCGTGGGGGGAGGCGAAGGAAGTCATCAGCGAGGCGGCGCGCAAGGCGGGTATCCGTAACCCGATCCGCTTCCAGGGGCAGTACTTCGACCATGAGACGGGCCTTCACTATAACCGACATAGGTACTACGATCCAAACTCTGGACGGTTCATCTGCAAGGATCCGATCGGGTTGGCCGGCGGTATTAACGTCTTCCAGTACGCGCCCAATCCGATATCGTGGATCGATCCATTGGGATTGCACTGCATTCTGGCCGATACCGATCTTGTCTGTCGCGGTGGGGCATGTAC
>NZ_JPGM01000127.1:0-5722 GCF_000731655.1 Burkholderia sp. MSh2 | reverse complement strand
GCGTCGGGCGGAGGGGGCGGCGGCGGCGGGTCGAACGACGCCATCTCCCACCGCTGGTATGCGGTGAGGGTGCCCGCACGATCGCGCGCCGAATCAGACATACGCGTCTTCCGCCTTGCCGCCGATCGCGATCTGGCCGCTCTCGGCCAGGTTGCGCACGATCTGCAGGATGCGGCGCTGCTGGGTCTCGACGTCGGACACGCGTACCGGGCCGCGCGCATCGAGATCCTCGGCGAGCAGTTCGGCCGCGCGTTGCGACATGTTCGCGAGGAACTTCTGGCGCAGTGCGGGCGGTGCGCCCTTCAGCGCGATGATCAGCGTTTCCGACTCGACTTCCTTGAGCACCATCTGGATCGCGCGGTCCTCGAGATCGAGCAGGTTCTCGAACACGAACATCTGGTCGATGATCTTCTGCGCGAGTTCGGCGTCGTACTGGCGCACGCTTTCGAGCACGCCTTCCTCATGCACGCTGGTCATGAAGTTCAGGATCTCGGCCGCGGTGCGGATGCCGCCCATCGGGCTGCGCTTCAGGTTGTCGCTGCCGGACAGCAGGCCCGTCAGCACGTCGTCGAGCTCGCGCAGCGCGGCCGGCTGGATGCCGTCGAGGGTCGCGATCCGCAGGATCACGTCGTTGCGCAGCCGCTCGGTGAAGCATGACGCGATCTCGGACGCCTGGTCGCGGTCGAGGTGCACGAGGATCGTCGCGATGATCTGCGGATGCTCGTTCTTGATCAGTTCGGCGACGGCGCCCGAGTCCATCCACTTCAGGCCCTCGATGCCGCTCGTGTCGCTGCCCTGCAGGATGCGGTCGATCAGCACGCCGGCCTTGTCCTCGCCGAGCGCCTTGGTCAGCACCGAGCGGATGTAGTCGCTCGAATCGAGCGACAGCGCGGTGTGCTGCTCGGCTTCCTTCGTGAATTCCTGCAGCACGTCCTCGACCTGCTCGCGCGTGACGTTCTTCAGCGCGGCCATCGCGGCGCCGATCTTCTGGACCTCGCGCGGCGCGAGGAACTTGAATACCTGCGCGGCTTCTTCCTCGCCGATCGACATCAGCAGCAGCGCGCTCTTGGTCAAGCCTTCAGCGTTCATCGGACACCCAGTTCTTCACGACGGTCGCGACGATCTTCGGATCCTGGCGGGCGATCGTGCGCGCGTAGTCGAGGTTGCGTTCGTAACGGTTCTTTTCGCTCTCGAAGCCGAGCAGCAGGGAATCGGGTTCCTCGGCCTTGTCCGGCGCCGGCAGGCCGTCGAGCGCGACCGGATCGTCCGGCGCGGCGAGCGTCGGCGCGGCCGGCTCGGGCGGCGGGAACGCGCGGCGCATCGCCGGGCGCACGAACATGAAGTAGAGCGCCGCCGCGGCCGCCGCGATGCCGAGCCACTTCGCGGCTTCCTTCGCCATCTCGATCATGTCGGGCTGGCGCCACCACGGCAGGTCGGCGTACGGGTCGGCCGTGGTCGAGAACGCGCTGTTCACGACGTTGACCGAGTCGCCGCGCTTGTCGTCGTAGCCCATCGCGTCCTTCACGAGCTGTTCGACCTGCGCGAGCTTCGCGGGCGGCAGCGGCTGCATCGTCACGTGGCCCTTCGCGTCGGCGACCGGCTGGTAGTTGACGACGACCGCGACCGACAGCCGCTTCACGCTGCCCATCGGCTGTTCGAGATGGCGGATCGTCTTGTCGAGCTCGTAGTTGGTCGTCTGGTCCTTGCGGTCGCTCACGGGCGTCGTCTGCGGCGCGTTCTGGCCGTTGCCGGCGACGATCGGCGCCGACGCCGGCTGCGGCGGCGTGTTCGACAGCGCGCCCGGCACGCCCGATGCGCCGCCCTGCGCGAGTTCGGTCGCGCTGCTGGTCTGCTGGCTGCGGATCGCGGTCTGCTGCGGCGTGCCGTTCGGGCCGTAGCTTTCGGACGTCTGCTCGAGCTTCGAGAAATCGAGGTCCGCGCTGACCTGCGAGCGTGCGTTGCCGGTGCCGAACAGCGGTGCGAGGATCGCGTCGATGCGCTTCTGCGTGTTGCGCTCGACCTGCTGCACGTACTTGAGCTGGCTCGCGTCGAGGCCGGATGCCGACGCGGTCTGGGTCAGCAGGTTGCCGTCCTGGTCGACGATCGTCACGTTCTTCGCGGGCATGTCGGGCACGCCGGACGACACCATCCGCGTGATCGCCTGGACCTGGCCGTCGTCGAGCACGCGGCCCGGGTAGAGGTCGACGAACACCGACGCGCTCGGCGCTTCCTTGTCGCGCACGAATACCGACGGCTTCGGGATCGCGAGATGCACGCGCGCGCCGCGCACGGCGTTGATCGACTCGATGGTGCGCTGCAGCTCGCCTTCGAGCGCGCGCTGGTAGTTCACCTGTTCGGCGAACTGGCTGATGCCGAATTTCTGGTTGTCCATCAGCTCGAAGCCGACCGAGCCGCCCTTCGGCAGCCCCATCGCGGCGAGCTTCAGGCGCGTTTCATGCACCTGGTTCGACGGCACGAGGATCGCGCCGCCGGCATCGGCGAACTTGTAGGGAACGTTTGCCTGCTGGAGCGCGGCGATGATCGCGCCGCCGTCGCGGTCCGACAGGTTGCTGTACAGCACGCGGTAGTCGGGCGTGCGGCTCCACAGTACGAGCGCGGTGATCGCGGCGATCGCGAATGCGACGGCGATCACGAACGGCAGCTTCGGGTTGCCCTTCATCCTCGAGATGCCGGGAATGCGTTCCGCGAAGCCGCCAAGTCCGAAGTCCGCGCCTGCGCCCCCCGCGCCCGGCAACGCGGCGGCCGCGGCGGCGCCGGACGCCGGGCTGGCGAGGCCCGCGCGGGCGTCTGGGTTGATCAGCGAGTTGGCCTGCGAATCCATGCGTCGAGTTTCTCCGGAGCGGTACGACTGAGCTCGCTCGGACGAGCGGGCGGACAATGACACGATGCGATTATCGTGATCCGGGCGGTGCTCCGATCGACCGAAAAGAGCGGGGTTTCCCCCGTACTTTCTCGGCTTTGACGCGCGGCGCGCTGCTATCCTTTTTCGCGATCCGGCATGGTGCGCGTGGTGCGGCGCCGGCGGATCGCCCGGTGGTCCGGGTCTCTTCTCTAGGTTTTGGGGGCAGCATGACTGCGAACGTCAGCGGAATCGGTTCGGTGTTGCAACAGATGCAGTCGCTGGCCGCGCAGGCGTCCGGCGGCGTCGGGAGCCCGACGGCGGCGCTGGCCGGCTCGGGTGCGGCCACGGCCAGCACGTTCGCGAGCGCGATGAAGGCGTCGCTCGACAAGATCAGCGGCGACCAGCAGCATGCGCTCGGCGAGGCGCAGGCGTTCGAGGTCGGTGCGCCGAACGTGTCGCTGAACGATGTGATGGTCGACATGCAGAAAGCCAACATCGGCTTCCAGTTCGGGCTCCAGGTCCGCAACAAGCTGGTGAGCGCTTACAACGACATCATGCAGATGTCGGTGTGACGGGGCGGCCTGTCGGGGAGGGGCCTCTAGGGGCGGCCCTCCAGAAATGGTCGCCCGGGGCGGTCGATCGCGGCCTCGGGGCTTGCCTGGCGGGGCGCGGCGGCCCGGCCTGACGCGCCCGCCGGAGGCGTCGCGCGCCTAAAGCTTTCCAAATCCCTTCCGATAACTCCGGAGAAGGTCGCGCCGTGCATTGCATGGCGGCGGCTCCCGTATAGCCATGGCATAACAAGGAGAAGCGCATGTTTTCCCCAGGACACGCTGGAGCCAGTGCATACGCGCGTGTCGGCGTCGAGACGGGGGTGATGGGCGCCTCGCCGCACCGGCTGATCGCGATGCTGTACCAGGGCGCGCGGCAGGCGGTTGCGCTGGCGCGCATGCATTTGCAGCAGGGCACCGTATCCGCGCGGGGCGAGGCGATCGGCAAGGCGATCCGGATCGTCGAGAGCGGCCTGAGGGCGTCGCTGAACCGTGACGCGGGCGGCCAGATCGCCGAGCGGCTCGATGCGCTGTATGCGTATATCGGCCGGCGCCTGCTCGAAGCGAACGCGCAGGCGAGCGACGCGATGCTGGTCGAGGTCGACGGGCTGCTCGCGACCCTCGAGGAAGCCTGGACGGGGATCGCACCGGAAGTCGCGCGAATGGCAGCACAACAGGCAGTGGAAGCATCACGATGAATCGCAAGGCCGAATACTTCGAACGTTACGAGGCGCTCGCCGCCGTGTCGGGCCGGATGCTGTGCGCCGCGCGCAGCGCCGACTGGAGCGCGTTGCCGGGGTTGCAGGCCGAATTCATGCAGCTGGTCGACGGGCTGAAGGAGGCCGATCCGGGCGTCGTGCTCGACAAATCGGATCTCGGCCGCAAGCTCGACCTGATCCGCCGCATCCTGGCCGACGACGCCGCGATCCGCGATCTCGCGAGCCCGGACGTCGCGCGGCTGTCCGCGCTGTTCGAGGCGCGGCGCTCGACCAAGGTATTGACCGATCTCTACCGCGCGCGCGGGTAGGGCCCGTGTCCAGGGGCACGGGCGCCGGGGCGCACGGGCCCGGCGCGGCATGCGCGCGATTCCCGCGGGCGGCGCCGGTGTGCCGTTTGCGGATTCGCAACGATGTGTCTGAGATGAGCAGGCTCCGATCATGACCGGTATCGACTCCGTTGCGGCCGCGCTGCTGGCGAGCCGCCTCGACAGCCTGCTGACCGGCACCGTGTCGGCGCCAGCCGGCAGCGGTACAACCGCGCAGGTCGGCACGCCCGGCGCCGGCGCGTCGTCCTCGCCTTCGACCGGCGGCCCGCCCGCCGCGCCGCCGGCTTCCACGCAGACTGCGCTGTCCGAAGTCGGGCGCGTGCTCGACGCGATCTCGCGTGCGGGCGGCGACGCGACCCCGGCGATTGCCGGGCGCGTGCCGCTGCTGGCCGACCCGACCGTGCTGCTGGCCGATCCGGCGGGGCCGGCCCAGGCGAGCGCAGCCGCTCCGGCCCCTCCGGCCGCGACGTCCACCCAGGCTTCCGCCGCGACGGCGGCTTCCCCGGCCGCGCCGCCGGTGGCGGCGCTGAGCGCGGCGCTTGCGCAGGCGGTGAGCGAGAGCGGCCTCTTCTACGAATCGCACCTCGCGCAGTGGCTGGCCGGCCAGCGCCCGCTCGCGGCGCTGATGCGCGAGCCGCAGGCGCGCCTTGCGGCCGCGCAGGCCGACCCGGACGCCGCCGCGCAATACGATTCGACCGATGTGCTCGACGAGCTGCTCGCACAGCGCTCGCCGCCGCCCGCGACCGCGCGGGCGACGGCGCAACCGGGCACGCCGCCGCCGGGCGGCGCGCCGGCTCGCGACCCGGCGCAGGCCTGGGCGGCGGGCGCCCGGCAGGGGGCGGCGTTGCCGCTCGACACGGCCGATCCGCTCGCCGAGCGCCCCGACGCGCGCTGGACGCCCGCGCGGGCCGACCTGGCCGCCGCGTCGTCCGATTCGCCGGCTCAGACGTTCGCCACCGTGCATCCGGCCGCCGTCCCGCTCGTCAGGCAGCAGCTCGATGCGCTGGCAACCGACCAGTTTCGCTGGACGGGCGAGGCATGGCCCGGCGCGCGGCTCGACTGGACGATCGAGCCCGACGATCCGGGCGGCCGCGCGCCGCGCGGCGACGACGACACGGGCGACGGCATCGCATGGCGCACGCGCCTGACGCTGACGCTGCCGTCGCTCGGCACGGTGGACGCGGAACTGGTGCTGAACGGCGCGCAACTCGTCGCGCGGCTGCGCGCGAACCAGGCGGGCGCCGACCGTCTCACGCGGCACGAAGC
>NZ_JPGM01000126.1:0-6252 GCF_000731655.1 Burkholderia sp. MSh2 | reverse complement strand
GCATCTGATTGGTTGGATACATTCATATTCAGACTGCTGAATGGAGATCATTCTCGGAATGTGTTGATCAATAATTTAAGACTGGGCGATGGAGGGGGGGCGGCTGAAATTATTTCTCGGCTTGTTGCGATGCAAGGGGATGTCTCAGATAAAATTAAGGAGAGGGCTTCATTCGTTCTGTCTAAATTGAATTGAATGTAGCAGTGCTGTATTGATTTCTTGGTTGGCGGGCAACATGGCAGTTGCCCGCTGATGCAATGCGAAGGCAAGGTAGGACGGATACGGGCGGGCCCGCACCATAACCGGCATCGGTACTATGATCCGACGTCGGGACGGTTCATCAGCAAGGACCCGATTGGGCTGGCGGGTGGGATCAATGTCTTTCAATACGCGCCCAATCCGATAGGCTGGATTGATCCGCTTGATTTGGCATGCAGGCGGCCAGGTGGCTATCGTGTGAATGATGCAGATCAACACGGCAACCTTAGTCCCCAAGCGAATCGGGCACCGGGTAACACGAATACGGTTGCCGACGGGCTTGTGCAGTCGCATCATCCAATTCAGCAGGAATGGGAAAAGCAGCAGGTGTTCCCTAACGGGACTTATAGTTCTGGAGCTGCACCGGCGGTTTTGCTGCCGAGCACTTCGGACTCCGTCCACGCTCAAATCTCTGGCATGCAGCGGGCATTCCGAAATCGAAACGGCTTCAATACGGATGTGCAGACAGAGTTTAATGAGGCTGCCCGGCAGATGAGGGCAGCAGGTGTTCCAGAAAGTGTTGTGAGACGAGCGATTCGGTAAAATTACAAATATTTCGATTGTTTGGGAGCTTTCAATGCTAAATAGAGAGTATCTTAGTCAACACTTCGAACTGAGAATTTCAGCGACCTCTAGCCAGATTAACGTTGCGGAGGCGAAGATCGGGCTGTTTTTTTCTAAGGAATACGTTGATTTTCTGCAAATCACCAATGGGCTAAATTCGATGGGCTGTTTGGCTTTGCATGAAATAGAAATTTTGCCTGAGAGAAATATGGAATATGAAGTTCAAAAGTATCTTCCGGGATACTTCATGATTGGGGATGATAGCGGTGGCCAAGCAATTTTGATTAATTCTAGTGGAGAGGTATTTGAGGTTGGAATGGGGGTAATGAACCTGAAATTTCTGGAGAGATCGGCTGATTCGCTGACAGATCTGTTGGTGAGTCTCAAAGGCTTGACGCTTGGGGAGAGGTGAGCTCTAGGTTGCCCCTCGGAGCTATTGACCAGCTAAGGAAACACGGATTAATAGGCGATCGCGCAAGGTGATGAGCAACACGGTACGCCGGACAGGGATTAGCAATCCGCTGTGCTTTGTGGGGCAATACTTCGACGCTGAAGCGGGCTGCACTATAACCGGCATCGGTATTATGATCCCAACGTCGGACGGTTCATCAGCAAGGACCCGATCGGGTTGGCTGGCGGCATCAACGTCTATCAATACGGGCCTAACCCGGTCGAGTGGATTGACCCACTGGGACTCAGTTGTACACGACTCGGTGTGAAGCGGAACAATCCGCGCGATTGGCGCGGGCTCCGCGATTTGTGGGATGAAACGGGCAACGGGGACATTCCGAGTCCGGAAAATAAAGGGAAAATTGCACAGGGAAAAACGCCCATTGTCGATGACGCGTGGATCAGTGCATTCCCGGGGGACGAATCGTTGCGAGGGGAAAAGATCCCAATGCATCACATCGGCGGTAGTCCTGTGACGATACCGTTACCAGAATCTCGGAATATGGATGCACATATGCACGGAGGCTTTAGAAACAATCCGGGGGGACCCGGGGCATGCGGGTGAGATGATGGACGATCAGAGACCACTTGTAGCTATCATCAGCAGCGATTTTGATGAGAATGATGTTGCGCGCTTTCAGTCGATTGTTGGCTCGTTGAGCGCACACAAATGGTCCAATGGCTTACCCCAATTCTTCGACGAGGTGGATGACGAGGGATGCACACGTCCGGAAGACGTTCCGGTGCGTTCGGTCGGATGCGTCCTATTCTTCCCAACCAATGCGATTCGAGATCAAGTTGTCGAACAATCGTCCTATTCCGACGTGTCATCGCTGATTGGCTTCCTAAAAGCCTATAGTCGGGATACCGGCGTTGAGTTTGAAATCGAGATTGACCGTACATATGTAGGCACAATCGAGAACGGCGAAGCTAATCGTGTACTTGAGGTTGGTTTGCTGGAATCATGGCGCATGTCGATATGATGTGGCTCGTTGTGCTTTGCAAGGCAATACTTCGATGCTGAAACCGGCCTTCACTATAACCGGCATCGGTATTACGATCCGACGTGTCGGGGCGCTTCATCTCGAAGGACCCGATCGGCCTCGCGGGTGGCATCAACGTCTTTCAGTATGCGCCCAATCCTGTCCAATGGACTGATCCACAAGGCTTATGTAGTTCGACTTTGAACCGCAATCTTGGCGGGGCGACTGGCGATCACATGCAGGCGCATCATTTAATTCCCGAGGAAGTGTGGGGTCGACATCAGGCATTTTTTAACAAGATTGGACTGGAGGGTAAGAGGGATGCTAAAGAGAATGGCTTGCTAATGCCGGATAGTGAAGCAAAAGCGAAGGCCATGAAGCGTAAATTTTATCATTGCGGATCTCATGGAGTTTACTCGGCGATCGTTGAGGCTAGAGTTGATAATATCGAAAAGAATTTGATTAAAAAAATATCAGTGAGGCAACGGCGCGAGATAAGATCGCGCAGTTACAGAGCCAAAACAGGCTTCTTTTGATGGCCCCGGGGAGTAATCCTGTTCGACTATTTTGAGGCTTTGGTATGAAATATTACGTTTTGTTGGAAAGGAAGGAGCGAGGATGCCCGGTTGGATCCATGCAGGGTATTATCTATGATGAATTTGTTGAGGATGTCGAGGCGCTCGAATATTGGGTGAAGCCATGGTATAACCAGTTTGATGATCGCGAGATTATTTTCCCGGGTGAAATGTTTCTTATTTCTCGTGATAAATTAATTTTGTATGATGTCAGATCTGGAGGGGCTGGCTCAAAATTCAATTTGGTGAGTTTGGAGTTTTTAAGGGTGCTCGTGGATTTCGATGTTCATCTTCGGGAGATGCAGCCGTTACATGTTGTCGATCGGCATGGTGTTTGTATTTCGAAAAGAGAGTATCGCATTATTTCGTTTGCTCGAGATGTGTACGAGTCTGCGGAAGGCGTGGTGAAGGAATCGTCGATTTTGATGCCTGATGAATTTGGCGGTCAATTCTCTATTGAAAGTATTTCGATTAAAGCAGGAGTGAATCGCGATTTGTTTAAGATTAAAAATATATATTCCGGGCAAGATCCTATTTTTTGCTCAGAGAGGTTTGTTGACGAAGTCAAGGTAAGGCAGGTAGATGCCGGTATCGAATTCAGGAGAATTGAGGAAATTGACTGGGCTTCGACGACGCTGTCTAATTCCATGGATTTTCTGAAAAACGATAGTGAACCTTTGCTATTTATTCACTAGATGAGAAGATCGATACGCCGCAGGAGGTGACAGGCGAGGTAGGCCAAATTGCCTGATAAGTTCGACTCGTTCGATGCAGTAACGGCAAGGTGACGGTGCGCTATTGGTACGATGCGTTGGGTCGACGAGTGGCGAAGGAGTCGAACGCTTGGGTTCGGCAGAGTTCGTATGACGGCAGTGGCTATCGGGAGGCCGAGACGGCGCGGCTGAACGCGGAGAACGGGTATGGCATGACGCTATACGGGTGGGGCGGCGATAGGTTGGCGTGGGAGAGTGGCACGGGCGAGTATGGCGGCAGTGGCCGCACGACGCACTATGTGTACGAGCCGGATAGCTTCGTCCCGCTTGCGCAAGCGGTTCACGCAGGCTGGATTGAACTGCACGATCAGCCGGAATACGATGAGCACTACGACATCGACCGTGACCCGCTGTGGAGCCGCACGAACAAGCCAAGGATGTTCGCACAGATTGGCTATTACCAGTGCGACCAGATTGGTACACCGCAAGAGGTGACGGACGAGGCAGGCGAAGTCGCCTGGTCAGTGCGTTACAAGGCGTGGGGCGAAGCGAAGGAGGTGATCAGAGAGGCGGCGCGCAAGGCGGGTATCCGCAATCCGATCCGCTTCCAGGGGCAGTACTTCGACCATGAGACGGGCCTTCACTATAACCGGCACAGGTACTACGACCCCAACGCCGGACGGTTCATCTCGACAGACCCGATCGGGTTGGCGGGCGGCATCAACGTCTATCAATACGCGCCGAACCCCGTTAGTTGGGTTGATCCACTCGGCCTGCAGCCAACAGTGACAGGAACAACAAAGGGTGGGTTGTCACGATGCAGTACCGAATGGCGGCAGCGGTTTGGACCGGCTCAAATTCGAGAACATCACCTGATTCCTCAAGCCATGCTGCGAGACGATGATTTTACGTCACAAATGAAGAGCGTCGGCATCGCCGATCCTGAGGACTATATCCATCGTCAAATTGCCCAGATACCGAACGCCGAACACAACAGCTTGCACGCGGACGGATGGAATAAGGACTGGCAAAATTGGTATAGTAACAATCCTAATTTCACCCGTAAGGATTTGGAGTCGCAGACCAAAAATATGATGAGAAATTATAACATCCCGAAATCGTCGCGAAATTTTTCAGGTCGATACGGGTCACGTTGTTAATCGATGGGAGGGTTTATGGCGGCTCGTCAGAAATTTCAAAAAGCACTTATGCTCCTAGATCGAGGGGCCGTTGATCGCGGGGAGGCGATATTGCGGGAAGTTATCGTGGAAGCCGAGCACGAAAGCGACGAGGTGGCGTTAGTTCAGGGATTGGTATGCCTGGGTGACTTGTTGTATGAACTGGATCGAAAATCAGAGGCGCGCTCATATTTGGAGCGCGCGCTGAAGAACAGGCGAGATGACGATGTTTTGGCCTATGAGTTTGCCAGGGCTGCAGAGTTACTTATCCGGCCGGAGTAGTTGCACTTTTTTCGTTGGGTTGATGTTGAGTGAGAGGTTTATCAGTACGCACCCAACCCCGTTCAGTGGACTGATCCTACCGGGCCCACACGATGTTGTTGCCCGTCGTTGCTTCCCGGCGAAGGAGACGTTGGAAAGTACAGGGACCTGAAGAGAGCTGGATCAACGGGTGACAACCTCACACCGCATCACATTCCATCTGATGCGTATATGGAGTGACCTGCGGCGGGATTTTGTAGCCAGTTAAGCAGTGAGTCGCATGTCGATATTATCGGACTCCGGCCAGGCTCGACGGACCGTGGCCGGAGGTTGGTAACGATGG
Organism: Burkholderia sp. MSh2; assembly: GCF_000731655.1. NCBI lineage: Bacteria > Pseudomonadati > Pseudomonadota > Betaproteobacteria > Burkholderiales > Burkholderiaceae > Burkholderia > Burkholderia sp. MSh2. The sequence goes on along the minus strand of NZ_JPGM01000126.1, from coordinate 927 downwards.
GCGCTATGTGGCCGCTTCTCGTTGTAGAACTGACGCCATTGCTCGATGAGCACCCTGGCTTCAGCGCGGCTGCGGAACCATTCGCGATTCAGCAGTTCGTCGCGCAGCTTGCCATTGAAGCTTTCGACGAAACCGTTTTGCCATGGGTTACCCGGCGTGATGAAGGCCGGGCCGACAGACGCGTCGCGCAACCAGCGCATGACACGGGCAGCGGTAAATTCCGCACCGTTGTCCGACCGGATGAACGCCGGCTTGCCATACAACCGCATCAACCTCGACAGCACCAGAATTACGTCCTGAGAGCGCAGGCTGGCGCCGACCTCGATCGCCAGACATGCCCGCGTGTATTCATCGATAACGCACAGCATCTTCAAGACCCGGCCGTCTACCAGCTGATCGTGGACGAAGTCGTAACTCCAGACCGAATTGGGCCGCGTCGCGCCGGGCAGGCGAATGTCGCTGCCGCAGCGTCTGCGACGCGGGCGCCGTCTCGGGATACTCAGCTTCAGGGCTCGCCACAGGCGGCGCACCCGCGATTCGCCCAGCGACAGCCAGGCCGAGATACGTCGATACCCAAAGCGCGGCACTTCCTGAGACGCTGCGATCAACTGCTCGCCCAGAAGCCGATCTTTCTCCGGCTGTCTAGGTTTGTAGGCCGGCACCCGGCGGCTCAAGCCCAGGTAACGGCATGCCTTGCGTTGTGGCAGCCCCCGCCGGATCAGGACTTCCAGCGCTTCGCGCCGGCCCGTCGGGGTATTCATTTTTTTCGGCTGAACTCCTTCAGGCCATCGATCACCAGCAGTTGCTCGGCAATCAGGCGCTTGAGCCGCTCGTTTTCCGATTCAAGCTCTTTGAGCCGACGGGCTTCGGCCACATCCATACCGCCGAACTTGTTTCGCCACCGGTAGAACGTCTGCTCCGTGATGT
>NZ_JPGM01000125.1:0-6860 GCF_000731655.1 Burkholderia sp. MSh2 | reverse complement strand
TTGAGCACATCCAGCAGTTCGCCACGGAATGGATGTGGCAATACAATCATGAGCGCCCCAACATGGGCCTTGGTGGCGTAACGCCAAAACAGCGGCTGGCCATGGCCGCTTAGCCTCTACTTCTGACTCGCGTTAAAAGCGGGGGTATTACCGTACAACCTGATTCGCCATCCTTCGGAACAAGACGTTCTCTGTCGCTCAGACCGCGATATACGATATCGACTGTGACGCCACCGGCTTCGATGGCTGGACATTCGCTCTGACAGATGTCGTCACTTAACGTCGACTGTCGGCCATCGGGTCCGTGACTCAAATGAAGTGGGCCGTCGCACACGATCACACCGATTGTCCTGCAGACCGAACGCCACACTGGATCGGGCTCGCACGCCTGCTCACGGTCCACAATCCGGCATGTAAATCCGAGCTAAGTCGATCACCGAGGTGACACTAGTCTCCAACCTGCGTAGCGGTGCTGCCAATCAACATGCAACCGCATTCGGTGTGGTGACCATGTAGCGCAACACGCTCGCCGTCAATTGTCAACGTTGGATGTGCTTCAATGATCTTGTTAATGCCGTGCGATTTGCCATCGGGATATTTTTCTGGGCAGTCAACGAGATCATGCAGACGAGCAATCGCCTTACCTCCAATCGTATGGATATCCGAGCCGCTGATCACGCGCCCCCCATGCGATGTCATATCTCCGACCACGATGATAGCTAGCGCCATTTTGCACCTCGACAAAGTTGAGAACGAGTTTCTGCGTGTTGTCTGGACAGAGGTGCGCGTGCATCAATCACCTTCTTGATTGGAATCCTCTTCGGGATAAGACGGGTAGGTGCTTGCTATCCTACCTTTGATGTAGGCTATGCGGCCGTTATATGCTTTCATCAAGCAAGCGTTGTCACTACAGGAATTCCGTACTGTCTTGATCCAGTTGATTTGATTTAGTCTCACTGGATCTTGGTATGAAATTTCTTTCGAATTGGTCAGCATCATCGCAACGTAGCCACGATTGACGGTTGCATCGAGTTTAATCAGATCTGGATTCTTGCATATAAGGTGTTCGACATTCGTTGCGGCTTTACTGCAGTCGAAACTTTGCTCCGCATTTGCTGGCGCATGGGTTTGACGCGCGAAGGCGTACGCCCAAGAACCGTCGAGCAACACCATCTCGTCCTGCGATCGATAGATCATCGCAGATCGGAGGCCCGAGCAGAGCGGTGCGTCGACATCACCCAGAATATAGGTATCAGTCAGCGCCGCGCCTTTCGCATGGAACTTCGCGGTCAGAAAAGCATTGAATTTGTCTCTGGAACCGAACGAGTGAGAGATGACCGGGTCGACATAGAAGTTCATTTTCTTGTCGATCTTTACGTTGCAACTGTGCCCGGTGTAATGAAGTGCAAACGCACTATCATCGAAAGTGAGAAAAGCCGCGGCCTGGGGATTGACCGGAAAGGGCAACTGGTGTGTGTCATGTCCCTGTTCGAACTGCGCTGCACCTATCATTCGATATATTTCCTCGGCCGAAGCATGCGCCGGCCCAAAGGCCACCGACATCAGGAGGAGTAAGCTCAGTGTGAATTTCTGCATGAAAAAGATATCGTTCGTTTAATGGTTGGAATTGTAAGTGCCTAGACAAAACATGTCGTGCTCTCGTTCGCGGCGCGTCTTGTTTTCGATATCCAGGAATTCGACAGGTGCTCCAGTGTAGTCACCGTTGTTCAGTTTACGACACAGACTTGGCGCTTTGCTCAGACTGCCCATGTTAAAGGCGAGCGAGACCAGTGCATCGTACTCGTGCTGGTAGAGGGGTACGCTGATCGCATTCTTGACACGACCTTCGATCACCGCGACATCGTTGTCAAAAAGTGTCTGAGCCTCAGCCACGGTTATCTTGCTCGACATCGCAATGTACCCGTTCGCCGCACAACTGCTTTCGGCAATCAGGTGACCCCAGCCAACCGTACAATAACCCTTACTGTCGTTGTAATAGTAACTATTGGCCTTCGCAGTGTCATAGTGCACTCCCTCCCAACCCTTGATAAATTCCTTGCCTTGATCCGAAATCTTCAATTGGGCTATCGGGATGCGTTGGCCGGTAGGTTTCAGGGGTGGCGCATCGAGAAACGTCGCCTTGTAGCCCTCCTGCAGAATCGCGAGCGAATCGATCAAGTCGCCGCGACGCTGGAACGGACCGCCCAACGTTTTTCCGTTCAGTTTCGAGTGGGGATCGAATCCGAGAGCGCCCGAATACGTCTCGAAATGGAGCATCGACACATTTTCGCTTCCGACGATATGCAGCGGGGTACCGTTATCCTTCAACAGTACTCCGCTGTTAGCAAGAACTTGCCCCTGGCTTACTGTGTCTCCGATTTTCACCTTTGTGGACGATGGATCGACTTCGCCGTACAAAGCGATAAACTCTCGACCATCAGAAGTTTTGTGATGAATACTGATCTGCCAGGTTTGGCAATAGAAAAGTTCGCGCTTGATAACGACGCCCGGTGCAATCGCTACGATCGGAGTGTGTGCCTGCACGTAAAGGTCGCGGGCCGCATGCTTCCGACCGCGATCGCGAGTCGCACCAAATCGTGATTGATCATGACCGCCGCCATGTAAAGGTTTGGTCCATGTATAGTCCGACGACGTCGTTCCGTATACGCCGCCCTCGTCATTTAGCGGGCGGGTTTGTATCGGAAAAATGATAGGTGCAGCGCCCTGACGAGGTGCCGAAGTCGGCGCTCCCCTATCGTTGTTCGGATGATCGTTCTGCGGTGGGCTACCCGGTGGGCTTGGTTTCTTTGGCGTCGGCTCATCGGATTTCCGAGTCTCGGCAGGGGGGACCTTCAACTTTTGGCCTACCAAGATGAGGTCTGATTTCAGTCCGTTCACCCGCTTGAGCAAATCAACGCTCGTATGATATTTCTTCGCGATTGTCGTCAGATTGTCGTGCGATTTGACAAGGTAAGTGCCGCGCCAGTAATCGCCTTTCGCCGTATCGTCGACCTTGGTCGGCAAGTCATGCTTGGTCTTCGGACTGGTCAGATTGAAGTAGGCCTGAGACAGAGACGCGTTCAAACGTGCGACTTCCTTCATCGTATCGCTAGTCCAACGCTTCACATGCACGGATAGCGCAGTGCCCATTTGAACCGAGAACCGGATGGCACCCTCCGCATTTGTCGATGCGGCGTGATAGACCTGATTCGCGCGGTCTTCCATACCCTTGATCTCGATTTTCAAATCCTGGATCGGTCGGCCAAAGTGATCCTTGAAATAGACCGTTACGGCGGACAGAGGATCAGTGTTGGTATTCGGGGCGGTCATGATTTTTTCGGATTGGCTCGAATGGCGTTCAGGCGCTGTGATTGACGCAATGGTCCGGATCGTCTGGAGTAGCTTCGCCGGAATCGCTGGACGATGGGGCTACCGATTCGACTAGCCAGGACCCTTGAGTGCCGACGAGTACCTGGAGGGTCTCGGGTTGGTCGGTCGTCAAGCGTGGCGTGCGGCCATGCTCATCGAGAGTACCCTGAGCGACCACATCACCATTCTCCCGTCGCGCCGTATATTCGACCTCGCCGAATTCTCTTTGCCAGTAGATATCATAGACATCGAGTCGGTTGCTGAATGCTTTGGGCATGTCAAAACCGGGTACGACGACAGGTAGCGACTTCGGGCCCGGCAGCGCATGGTTGCCTGCATAGGCGGTCCATTGCGCGGGCGTACCATGCTCGATTCCTGCACCGCTGATTCGGATATAGCTACCGCGCGCGTTGAGCAGGATTTCCTCGGCGGCGGTGATCTCGATCCGACGCTTTGCGCTGATCAGTTTCAGAACCTGATCAGCGATTATTTCGACATTATCCGACTGTGCCTGGATTTCTACTTTACCCTTTGCTGCGAATAGCTTCATCCCCGCATTCTTAACGAACAGGCTGACTTTTTCGGCCACGCTTGCGATCAACGATTTCCCTGCAGCCAGATGCGTGCTTTCACCGCTAACGATATTTACATGCTGGTCAGCCGTGATCTGCGTCGACTGTTGCGTTGATGTTGCGATACCGGCCGGGCTCGCGAACAACATGATCGGGGCCTTGAAACCGTTCGCACTGCCGGTACCGCCACCGGCGGTGCGACCTCCGGTAGAAGTACCGGCGACACTTGCCTGCGTCGCGTCGGTAAATGCACGCAACGCATCATAGCCTGCGCAGAGACTCTCAGCGCGATGCCCTGCACTTGCGTCAGAAAGCGACTGGACAACGCTTTCCGCATTGACGAGCTGACTGGTCGCGTGACGCGCATCCATGGGCTGTTTGACCGATGCGTCGTAGCTTGAGACGAAAAGCCCCTGCGCCGCACGAATTGCGCCGTGAGCGTCCGATTTCAAATCGAAACCGCTGCCGAGATAGGGGCCGCGGGTGTTACCGTCCTGATCGATGAGATAGCCGAGATGGAGAAGCGTGTTCGAACTGCTGCTGAACAGCCGGACACGATTCTGCGCAGTAGCGTCGTCAAGGACCATCTCGTTGTAGCCAGCACCTGCATACTCTTTCGATCGGTAGCCCGACAGGATGCCATTGCTGTGCCATTGCGGCTGGACGCTCCCGTTGTAAACGCGATGCAGCACGATGGGCCTGTCACAGTCACCTCCGACATAGCCGACCAGCACTTCCTCTCCGACTCTCGGAACGTGTACGCTCCCGTAACCCCCGCCCGTATCCGACTGCGCGACTCTCACCCAGCACGAGGCATTTGCGTTACCCGAGTTCTGTCGGTCCCAAACGAACATGACCTTTACACGGTTCAGTGCATCCGTGTACACCTCTTCGCCCTGCGGCCCGACGACGATTGCCGTCTCCAACTCCATCGTTGGCTTCTTGTGCTCGAACGGGCTCCTATACGGAACCGTCACGCGCTGTGCCTCGACTTCGACCAGATAAAAACCGGCCGAGCCGTCTTCGTGAGTGACGACCTCTCCCGTTTGTTCGAACTTCGCCTGCGCTAGTTCGCTCTGCAAGCTATAAGGAAAGTTCGCTTCGTGATTCGATAGCGGCAGGTTGTTCTCAACGTACCGGCGCACTTTGATCGATGCGAATTCTCGGTGCCCGGCTTGATCGCGATCGTGCTCAGGATGGCCAGTCAGTACGAAGCGGCGGCCGGCATCAATGGCCCGAACGCCCCCCATACCAAGAAATCTCTTCGCTCTCGATTCCCATTCCTCTAGATGAATCTTTGACAGATGTTCACCGCGATCCCGGTTCAGATACGTGTAGGCGCCGGTATATTCGTAGACTTCCGTCTGTTCCGGCAAATTTCCTTGACCGGCCATCGTCGGCAGCGTCGTACCTTTCGGGTTGGCAATAGAGGATGGTGCCTTGTAGTCAAACGTACGCGTCGTATGGACGGTACTCTGCAATGTCCGCGAGCCTGCCCATTGCGTAAATGCATCCGTTTCGCCAGTCGCGCCCGATTTGGAGAACTCGACTGGATTGGGAGATACCTCATCAAGCGAGTAAATGTCATCGGTCACGATGAGCCTGTGTGACTTTCCCTCGTTGTCCTGGCGCCAAAAACCGAACAAGCCTTCTTCTTCCATCAATCGATGGACAAAATTACAATCGGTCTCACTCTGACGGCAGTACGAGCGCGACGGTAACGTCTTCAGCAAGGCGAATTCGAATTGTCCCCGCGCTTGTGGATGCGCATTGAATACATCGGTGAGGATGGCGTCAACGCTCTGGTCCTGCCAGTACCGCATATCGCTGCGGAACTTTAGGAAATGCATCCATGAAGCGAAGGCCAACTGATAACTTGAAAGGCTTCCGTCAGCACCAAGCCTACGAGCTGTATGGATGTAGCCGTTGATCGGCAAATAGGACTTGTTCGCTTGCTGCAACCACAGGGTCATCGGTTGAGCGATCAATGTTTTGAGCTCAATATCGCCTGCTGTGGATACCATGTCGAGCGTGACACTGAAGTCACGGCCAAGCTCGGAATAAGTCACGGCTCGGCGCGGAACAAGCGCGTTCTCCGGCAGCGATGGGATGCTCGCCTTGAGCAGGCGATCTTGCTGGATCAGGCCGCCACGAATCGCCTGAGCCACTTCGGTCATGTTCATGCGTTTTCCATCTTGTTGTTTTTTGCAGGCTCAACGGCCTACGCTCTCACGGGAACGGCTTCCCCGTTATATCGCCGCAATTTTAGCGACGTCGACAGGCCATGAGAATGGACTTTGATCGAGAAAACCACAATATGGTCTGACAATAATTCATACTCCATCTCGCAGGCGGTCGGGTTTGACGCGGCAGGACCATCAGGAATTTTGCTTTCCAACAAATTCCTTTCTATTTTATTGATCGGCTGGAAGGGTAATCCCCCCGTTTTCCACGGGGTTCAAAAGTAGAAACTAAGCGGCCATTGCCAACCGCTGCTTTGGGGTAAATCCGCCCAGGGCCATGTTCGGGCGGTCGTGATTGTAAGTCCACATCCAATCGGTCGCGAAGCGCTGCACGTGGTCCAAGTCTTCCCAGTGGTACTGCGACAGCCATTCGTACCGCACGGTCCGGTTGAATCGTTCGACATACGCATTTTGCTGCGGCTTGCCCGGCTGGATGTAGTCGAGCCTGATGCCATACTGTCGGGCCCATTCGATGATCGCTGCGCTCAGGTACTCGGGCCCGTTATCGCACCGAATCGCCTTGGGTCTGCCGCGCCATTCGATGATCTGCCGCAACGCACGGATCATGCGTTCCGATGGCAATGAGAAGTCGATCTCGATAGATCCGGTACACGCGCTTGTGATTCCAGCAGAAGCCCTTCACGTTGCGCAGGTACAGGAAGCACAACCCGAAGCC
>NZ_JPGM01000124.1:0-7766 GCF_000731655.1 Burkholderia sp. MSh2 | reverse complement strand
GCCCGCGAAGTCGACGGCGGCGCGGAAACGCTGTCGCTGTCGCTGCCGGCGGTCATCACGACCGACCTGCGCCTGAACGAGCCGCGCTACGTGACGCTGCCGAACATCATGAAGGCGAAGAAGAAGCCGCTGGAAACCGTGAAACCGGAAGACCTCGGCGTGGATGTCGCGCCGCGTCTGAAGACGCTGAAGGTGGTCGAGCCGCCGAAGCGCGCGGCCGGCGTGAAGGTGCCGGACGTGAAGACGCTGGTCGAGAAGCTGAAGACCGAAGCCAAGGTGCTGTAAGAGGGAGCGCAAGGAAATGACGATTCTGGTGATTGCAGAACACGACAACGCGTCGATCAAGGCCGCGACGCTGAACACGGTGGCGGCGGCAGCCGAAGTTGGCCAATTCGTCGGCGGTGACGTTCACGTGCTGGTCGCGGGCCACAACGTGCAAGCGGCGGCAGATGCAGCAGCGAAGATCGCAGGTGTGTCGAAGGTGCTGCTGGCCGACGCACCGCAACTGGCCGAAGGCCTGGCGGAAAACGTCGAGGCGACCGCGCTGAACATCGCGAAGGACTACTCGCACATCCTCGCGCCGGCGACGGCCTACGGCAAGAACATCGCGCCGCGTATCGCCGCGAAGCTGGACGTCGCGCAGATCTCGGACATCACGGCGGTCGATTCGGCCGACACGTTCGAGCGCCCGATCTACGCGGGCAACGCGATCGCGACGGTGCAGTCGAGCGACCCGATCAAGGTCATCACGGTGCGTGCGACGGGTTTCGATCCGGTCGCGGCCGACGGCGGCAGCGCAGCGGTCGAGAAGATCGAAGCGGCAGCCGATGCCGGCAAGTCGAAGTTCGTGAGCCGTGAAGTGACGAAGCTGGACCGTCCGGAGCTGACCAGCGCGAAGATCATCGTGTCGGGCGGCCGCGGTCTGGGCAGCGGCGAAAACTACACGAAGGTGCTGGAGCCGTTGGCCGACAAGCTGTCGGCTGCACTCGGCGCATCGCGTGCCGCAGTCGACGCAGGTTACGTGCCGAACGACTACCAGGTCGGCCAGACCGGCAAGATCGTCGCGCCGCAGCTGTACATCGCGGTCGGCATCTCGGGTGCGATCCAGCATCTGGCCGGCATGAAGGATTCGAAGGTGATCGTCGCGATCAACAAGGATCCGGAAGCACCGATCTTCAGCGTGGCCGACTACGGCCTCGTCGGCGATCTGTTCACGCATGTCCCCGAATTGACCGGTGTCGCGTAGAGGCACCATTGACGTTTTTCCCTCCTTGGCGCTGAAAAGCCGGTTTGCCGCACCTTTCGACCGATGGCACGACGCTCCCCTGTCCAGCCGTGAGAATTACTCATTTCCGACGATGCGTCGCCTGACGCAGCACCCATAAAGTCATCGAACCCGCTCGACCTATTCCCGCCGGCATGATAGCGGTGGCGCTCGCTCTTGCAGTTTTGCCGTGTCCGGAGCAGAAGGGGTCGTGCGATGCGCCTATCATCAGGAGACACGCATATGAAGAAGCAGCCCCCGTTAGCCGGGATTCGCATCGCGGATATGAGCACGGTGGTGTTTGGGCCGTACTGCACGCAGATTCTCGCCGACCTTGGTGCGGACGTGATCAAGGTCGAGCCGCCGGGTGGTGATACCGTGCGCCGCATCGGCACGCCACCGGTGACTGTCGGGATGGGGCCGGTTCACATGCGGCTCAATCGGGGCAAGCGTTCAGTCGATTGGGATCAGAAAACCGAGGCCGGCCGTGCGGCGATGCGGCGCCTGCTCGAGACCGCCGATGTATTTGTGCACAACATCCGGCCCGAGGCCATCGAACGCGCGGGGCTGGGTTACGACGAGGTCCGCAAGCTTCGGCCCGACATCATCTATGTGCACTGCACCGGCTTCGGGCTCGACGGCCCATACGCTGGCTTGCAGGCTTACGATGACATCATTCAGGCCGCATCGGGTGCCGCCACGCTATTGCCCCGTGTGGACGGCGATCCCAAGCCGCGATATCTGCCCACGTTGTTCGCCGACAAGGTGTCCGGCCTGCATGCTGCCTATGCGACGCTCGCGGCGGTGGTACAGCGTTTGCGCACCGGGGAGGGGCAATATATCGAAGTCCCCATGTTCGAGTCGATCGCGAGCTTCAATCTTCTCGAACACCTGTGCAACGAGACCTATGTTCCGCCAACTGGGCGCTGGGGATATTCACGTCAGCTCGATCCGACACGCCAGCCCATGCGCACCCGCGATGGTTACATTTCAGTCGCACCGTACATTGATGACCGATGGGTTCGCTTCTTCGAGGCCGCTGGCCATGGGGAGGTCCTCGACGAGCCGCGCTTTGCCGACGAGATGTCGCGGCGCAATAGCGTACAACAGATGTACGAAGTCATGGCGATCATACTGCCTGAGCGGACCACTGCGGAGTGGTTGAGCATCCTGAAGGCGGCGAACGTGCCGGCCATCCAAGTCAATGAAATCAGTAGCGTGCTGACTGATCCGCATCTGAATGCGACTGGCCTGTTTCGTCAACGCGTGCATCCGACCGAAGGCGGTTATATCGAGGTGCGCCCGCCGGTTCGATTCGCGGGTTTTGACTATCCCGATTTGTGCGATGCACCGGCACCCGGACAGCATACCGACGAGCTAAACCGCGAGCTCGGCATTGCGGGTGATGATGGGGTGAATTAGCACGGCCGTGACGATGAAACAAGCCAATAACAGAAACTGAGTGGAGACAAAATGAATCCGTATGCGTTCCCGTTGCTTATCAAACAGCTGTTGGTAATGCCCATTGCGCAGCGCTCGCGCAAGGAGGTCGTTTATCGTGACCGTCTGCGGTTCGACTATCCGATGCTGGTCCAGCGCATCGGGCGGCTCGGCAGTGCCCTGTCGCGGCTCGGAATCGGTGAGGGCGATACCGTGGCGGTGCTCGACTGGGACAGCCATCGTTACCTGGAAGCTTATTTCGCCGTGCCGATGCTCGGCGCGACACTGATGACGGCGAACATTCGCCTGACGCCTGCACAGGTTGCCTATACGGTCGATCATTCTGAGGCGGAGACGGTACTCCTGCATGTCGATTTCGTGCCGCTGATCCAGGAAATCCGTGCGCAGTTACCGCACGTCAAGCGCTTCATCTGTCTGAGCGAAGACGGGCAGATTCCAGTCGGGCTCGACTGGGCCGGCGAGTACGAAGCGCTGCTCGGTGCGGCCGATCCGGCCTTCGTATTTCCGGAGTTCGACGAGAACACCCGCGCGACGCTGTTCTATACGACTGGGACGACCGGAATGCCGAAGGGCGTCTACTTCAGCCACCGGCAGATCGTGCTGCATTCGTTGGCCGTACTGGCGACGGTTTCCCAGTCGACCGAGAATGGCCGTTTTTCGCGCAATGATGTCTACATGCCGATGACGCCGATGTTCCACGCACATGCGTGGGGTTATCCGTACATTGCGACCATGTGCGGCTGGAAGCAGGTCTATCCTGGCCGCTACGAGCCATCGATGCTGGCGGGTTTGGCGAAGTCGGAAGGCGTAACGTTCTCGCACTGCGTGCCGACCGTGCTGCAGATGGTGCTTGCCACGCCTGAAGCGCAAGACGCCGATTTTGGTGGCTGGAAGGTCGTGATCGGTGGCAGTGCGTTGTCTCACGTGCTTTGCAAGCAGGCGCGGGCGCACAACATCGACATATATTGCGGGTATGGCATGTCGGAGAGCTGCCCGCTGCTCACCTTGGCGTTAATCAAAACCGACGTGCTGGACGATATTGCCGATGAGCGAGGCAGGCTCGAGCGCGATCTCCGCATACGCGTCAGCGCAGGCTTGCCCGGCATGCTAACGCAGGTGCAGGTTGTCGACAGCGAGATGCGGCCGGTGCCGGTGGACGGTGTTTCGGTAGGAGAAATTGTCGCGCGCGCGGCGCATTTGACTCAGGGCTATCTGAAGGACCCAGCTGGCAGTCATGCGCTGTGGACGGGCGGCTGGATGCACACCGGCGATATCGGCCGGTTCGACGAGGACGGCTACCTGCATTTGGTCGATCGCGCAAAGGACGTGATCAAGAGTGGCGGCGAATGGATTTCGTCGATCGCGCTCGAGGATGCGATCGGTCAGCATCCGGGGGTTCAGGAAGTGGCGGTCATCGGTATGGTCGATCCGAAGTGGGGCGAGCGTCCGCTGGCAATCGTCGTGCCCGTTTCGGGGAGGGACGTGGATGCCGACATGCTCCGTGCGCACTTGGGTGCGCTGGCCGACTGTGGCCTGATATCGAAGTACGCCATTCCTGAGCGTTTCGTGATCGTCGAGACCATCGAGCGAACCAGTGTCGGAAAATTCGACAAAAAGCGCTTGCGCGAACAATTTGCGAAGCAGGTATTGTGACCCGGTACCGGCGTCATCGATGAGACGGCCCGTTGGCAAATACACGGAAAGGGGCCGTTTCGGCCCGCTATCTCGCGACCTCGCGATCGAATCCCCGATGCGGATGATCTGGAGTTGCGGGATCTTTGAGGGACGGCGGCGCTCCACCTTGGCGCCACCGAGCATACGCACCGTCTACCGGTCGGGAGACACGCACGACACCTGAGCATGGCGATTGGAAGGCTGCCTGGCAGGCGATGTGCGATGCAGTCGGCCGCGATTTCGACGACCGCCCACCGGTGTTCGTGGCCGACCCGATCGATAGCAGCGCGATTCGCCGTTGGCTCGAGCCACTCGAATTCGATTGCGCACTGCATGGCTGGCGAGTGTGGCATCAGCTATCACCTGCCGCGCCTGGTGGGCGCCTCGCGTGCCTTCGAGTTGATGCTCACCGGCCGCCCGGTGCCGGCCGACGAGGCAGAACGCATCGGGCTGGTCGCAGCAGTGTTGGACGACGATGCGCTGCTGTCCCGGGCGCTGGAGCTGGCCGGCCAGGTGCTGCGCAACAGCCCCTATGCCACGCGCCACACCAAGCAGATCATGTGGACCAACCTGGAAGCGCCCGGCCTCGACGCTGCCATCGAGGTCGAGAACCGCGCCCAGGTGCTCGCCCTGATGACCGAGGGTTTCAAGGAGGCCGCGGCCATCTTCTCCGCCAAGCGCGCGCCCGTGTTCACTGGCCGCTGAGTGCCGGCTGCCGCACCTTGTCGGTGCGAACAGCCGCCCCCGGGCTGTCGCGCTCGCGCGCTCGGGCAGGCCGGGCACGCGAGCGCACGCCGGCGTCAATCGCTGGCACCGTCGATCAGTGCGACGGGAATTTCCACTGTCTTCGCGAGCAAGTATTCGCCGACGGCCTTGCCGACCTGATCGAAGCGCAGGTTGCTCGAGCCGCCGTTGCCGAGCAGGCCACGCACGATGAAGTGAACCGCTCGCAGACGCGGGAACTCGTGGCGCACGATATCGAGGCCTTCCCACTCCGGCACGAGCCTGCGCAGCATGTCGCTCGACAGCATTCGACGCAGCCATGGCCATGCCCGATCGTCGCCGACCCAGATTCCGAGGTTTGAATTGCCGCCCTTGTCGCCGCTGCGCGCATACGCGATCGTGCCGAGCGGAAGTGCGCGCGTCGGGCCAATGGGTGGGGGCGACGTGGGTTCCGGATGCGTCGGCTGCCACGGGGACGTGCTCGCTGACGGCGGCGCGATCATGATCGCACGGCCGTCGTCCAGCACGGCTCGATGGTGGAGTTCGGTCATCGGCAGCAGTGCCGGCCAGTACTCGGTGCGGGGCGACGGTTCGGTGACGCGGAACGCGCCGGTATCGTGAAAGAAGCCCGGGATGCTGCTGGTGTACAGACTGTAGACCTTCGATGAGAATCGCGCCGGTGCGAGCGCATCACGATCGCGTGCGGTCGCCATGATGCGCAGCGTCACAGTCGCCTCGCCCTGTGTGCGAGGGTCCGCTGCGCTTGTGCCGATCTGCGTGAACTCGAGCTGGTCGATCGCGGCCCCGGCTGTCAGGTGGCGCACCTGGGCTTCGAGCAGCGCGATTTTCTCTTCGACATGGAGGCCCGTCACGAACACGTACAGCACGATCTGCCAGCCGATCGGTGCGAACGCCGCGACTTTCGTCGTCGCCGGCGGCGGCGAGCCGACGGCTCCCGCCACCGCGACGCGATCCTTGCCTACCTGCGTGAGCGTAACGTGCGACAGCTCGGTCGTGACGTCGGGGTTCAGGTACGTCGGCCCCTGGATTTCGTAGACGAGCTGCGCGGTGACGGTGTCGGTGGTCATCGCGCCGCCGCGATTCGGGTCCTTCGTGACGACGCAGGTGCCGTTGGCTGCGACTTCGGCGATCGGGAAGCCGCCTTCGACCAGCCCCGGAATGTCCCGGAAGCCTGTGAAGTTCGCGCCGGCCGCCTGCACGCCGCATTCGATGATGTGGCCGGCAACGACGGCGCCCGCCAGTGGGTTCCAGTCGTCCTGCCTCCAGCCGTGCCACCACGCGCACGGGCCGACGACCAGCGACGCGTCGGTCACGCGCCCGCACACGACGATGTCCGCGCCGGCCTGCAGCGCGGCCGCGATTCCCCAGCCGCCCAGATACGCGTTGGCGGCGATCGGCTCGTGGCCCCAGCTCGCGAGCGGCGCGCCGGTGTCCAGATGTTCCATCGCGTGACCGTCAGCCTGCAGGGCGGGCAGACGATTCACGATGTCGTCGCCGTCGATATGGGCGACGCGTAGCGAGACGCCGGCCGCCGCGATCTCCGCGCGCAGCGCCTGCGCCAGGCTGTCCGGATTCAGCGCACCGGCGTTGACGACGATCCTGATGCCGCGCCGCGCGATGTCGCGCAGATGCGGACGAACCTGATCGATGAAGTACGGGACATAGCCCTGCGTGCGATCTGCTTGATATCGGGCGACGAAGTTCGCGAGCGTGATTTCCGCCAGGTAATCGCCGATCAGTACATCGACGTTGCCGGAGTTCATCATTTCGTCGAGCGCGGTATAGCGATCGCCGAGATACGCCGAGAAATTACCGATAACGATGGGTCGTTGTGCCATGAAACACTCCAGAAAGGGCGCACGGATCGCCCGCCGGCAATGCGGCGAGCGCGACGGCATTGAGACTCAGCGGGTTGCCGCCGAGTATAGGCATCGCATGCAGGCCGCCGCATCGTCGGAATCGACGATGGACGCGCCGGCCGGCGGATCGATGCGCGCACTCGCTGGTGCGAAAGACGATTTCGCCGCTTCCGACGATTCGTGAAGCCAATGATTTGATCCACCATGGATGCCATGATGATTTGATGGCCGTGAAACCGGCCCGTGGAAAGGGGACCCTCGAATGCGCGAGCAAGCGCCGCTGGCGGGCATCCGCATCTCAGACATGAGTACCGGGATTTTCGGCCCCTACTGCATACAGATCCTGGCCGACCTGGGTGCCGACGTGATCAAGGTCGAGCCTCCGGACGGCGACAGCATCCGCAACATCGGCAAGTGACCTGCGGCGGGATTTTGTAGCCAGTTAAGCAGTGAGTCGCATGTCGATATTATCGGACTCCGGCCAGGCTCGACGGACCGTGGCGGGAGGTTGATAGCGATGTGCGCTATGGGGCCGGCGCTCGTTGTAGAACTGCCGCCAGCGTTCGATGAGCACCTTGGCCTCGGCGCGGCTGCGGAACCACTCCCGGTTCAGCAATTCGTCACGCAGCTTGCCGTTGAAGCTCTCGACGAAGCCGTTTTGCCACGGACTGCCGGGCGCGATGAAGGCCGGACCGATGGCCGCATCCCGCAGCCAGCGCATGACCCTGGCAGCGGTAAATTCGGCACCGTTGTCAGACCGAACG
>NZ_JPGM01000123.1:0-8098 GCF_000731655.1 Burkholderia sp. MSh2 | reverse complement strand
TTGAGCACATCCAGCAGTTCGCCACGGAATGGATGTGGCAATACAATCATGAGCGCCCCAACATGGGCCTTGGTGGCGTAACGCCAAAACAGCGGCTGGCCATGGCCGCTTAGCCTCTACTTCTGACTCGCGTTAAAAGCGGGGGTATTACCCGAGCGCTTCGTGCGTCCGCTGAGCGACCCCGCACAGCCGGATTTGGTGGCTCTGGTCACCCGGCGACGCCAACTTGTGGCGTTGCGACTCTCCGAGTGTCAGCGCCTGCGCCTTGCTCGTCCGGTCACACGCCCGAGCATCCCAGCTCTGTTCGAAGGCATTGCCTGTCAATTTGACGATGTCGATGCCAAGATGCTCAGTCGCGTCGAGCAGCACCGCGCCGTCATGTCGAAGCTGTTGCAGGATGTGGCGGGCGTCGGCCGCGTTGTCGCGACAACCCTGATTGCTGAATTGCCTGAACTGGGTCATCTCAATCAACGCTAAATCTGCGCCCTGGTCGTCGTGGCACCCTATGCGAAGGATTATTGTTCTATCAGAGGGCGTAGGTGCATCGCAGGCAGGCGCTTCGAGGTGCGGCGTGTGCTATACATGGCAACGTTCACCGTGACTCGATTCAATTCGGCCGTCCGCGTCTTCTACGAACGCTTTGTGACCGCTCATAAGCTCAAGAAAGTGGCTTTGATCGCGTGAATGTGCAAGTTCACATCCACATCAATGCAATCGCCCGTGCCCACCTGAATGCCAAAAATCAACCCCTGAGAACTTAACATTTAAACACGGGCACTCAGGCCACGCTCGCCGCTCCGAGTATCTTTCTTCACACGGAATAAGCACATGAGAAACAAGTCTTTTACTCGATTGTCGAACGCTGATTAGATCGCAAAGTTCTATTCGTGCCGTTCCGTCATGACGCATTCCCCCATCCACGGCAACGATCTCGGTTCGCCCCAACACTCCAGCGATAGTTTCCCGTCTCTTGTCCAAGGGCGCTCAAATCGCGACCTCGACGCGACGACACGAGCGGTGGTCCGGGATGCATTTACGACCAATCCGAGCCTTCGCGTATTGTCGATCGACTCGATCGACATGCTATTCAATGCCGGCAGGCTGCGCAATTGGCACGACGGAGAGCGGCTGTGCGAGACCGGAGGGCAGTGTAACGATATCTTTGTCGTCATCTCCGGCGCGATCGAACTGAGTCGGACCAATGCGCTCGGCGTGCGCGCAGTTGTTGTATTCGTACGCCCCGGTGAAATCATCAATTTCATCCCAGCCGTCGACGGACGCGGTGCCATGCACGATCAGTTTGCGCATGGCCCGACAACCGTGTTCCACATCCCGCGCCACGCGCTACTCGCGCAGATCGCTAGCGACCCCGCGTTGTTGCACGGTGTATTTGACCTTATCTGCGTTCGGTCTCGCTTCCTGTATGCACAATTGAACAAGATTGCATTGTCCGGGTTTCGTGCACGTGTCGCGGATCAACTGCTAACGCTGGCTAATTGGTACGGCCGCGAGACCGCGCACGGAATCGAGCTCGCGATCCGGGTCTCGCAGGAAGATCTCGCGTCGTTGCTCGGCGCATCTCGCCAGAGTGTCAACAAGGAATTGCGCGAACTGGTGCGGCAGCAGGTGATCGATGCCCGCTACAGCCGCTACACGATAGTGAATATCGAAGCACTCAGGGCGATCGCTCGTCACGACAGTTGACGTGGCACGGGTGGGCGAACCGTGCCTTGCCTGATTGCGTGATAACCATATCTGATTTTCTCCATAGAACTGTCGATCCTGCGACAGATTCACGCATCGCCTATCCCGATAATGGTCTCGTACAACGTGCCGTGACGCGCAATGATCGGCTTCCGGCTCGGTGTGCAAATACCGTGCGAGCGTCGTGCGTGAAACACGACGCAGCGCACATGCCCAGTCTAGCCTTGTGTGTGTGTACAACGAATGCGGCGCTGACCGCTTCGCTACACGTACCGCCGCAGGCCAATTGCCTTCAACGGAATCTGCACGAGATGAACAACCCGAACCTCGCCAATTCGAACACACTGGACCTCCATCCCGTCACGGCTCGAATCGGCGCCGAAATTCACGGCGTCACGCTGTCAGGCCAACTAGAGCCTGCCGCCATCGACGCGATTCGTGCCGCACTGCTGCGCTACAAGGTCATTTTCTTTCGCGACCAGACCCATCTGACCGATGCCGCTCAGGAGGCTTTCGCCAAGCGACTCGGCGATCCGATCGCCCATCCAACGGTGCCGGTACTCGACGGTACCGGCTATATGCTTGAGCTCGATTCTCACACCGGAGCACGTGCGAATTCATGGCACACCGACGTGACATTCATCGACGCTTATCCGCAGGCATCGATTCTGCGCGGCGTCACGATACCGCCGTACGGTGGCGACACAATCTGGGCAAACACCGCTGCCGCCTATAACGACTTGCCGCCACCGCTCAAGGCGCTTGCCGAGCAATTGTGGGCCGTGCACAGCAACGACTACGACTATGCGAGCCATCGAGGTAGTAGCGGCACCGTAGCCGACGCAGAAGCAATCAAGCGCTACCGCGAAGTGTTCGTGTCGACTCGCTACGAGACTGAGCATCCTGTCGTGCGCGTACATCCTGAAACTGGCGAAAAAACGCTGATCCTCGGTCATTTCCTGAGGCACTTCGTCGGCGCGACGACCAGCGGGTCGGCACAACTGTTCGATCTGCTGCAAAGCTACGTAACGCGCCCCGAGAACGTCGTGCGCTGGCGCTGGCGCGAAGGCGACGTCGCAATCTGGGACAACCGAGCAACTCAACACTACGCGGTCAACGATTACGGCAACGCCCACCGTGTGGTTCGCCGAGTCACGCTCGCAGGAGACGTGCCAGTGAGCGTCGACGGCCGCCACAGCACGACGCGGCCCAGTGGCTCAGGCATGCGCGCCGCTGCGTAGAAGCCCCCAGCGCTCCGCTCGCGCGCCCTCAGGCAGCCTGCTTGTGTGCATGGTGATCTTGTCGGCCAATGCTCCCGTGTTCGAGCCGTCATTGCTGATGATGCAAGGATAGGTGTTCGTCACCCACGCCACGCTCGCCGACTAGATCGCAACGCCGGCTGGCAAGGCAACTCTCGTCGGCGAATTGCAAGGCCACATCATCATCGCGCGGATCCGTATCAAGACCCATCCCCGAGGTGCATTACTGACGCCGCGCGAGAGGACCGTGATCTCGAGGCACGCTGGATGACCTGCTCGTCGATATTTCAGATTTGATCGAAGGAACCCCGAGATGGTTACCCCAACGCATTCCACCTCGCCCGCCCCATTTGCCACGCCCGCCGACAACCAACCACTCGGGACAGTACACGCGCCGAGTCCGGCCAGTTTTGCCGTCTCGCCGGTGTACGCATGGACAGTGTTTACGCTGACGTTTGCGCTACTGCTCGCGGACTTCATGTCTCGACAAGTGCTCATTTCCGTATTTCCGTTCTTGAAAGCCCAGTGGCTCCTCTCCGATACGCAACTTGGCACGCTGAGCAGCGTCGTATCGATCATGGTTGGTCTCCTGACCTTCCCGCTTTCGCTACTGGCCGACCGTTACGGACGCGTCCGCAGCTTGATTGCGATGGCTATACTCTGGAGTCTCGCGACACTCGGGTGCGCGGTATCAGCCAGTTACGGCGACATGCTCGTCGCACGCTTCTTCGTCGGGGTCGGCGAAGCCGCATATGGCAGCGTTGGCCTCGCAGTCGTAATCAGCGTATTCCCCGCGCGCTGGCGCGCGACGCTGTCCGGCGCATTCCTGGCCGGGGGCGCATTCGGTTCAACGCTCGGCATGGCGCTGAGCGGCTTCATCGCCGCGCGTTTCGGCTGGCGCTGGTCGTTCACCACGATGGCAATCGTAGGGCTCGTTCTGGCCGCGCTGTATCGGCTATGTGTAACCGAACGAGAGATACCGCTCGCTGAATGTGCTCCGCGCCGAATACGTGAGCCGCGTGCGTCGTTGCGTTCCTCGGTACAGAAATTGAGGGGCGCGCTGTTCGCATCGAAGTCGGTGGTGTTCGCGTATGTCGGCAGTGGCATTCAGCTCGCCGTACCAGGCGCGTTGGCCACCTGGCTACCTAGCTACCTGACCCGCAATTTCGGCATGCGAGTCGACGGTGCCGGTATGCTCGCGGCAGTGTTCGTGCTGGCTTCCGGCATCGGTCTGATCGTTTGCGGGATGCTGACCGATCATGCAAGCCGCCGCGTACCGCACCGCAAGTTCACGACCATGATCGTTCTGAGCATCGTGTCGTTCGCGTCGCTGTCGGTCGCGTTCCAACTGCCTCCAGGTCCTGCGCAACTTGCACTTATCGGAATAGGGATGTTCGTCTCCGCAGGCGCCTGTGCGTCGACTGGTGCCGTCGTCGCCAACCTTACCGCGCCAGCTTTTCACGCCACAGCGATGGCACTCTGGGCGCTCGCAAATAACCTGCTCGGACTCGCATCCGGTCCGATTGTCGCTGGCGTGCTTGCGGATCGTTTCGATTTGCGCACGGCGCTGCAAATCGTCCCGTTCGCCGCGCTTGCGGCCGCGCTTCTGTTCGCCGTCGGCTCGCGGTACTACCGGAGCGACTTGGACCGAGCCACGACGTCGCGCGATCACAGCAGCAACTGACCCAAACGCCCACTGCGCTTGCGCGGGAGACGCTCTCGGTTCGACTGCGCCGTCGTCGCCCCGCGAAGTGACAACGGTTGCGTACCCTCCGACTTCCTCCACCGCCATTGAGGCGACATGCAATCGACATTCAATGCTTGCAGCGCCGCACTGCTTGTAGTTCTCGCTGCGTCCGCGCATGCGCAATCGTCCGTCACGCTGTACGGCGCGATCGACACCGGACTGATGTACCAGAGCACCGCTGCGAATAATCACCACGTATTCGCACTCAAGGACGGCGGTATCTATGCGAGCTTCTGGGGCTTACGGGGCTCCGAAGATCTAGGCGGAGGCTATGCCGTCCGTTTCCGGTTGCAGGGCGCGTTCAACAGCAGTACGGGCCAGTTAAAGTTGTCAGACACGACTGGGGGGAGTGCCGCGTTCAACCAGCAATCGACAATCGGTCTATCCGGACCGTTCGGCACAATCGACCTGGGTCGGCAATTCGTTCCTATGATCTACGCGATGGCCGAAACCGATGTACGCGGCGCGCAGTACTTCGGAAGCATCCTGAGCGCGTGGCTCGGACTGAACCAGATTGCTGGCGCGCCTGGTACAAACACGAACGTACCGATCGGTGCGCTGTACGACAGTAATGCGATTGTCTATCGATCACCGACAATGCGCGGCTTGTCATTCTCGGTCGAATACGCGCCCGGCGGTGTGCCCGGACAGTTCCAGGGTGGCACGCGAGAATCCGCGGTGTTGCGCTACAACGGCTATGGACTCGACCTCGACGCCGCGTACTACGTCGGACACGACACGAGCCAAGCGGCCAGTACGCCCACCGGGTTGGCGAACAATCGCTTCTACTACGTAGGGGCCAAATACACGCTGCGCGGTGTGTCGGTGTCCGCCTCGTACGGACGCGCTCGCAACCCGGTCGATGCGGGCAGGCACGACTACGACATGATTTCCGGTGGCCTTGGCTACCGGATCACTCAGTCTCTAAACGTCACGTCAGGCGTCTACGTGCTTCGCGACCGCAATCATTCGCAGAATCGCTCGAATGAGTACGCTGTTGGTGCCGAATACACGCTGTCGCGCGGAACGATTGCCTACGTACAGGGCGCCTATGTGTTGAACCGCGGAGCCATGAGTCAAATAATTTCGTACGGGCAGCCGGTCGCGCCAGGTGTCTCGACGACGGCAGCCATGATCGGGATACGTCATCTATTCTAAAATCATCCGCCAAACTGAACATCGCGCCCGGCTCTTTTCGAATAACTTTTACGAGAGCGCGATTTGGTCGTGCACAGTTGGGGGAGAGGACGGGCTCTCCTAAGACACCGTTGCCTTATAGGCAAGTTTCCTATTTTTGTTAGGTTTAAGACGCGCTCGAGCCTCATGAACGTGCCGAATATTGCCAAGTGCGCAGGGTGTGATTCCGACCATCGTTTCACGCCCGCCACTGAACGTCAGTAGCTCAGGCCAAAAATTTCGTCAAGCAATTGTCTGGACGTGTCGACGCGGCGGATGTATTGGTTCGCACGGCAGCCGATCTGATGGCCTCCATTTCGTAGAAAATCCATCCCCGCGCTGCGTCCGCATGCATTGAAAGATCTGCTGTTCTGAACGTTGACCCGTTTCGCTTGATCAGAACGAATGACGGATTCCGACGTCTACGCCGACAGTGCGACCAGGGGGCGCATACAGCGAACCGGAGATCGCGATACCGGTGTTCATCGCGCCGTGATTGTCGACCAGCGCTGCCTGTGCATAGAGCCACGTGCGTTTCGACATCCCGTACTCTAGACCCATGCCGGCGAGAATCGAGTGATTGTACGTGTGGTTTCGGTCGCTCGAGTACGAGACATTGCCGTTGACGATCACTCCCGGCGTCGCGACATACTCGAAGCCGGTGGTGTAGACGTTATCGTTGAGTGCGCCCGCAATCTTGACCTTCGTGAACGTCGCCATCACCGAGAGCGAGCCAAAGCTGTACTTTGCGCCGAGCAGGCGCCCGTCGAATGGAACCGACGTCGGTACCGGCGTGTTGGTTGTGCTGCCGGGCTTGCCGTCGTAGATCGCTGCGGCAATGAACAGGTCATTGAATCCGTAGGTGATACTTGCCGAAAAAGCCCGGCCTGCCAAGGCCGAACCCGGCGCGTTGCCGAGCGACATCAATCCGCTCGCCTGGAATCCGGCAATGCGTGGGCTAGTGTAGGAGATCGCATTCGGCGTGAAGATGCCGGTTCCGAAAACATTGCCGACGTAGCTGACGCCGGAGTCGCCGAACAGTGCGCCACCACGGGGGTCAGCCTGGACGGCAGCAAGCATAAACGGAGAATACTGAAGACCCAGCTTGACATTGCCGTAAGGGTTGTCGAGGCCTACCCATGCCTGGCGACCGAAGAAGTTGCCATTCGATAGGTTGTAGCCACCGTTGCCGAGGTCGATGCCGCTTTCAAGTACGAACTCTGCATGCAATCCGCCGCCGAGATCTTCGACGCCTTTCACTCCGATTCGAGACGCGGTCATCCCCGCGTCGGTAAAGGCGATGCGCTTGCCTGCGCTTGCGCCGGTGGTCGGATCAACTGATCGGTTCGTATAGAGAATACCGGCGTCGAGGATGCCGTACAGTGTGACGCTGCTCTGCCCGTGGGCCGAAGCGGCGACCAGGAGACCGGCTGCAATGGTGGCGGATCGAAGTGCAGACGTCCGTTGCTCTTTTCTCATTCGATGTCTCCAAATGTATTTTATAGTTGGTGCTTAAATCAGCCGATTTGCTATGAAATCGGGTAATGAATTCGCGTCGAGGGGCTTAGTGGTTTCAAAAATGTGCGTGGAAATTTTCCGTCCTTCGCTTAAGCCGATTCAGCTGAGTTGGACCTGTGTCGCGTGATGTCGATGTCGCATATCCGTATTCCGGACATCGAACTCCGCGGCACAATTAAAAATCGACCGCGTTTTAGTGACAACTCGAAGCCTCGCCAATGTGCACAATGTGAACTCAGGAAACCCCGATAGCGGGCGTTGGTTGAAACACGTAGGCATGGTGTCGTCAACGTTGACGGCCGGCGAAATGGCGGGAGTTGGTGTGCGATCTGATCAGCGAGGCCGTGCAGCGCGCGACGGCACGAAAACAACGCTCGGACGACATCGCGAATCACGCGATGTCGTTCCGCATTCGCAGCTTCATCAGCGGCATATCGGCGTGTGGTCCGTCAGGAGAATTTATCCCGCGTCCCGACCTATGTTTTGCTTCGGTCTTTTCCTGGAGGCATGGAATATCGAGCTGCAAATAGCCCGGATACGGGTTTCGATGTCGAGGATGGCGTGCGGATTCAACCCGTCGATGCAACACACTTGAAGCTGCATAGCAGCGAGGAGTGTTGCAATGAAACAGAGGCGGCGGATCTACTATACAGACAGTCAGAAAGCGGTCATGTGGGAGCGCTGGCGCAAGGGC
>NZ_JPGM01000122.1:0-8384 GCF_000731655.1 Burkholderia sp. MSh2 | reverse complement strand
GCTATTGGTCGAGCTCAGGCCCGTCGACAGCGAGCTAATGCCCGTCGAGGTCGACGTCGACAACGAAGAGATCGAGCTAGTTGCCGACGACAGCCCCGTCGAGGTCGAGGTCGACAGCGACGACACCGTGCTATTGGTCGAGCTCAGGCCCGTCGACAGCGAGCTAATGCCCGTCGAGGTCGACGTCGACAACGAAGAGATCGAGCTATTAGACGACGACAGGCCGGTCGACGTCGAGGTCGACAGCGAGGTGATCGAGCTGTTCGCAGACGACAAGCCAGTTGAGGTCAACGTGGACAACGAAGAGATCGAGCTATTAGACGACGACAGCCCCGTCGACGTCGAGGTGGACAGCGACGACACCGAGCTATTGGTCGAGCTCAAGCCCGTCGACAGCGAGCTGATACCTGTCGAAGTCGAGGTGGACAGCGACGTGATCGAGCTAGTAGCCGACGACAAACCAGTCGAGGTCGACGTCGACAATGAAGTGATCTGCGAATTTACCGTACTCGCAACCGCATACAGCTCGCTGCCGTTCACCGCGTCGGTACTGGTCGAGCTAATCAGGCCCGCAGCAACGTTCTGTATGCGTCGCTCAGTGCCAGCCCCCCCAACACTCACGACACCGCTGGCGCCACTGGCGCCCGCGAACGATCCATATGTGGTACCGCCAATCGTCGGACTGCTGACCGTGCCTGTACCGCCAGTGGCACTGGATGCGGCAGCGGTCGCAGAGGCGCCATTGCCGAGCGCCACCGAGCCAGCAACATTTGCTATCGACAGGGCCCCTATGGCAATAGCGTTTGATGCCGTCGCGGTCGCCGCCTGTCCAATCGCAATGGCCCCCTGTCCATTGGCTGTGCCGTTATTACCAATTGCGATGGCATAGATACCACTAACAGTGTTGTAAGCACCAATTGAAGTGTCGTAATTACTACTAGCCGTGCTCGAGTAACCAAGCACGACGGCGTCGGCACCTATTGACGTAGTCCCCTGCCCGATCGCGATGGCACTTTGACCCGATGCGACGGCGGCTGCACTTACAGGGGAGCCAATAGCTATGGAGCCGGCACCCGTCGCGGAAGAGGAAGTATTCGCAGCATACTGAGCATCGGCATCATGCATCTGCGCCCCCAAGGCTACCGCAGCCACGGCGACGAAATGTACAACCTTCAATTTCCTGGGCTTGCCTATGGCGGAGTCAAGCTCCGATACGGCAACCCATGCCCCCAGTGATTCATTCCAGACCGATCGATATGTCTTGTTCACTTTTTACTCCCGGCCCTATTTACTCACCAGGTCATCTTTAATATTGAATTCCCTTTATTACCGCCCCGAATCGGAATCTGCACTCTGGATTCAAACCAATATCCAAGGCTCACCATTACACCTCTCACCAAGCGAGCCTTATTTCAAAAAAGCAGAAATTCCCTCGGCAAGTCTATCGATCACCCGGTTCTTAAAAGTGAACTTTAGTCACGCGCCGATATGCCCCGGTAATTTGGTCGAACAGCACCCCACCCTTGAACCCATTGCGTGATACGCATCTTTTTTCCCTTTTTATGAGCATGCACTCGGAACCCCTTGCAGCAAGGGCCTCCAGGCTACGAAGGTCGTCTGGGACGCCTGACCGCCACCTAAAGCCACCTTCGTAAGCCGTTGATTTTTATAAGATCAAGGAAGATATGTATTACGATATGCGGCCAGATCAGTCCGGCTTCGGTGACGCTAATGATGCGCACTCGAAAGATTTTCTTTTTCATCAGACAAGATTTCCTCGATGGTCGACAGACCGGAGAGGACGTAATCTCCCACCTCTGCTCCAGTTCGGCCGTGTCGAATCCTCAAACCCCGAAGTTGCCCATGAAAATCTTTTTTCTGCGGCCTTCCTTATCGGCTTGCGACAGACAGGAATCTGACTTCTGAATCGAGCGAGTGCCGCGCGGATACTACAAGAAGCTCCCGAAATCGCACGATTAAGTCGCACCGCAGCTGATTAACAGGATTAACAATTAACGACAGGAATTGAAGGATCAGCCCAATGAATTTTAGAGCCGCATCCCTTATGGTGATGACCGCCTTGGCATGCACGATCACACCCGTCAGCCACGCGGAGGACAAACCGCAAGACAGAATCAAAAGCACAATAAGCTCTGGAGCAACAAAACCGGCTCGACCAACGGCTTTGGCGCTTATGTCGCCTTTATTCCGCAGAAGCGGTTGGGGATCGTGATGCTCGCCGACAAGAACTTCCCCGTCGATGAACGGGTGACCGCTGCATACCGGATTCTCACGTCACTCGCCGGCGGCGAACAATGAACAGGGAGACTCATCAGTGAAACGCATTTTTCTTCCTCTTATCCTGCTGGCGCTGACGAGCGTTCAGCAAGTCGAAGCTGTCGGCAATGCTCCGGCGGCCAAGGACACCATCGTTTTGCAACGGGTCCCAATCGCGGGAACGGATCGCGAGATGGGCATGGGCATTGCCGAATTTCCTCCAAACGCGTCAAAGCCTCGACATAAAGCGACCGGGCCTGAGGTCGCCTACGTGCTTGAGGGTGCGGTAATGGTGCAGGTCGATGGTCAGCCCACAAAAGTCGTTCGTGCAGGCGAAAGCTACCGGATGCCGGCTGGTGTCGTCCACGTCACAACTGCCGGACCTGCTGGCGCGAAGGTCCTTGCGTCCTGGGCCTGGGTACCGGGGAAGCCATTCAATATTCCAGTGCCGAACTGAGGCTATCTGCCCTCTCCCTCGACTCCCCTGAAATTCTTGTGCCGGCGCTGTCATGTCGGCAAGGGGGAGATCAGGCGCTGTCACGTTGGCGGTTGTGGTTACCCAAGACAAGGCGAAGAAACCGGAAGCGCTCTACAACGGCCATCGATTCCCCGCTGCGATCATCGGCCAGGCGGTCCGTTGATGCCGACCCGCGAACGCGAGCGGCGCATGCGAGGGGGTTCGCGATCCGAAGCGCACTCAGGCGCTCCTCACGACTTCGGGCCGATGCTCCAGCACTTCGCCCTGAAGCGGCAACTGCTGCGTGCTTCGCTTTATCGCAAACACCTCGCCGCACGCCTCTCGACGTGGCGCGGATTCACCGAGGTCATCCAGAATCCGTCTGCCGCATGAAACATGCAGATCGCGCTCGCGACCCTTGTGAACATGATCCGCTAACGTGACAGCGCCCACACGACGTTCAGGTCGACGCGCTGTCGCATGCATTCCCGCTGCTGACCGCCCGACAGCCGATCCGGATTTCGGACGCGACGCTCGCCGCCGTTTAGTCAGAAGGGTCCTTCCGTTGCGGGTCGATCGGTTGCGGAGCAACCTGGTACACATGCCAACGATACGGAGTGCCATTCCGCGGCGCGTGCGCGAATCCGCGTTCCGGGAGCGAATCCTTCGAATGAAAAGCATCTGGATGTTCGAGGCGCAATTTTTCGACAACCTGATCGATACGATCGATGCCGAATGACGCCGCGTCCATCAGCACGTAACGTGCCGTATCTGGTAGACGAATAGCGATTGAACAGGGTTCATCCATGTTTTTGTAGCGTATGAAACCGGCACACAGGCCGTGATCCCACAGGTACCGACAGTGGCGTTACTCAAGCCATGTTGAGTTATCCTTTGCAGTCCTACAAGTACCGGACCGGGCGATTTTGCAATGCTTCACAACGCTTACCGGCCGTAAGCTCGCCGAGCGGCATTGTCAACTTGCTCGACAGTTGGACAAGTTGACAATGCCGGCCCGGGAAACCGCCCGCCCCGACGCCGGGGAAATCCGCCTGCTGAACTCGACTGGATTGGCGCGATACCGATCACGAAAATGACCCGTGCACTTCGCCGGACGCAGCTAGAGGCGGCCACGGTTGCTTGCTGACTCGTGTGAGCGAGTCTCAGCTCGGTAATGCGTTGAGAGACCGCAATACCTGTCGGACGATTTTCTCGCGCTTGGGCAAGTCTTCCATCCGGTTCGGCGTATCGATGTTGAGCGCGAAGAATACCGGGCCGTCAGGCCATTCAACCCATCCCACCCACCAGCCTATTGTCCCGCTCCACCCGGATTTGGCGCGAAGAATCCAGTCGCGCCCCGCCTCATTGATCAGGACATCCTTGACGATCAATTGGTGTTCGACGCGGAACGGCAATGTGTTGTCGTAAAGACGGCGCAAGAAAGCGATCTGTTCCTGAGCCGATATTGCAAGATCCCCGTCGACCCAGAACGGTTCCGCGCCACTTGAGAGGGCGTTCCCGTAGGGAATCTTCCGCATATATGCGGCTTCTTTTTCTCGACCGATTTCTTTTGCAAAGCGCTCGAAAACCCAGACTGCCGAGTTGCGTACGGCAGAGCGCAAGTCCTGCTCGTGATTCCACGCTTCGATAGGACGCTTTACACCGTCCCAGGGAATAATCTGGAACTCGTCGCGCAATACGCCGGAGTCGAGTGCAATCAGGCTGTGGGGAATCTTGAAGGTTGACGCGGGCGACAGGCGTTGCGCAGCGCGCTCGCTGTCGTGCACGGAAACAACTTCCTTGCCTCCCCTAAGGTCGGCTACGACAAGCGTGCCTCGTGCGTTGGCTTCGGTAAAGTATTTTCCCCAGGTTTCTTCGTCAGGTACAGCAGCAAATGCGCCGCTTGAAACTGCGACCGTGGTGAAAGAGGCAAGCAAAAAGCGACGTCGATTCAATCTTGTGTAGTCCTCGTCAAAATTCCATCATCGCCAGACCAGGTTCTGCCGGGCAATCAGGGAACGCTCGATGGTAGCATTTCACGGAAATGCGCGATCGTCTCCGGCGACTTGCCCTGACGCCCGATGGTTTTTCGGAAAAAAACTTTGGCTGCGGCCACATCGCGTTTCGCGCTGAACACGAAGTCCACTGTCTGGCCGGTTCGACCTACCGCTCTGTATAGATAAACCCGTTTAGTGTCCGGCGACCCAAAAACGAGCAGTGCGCGGCGATGCGGCCCGGATACCCGGCGCGCTCACGTTCCGTCGTCGAACCGGACTGGAGAGGTCCCGTCATTCCGCGCGAAACCGCCCGATGGCCCCGCCCCGACGCCAGCCGGCCGGCGAGAATCGTCCCGGCGCCACGGCCCGCCATGCGAAAATCCCAGCGTCCACCCTTTTCAATCGACCCAACGGGGCTCGTATGACCACTCACATCACGATCGAATTCACCGAACACGCAGCAGAAGCCATCGGCGAGCAAACCGGCACCAGCTTTTCGTATGACCAGGGCGCGCACGTGCCGCAACCGGGCGATTTCGTCGAGCTCGAGCATTCAAGCCAGACGTTCCTCGTAATCGGCCGCGTATTTTCGCTGAAGGCCAATCACAGCGCCGTCAAGCTCGTGCTCGACCTGCCCCCGCACGACGACGAACCGGGATTCCCGGCGGACTGAACGTTTCCGGGCCGGTAACGTCGGCGCACCGCGCGCGTCCGGCCCGCCCTGGAACACATCGCTCCGCCGGCGCGCGCAAAAAAGCCCGCCGAAGCGGGCCGATGTCACGCTGGTTCGGGACTCACGGAAACTTCGCCGCGGTCAGGCACCGCTCGAACCACACCGCATCGTCCCCGTCGCCGATCGGCCACATTTCCGCGTCGAGCGGCGGCAACCCGGCTGCCGGCGCCGACGCGCGGCTATCCCCGCCGGACACGTCCGCGCGCATCCAGCCCGATTGCGCCCCACCGTTGTCGCATGCACTCGCATGCGCCTGTGCCTCGCAGAACGCCACCGGACGCACCTTCCCGCCGTCGGCCGCGCTCACCGAGCGGTATTGGTACACCGCACCGGTCGCCCAGTCCTCGCTCTGGCTGCAGACCCGCTCGCGATGCTGCACGTGAACCGCGCCGAAACAGGCATACGAAACGTGTGCGCCACTCGCGTCGTCCGGAATGAAATCGCAGTTGGCATCGAAACCGGTGAGCGGGCCGCCCGAGTATTTGGCGAGCCATCGGCGTTCGGCCAGCGCTCGCGCGATCAAGCCCTTGTCCGAGTGATCGGCCAGCACGGCAGTGCGCCGATCGATAGCCTTGCGCACTTCGTCGACGGCCAGCGGGTGGCCCGCGTAGTCGGCATCGAGACGGTTGTTGCGTGCGTCGATCCAGCGGCGCTGGCTACGCACCAGCATGTCGCGGATCGTGATGTCCGGCGCGGCCTTCAGTACGCCCGCGAAGGCCGCATTCATGCGTGCATCGGCCGCGCGCAGCGTCGGGCTCGCGCAGATGCGCCTTTCGATCGGTTGCACGGCCTTCGCGCAATCCATTGCCAGGCCAGGGACGGCAACGCCAATCCCCACCACGAACGTCGAAGCAAGACCGGCCAGCCTGCCGGCCCGCGCCATTCGAATCCCGCCCATGCTTTCTCTCGGTTTGTTTTTCTCGGTCGCACCGCGCCGACGCGGTATCGCCCATCGCGTCCTGCCATGCCCGGAAACCGGTATCGCGCTTCGCCGGGCGGCGCTGCCGATGGTACGCACGTCGACGCAACCGCACCTCATCGGGCACGGCGCGAAGTGGCCGCCAAGCGCAGGGAACCGGATCGGGATCGGCGGAGCGGGACAACGGTCATGCCGCCTGCTTACGGCGCGTGCCCCGATATCGACGGTCATGAACGACCGTCACCCTTGTCGCCCGGCGGGCGGCAGCCGGCCGTCGTCGCGAATGCACGAGCAGCTACGCCGTACCGCCCTGCTGCGCGGCTCCGACGCACGACGGCGTGCCCGCCGTGGCCGGCCTGCCGCGAATCGGCTACTTCTTCTCCGGCTCCGTCGCGCCCGGCTGCTTGAACGGGAACGTGCTGAACATCGACTTCGCCTGGTTCTGCATCTGCTCCTGCATCTGCACGAACATGTTCTTCGACTGCTCGATGTAGCTGGTCATCATCCCCTGCATCATCGGCGCCTGCATGTTCATGAACTGCGACCAGACTTCCGGATTCATCGCATTGGTGTCGTACAGGTTCTTCGACTGATCCGCGAGCTTGTTCTGGATGTCGATGAACGCCTGGATGTTCTTTTCCAGGTACGTGCCCATCATGCCCTGCATCGCATGACCGTAGAAACGGATGATCTGCGACAGCATCGACGACGAGAACATCGGCACGCCGCCGCTCTCTTCCTCGAGGATGATCTGCAGGAGGATGCTGCGCGTCAGGTCTTCGTTGGATTTCGCGTCGACGACCTTGAAGTCCTCCTGCTCCAGCACGAGTTGCTTCACGTCGGTCAGCGTAATGTACGTGCTTGTCTCTGTATCGTAGAGCCGACGGTTCGGGTACTTCTTGATGAGCCGTTCGGCCGTCTTCTTTGTAGTAGTCATGTAACGCCTTTGAGTGCAGCGTAGCGCAAGTGACGAATCCCCGCCGCCCGAATCCGGGAGGCGGGGGCCTTCGGAACACGTCCGGCTGCGCGGCCACCCGGCCCGCGCAGCGCGGACGATCAGCCCATGTGCAGGCCGCCGTTCAGCGAGAAGTCGGCGCCCGTCGCAAAACCGGAATCGTTCGACGCGAGCCACGCGACGATCGAACCGATTTCCTCCGGCCCGCCGAGCCGCCGCACCGGGATCGTCGCGACGATCTTCTCGAGCACGTCGGGGCGAATCGCCTTCACCATGTCGGTGCCGATATAGCCCGGCGACACGGTATTGACCGTCACGCCCTTCGTCGCGACTTCCTGTGCGAGCGACATCGTGAAGCCGTGGATACCGGCCTTCGCGGTCGAGTAGTTGGTCTGGCCGAACTGCCCCTTCTGGCCGTTCACCGACGAAATGTTGACGATCCGGCCCCAGCCGCGTTCGACCATGCCGTCGATCACCTGTTTCGTCACGTTGAACAGGCTCGTCAGGTTGGTGTCGATCACGGCGGTCCAGTCTTCGTGCGTCATCTTGCGGAACACGACGTCGCGCGTGATGCCCGCATTGTTGACCAGCACGTCGATCTCGCCGACTTCGGCCTTGACCTTGTCGAACGCTGCCTTGGTCGAGTCCCAGTCGCCGACGTTGCCTTCCGACGCGATGAAATCGTACCCGAGCGCCTTCTGGTCCTCGAGCCATTTCACGCGACGCGGCGAATTCGGGCCGCAACCCGCGACGACCTTGAAGCCGTCCTTCAACAGGCGCTGGCAGATGCTGGTGCCGATGCCGCCCATCCCGCCCGTTACGTACGCAATTCGCTGAGACATAAATCTCACTCCATTTTTTGGTTTCGAGGGCTGCCGGCGGCCCCCTCTGACTTCACGTGCGCCGGTCGAAGCCGCAATCGGCCGGCGCCCGGATTTGGTTCGCGGGTCACGCGCCGCCGGTTACGGACGCTCGACCGCGAGCGCGACCCCCATCCCGCCGCCGATGCACAGCGACGCCAGCCCGCGCTTCGCATCGCGCCTGAC
>NZ_JPGM01000121.1:0-9436 GCF_000731655.1 Burkholderia sp. MSh2 | reverse complement strand
CATCGCCGCCCCGCGATCGTCCTTGTCAGACAGCCGGCTCCGCCTTGCGCGTGACCGCATCGGGCAGCCCGAACACGGCGTCGAACGCCCAGTTGTACGCGAACGTGAAGATCGGGAAGAACACGATCAGCACCGCGTCGTACAGGAACGCCTGCAGCAGCGACACGTCGAGCCACCAGGCAATCAACGGGATCAGGAACGTCACCAGCGCGACCTGGAACCCGATCGCATGCAGCACGCGGCGCCCGACCGTGCGCGTCGTCGCCGCGCTGCGCCGCTCCCACGCCTCGAACGCGAGGTTGTACAGGAAATTGACGGTGACGCCCGTCGTCGAGATCATCACCCCGAGCAGGCCGCTCGCCGCCACGCTCGCGCCGCTCAGCATGCCGAGCACCGACGATGCGACCAGGATGCCGAGCACCTCGAACATCACGACGTAGACTATGCGTCTCTTCCACCCTTGCATGACCATCCACCTTCCTCTCGAACAAGGTGGCGAGACTATCAGCGGGCCCCCGCCCGCCAAAGTCAGGTCCTTTCAATTTTTCTGACAGGAGGCCCGCGCATGCTGACCAGCGATCACATCGACATGCTGCTGACCGTCATCGACAAAGGCTCGTTTTCGGCGGCCGCACGCGCGCTCGGCCGCACGCCGTCGGCGATCAGCATGGCGATCGCGAACCTCGAGGCCGAACTCGACCTCGTGCTGTTCGATCGCGGCACGCGCGAACCGACCCCGACCGCCGCGATGGCCGCGCTGCTGCCCGACGCGCGCTCGATCGCCGAACGGCTGCACGCGCTGCGCGCGCATGCGCAGCATTTGTCGGAAGGCGTCGAAGATACGTTGCGGCTCGGGCTCGCCGCCGAAATCGACAGCGCGCCGGTTGCCCGTGCGCTGACGGCCGTGGCCGCGAAATATCCGGCGCTCGCGATCCGCATCGTCACGGCGCCGCAGGACGTGATCGTCGACGCGCTGCATCGCGCCGCCGTCGATCTCTGTGTCGCATACGGCGGGCTCGATCTTCATCCGCAGGAACAGATCCACGCGCTGTGGACCGAGACGCTCGTCGCGGTCGCCGCGCCGAGCCATCCGGCGATCGCCGAATGCGCGCAACCCGAGGCGATCGAGCGCTTGTCGGGCTTCCGGCAGATCGTGATCGCCGATCCCGAGCGGCCGCTCACCGACGTGCGGCCGCTGATCGGCAACCGCACGTGGAAGGTGACGGACATGGCCACCGCGATCGCGCTGGTGAAGGCCGGACACGGCTGGGCCAACCTGCCGGCATCCGTCGTCGGCCGATACACCGCCGACGGCGAACTCGCGCCGCTCGTGTTCGCGAACATCCGCAACGGGCTGCCGCTGCCCGTGTATCTGCGCCGGCCGAAACACAAGGGGCTCGGCAAGGCGGCGAGCGAACTGGTTCGCGCGCTGCGGGCCGCCGCCGACAGCAACGCTTGACCGCTTCCGCAACGGCCGCGACATCGCGTGCCGCCGGTCGGGCGCGGCCGCCACACGCGCACGGCGCCAGGTAAGCATCGAGTAAGTATCGCGGCCTAAAGTTTGTTCGTTTTCGCGATGCCGTCACGGTATCGGCTCGCTTGTCAGAAACCGCTCGCCAGATCGGACGAAAGGAGAACGCGTGGTCAGCCGGCCAGCCATGAGGGACGTCTGCGCGATTGCGCCGAACGGAAGCCGCGTCAGCTGGCATCCGCCGCAGAAGTGGAGAAGGCAGCCCGTCGCGCCGTCGTTCGCCGCCGTCTCGATCGAGCACTACATCGCCGGCGCCACGGAAATCGTCGACCTGGAAACGACCGGCCCGATCCTCGGCATGTACCTGCAGGCGCCCGCGACGCTCGAGTTGCGAACGAACGGCGGCCGGTGGGCGCCGACCCGCGTCCGTGGGCCACTCGCCTATGTCCCGCCCGGCTTTTCGTTTTCCGGCCGATGGTCCGACGAAATCGAGTGGATCACCGTGCACTTCGACCCGTCATGGCTGTCGCGAACGGGCCTGCAAACCGACGTCTGGTTTGCATCGGCGGCGCTCCGGATGGACGTGATCGACGACCTGCTCACGCAGATCGTCCGCAGCCTTCATGAAGACGCCGTCGCGGGCATGCCGCAGGGTCCGACCTATGCGGAAGCGCTCGGGTCCGCCGCGTTGCACCGCATGCTGCACCTGGAAGCGCGGCCGCAGGCGAAGCAATATGCGCATGCCGGCATGATGCGCAAGGCCTGCGAGTACATCCGGGACAATTTCCAGGGCCCGCTGACGCTGATGCTGGTGGCCGATGCCGTCGGCTACCCGGGCGATCTCTATTCGTTCATCCGGAGTTTCAGGAAGGCCAACGGGCTGACGCCGCACCAGTACATCATCGAGAGCCGCCTGCAGGCCGCACGCCGCCTGATCGAGCGCGGACAATGCGACATCACGGAAGCCGCGCTCGACTGCGGCTTCTCGTCGGCCAGTCACTTCTCGGCGACGTTCCGCAAGCGGTGGGGCGTGTCGCCGTCGGAACTCAAGCCGCGTGCCGCGATCGTCATGCCAGAGGAAGCGACAAAATCCACAGGCCGCTGATCGTCAATGCGATCGTCAGCACGAGCAGCGGCAACTGGCCGACGATCGCCCTGCCAGCCGCCCGCCCGCTCCGGATGACGATCGCATGCGTGAGCATCACGCTCAGGATGTGCCCGGCGAGAATCAGCAGCACCTGCGCATGCCAGATGTATCCGACATTGATGAGCGCCTGCGCCGCCGACACCTGATCGTCCGGCGCCGCCACCGGCAGCAGGTTCCAGCCGAGCCCGAGCGGATCGGACACGAGCCGCACGATCTGCCGGCCCTGATCCCAGAACAGCGTGAAGTAATGGCAGACGTTATAGAAGAACGCGATCGGCAGCAGGATCAGGCAGAACCGCCGCGAGAAAGACGCCCCGCCCGACGTTGACCGCATGCTGCGCGCGCCCAGTGCGCAGCAGCCGCGGAACAGCAGGTAGTACGCCACACCGATGAGCGCGAACGCGAACCATTGCCACGCCAGCAGAATCTCCGCTGAAAACGCATAGTTTCTCCCGAGCGACGGAAGCAGGCCGACGATGTGCGGATAGATGCCGCGCCAGAAGAACGTGTTCCATGTAGCGGTATCGCGCAAGCCGTCGTAGGCCGTCGACGACAGCATGAACGACAGAAAGGCGACGATGCTCGTATCCGCCGGCGCATCGCGCGACATGTCCGCGATCGGGTTCCTCGGTTCGACGATCACGTGACCGCTCGCGCCCCGGCGCCATGTCAGCGGCGACAGCTTCGCACATAACCGGCACAGCAGGCCGAACATATCGCCGTGCGCGAGCCATCGCTCGCGCCCGAAGCAACCGGCGCCAATCAGCGCGTACGCGACATACGCGACGATGAACAGGCTGACGTCTCGCGGCCGCCCCGTCCCGAACAGTTCCAGCGCGATGAGCGCGATGTAACCGCCCAGCGCGGGCCAGGAGGCCAGGCGTGGCGGATAGCGATAGCGCCCATGCTCCATGACGGGGAAACAACGCGCGGCGATTCGCAACAGCAGCGCGAGCGGATTGGTGAAGGCGTGGACGTTGCCCAGTATCGCGCTGACATAGAGCGAGCCCAGATAGAACCAGATCCAGAAGCCCGACATCGCCAGGTTCAGGAACGGGTTCGCGGTTCCCGCGATACCGGCGACGATCAGCAGCACGACGAACGCCGCACTCGCGATTTGCGCGGCGTTCACGATCGAAGCCGGGATTCGCAGCGCTTTCGTGCGTGTTGCCGATCGCCCTCCCGGATCGGGAACGCGCGCGCCCGGCGCAAACGCCAGGATCATGAAGGACACCATCAGCGTGCCCGTCGCGGCATACGCGTACAGCCACAAAGGCACCGGCAGGTAGTACGGAATATTCCATGCGTGGGCGCCCGCCACGCCCGGCATGCACGCGACGAGCCATGCGGGCCAACCGGCCAGCCATCCCCGCGGGCGCGACGGGCGGGCGACGAGGCCGCGCCGCGCGGGCACCGATTCATGCGCAATATGGTCAGGCATGTCAACGTCTTCCCGCTCAGTAGTCAGCAGACGAGATCCATCCCGTCACTTTCCAGCCCTCGCCATTGCGCTTCTCCGACACGACACCCAGGGTGTCGTACGGCGAGTCGAGCAACTTGATGAGCGCAACGGCGCGCGGACTGCCATCGCCCGAACGCGGTAGCGGAAACACAAGGAACGGCAGGACGGGAGACGGCTTGTCGCCCTCCACGATCAATGGCAGCACGGCGTCGTTCAACGACCTGAACACTTCGAACGACGCGCGGTTGCGTGCCGATGCGGACGAACGTCCGGTCGAATGCGTCGATCCTTCAGCGGCCAGATACGCACCGTGATCCCTCAGCCGCCACCCGACGAGCGCGTTGACCAGCGCGTCGTCGGGCTTGTGCCCGCGCCCCGCCGAAAGCGCGGGCAGCCAGCGCCGGTCGACCGGCGATGTCGTGACCCAGTCGCTGAAGAGGCGCGTGTAGAAATCGACGAGATCGGGATCGGCGCCGGCCTGCATCGCCGGCGGCAGCGGCGTTGGCAGGGCGCGCCGCCCATGCCACCGGACGGCTTTCCACCCGGGTCCGTCAGGCAGGCTGATGCCGTCGAGAAACGACGTATCCGCGATGCCGTTCGCGACGAACCAGTCCGACTTGGCCCGTTTCGTTCGCGCATCGGCAAAACCGGCAAGCCGTTGCCGCACCTGATCCCAGGAAGCCGCCTGCCGGCTCGCGCCATCGATCTTCGGATACCTGATCATCTGCAGGTAGGTCGCCTTCGCCATCGCTTCCACATCGGCGGGCCGACGCCAGGTCAGCTCCGCCGCATGGCTCGACGGTGCACCTTGATCGAGCGGCGCCGCCATCGCCAGACCGGCATCGCACGCGATCCCGGCACGACTCCAGTCCGGAACCGACGGCGTGCCGCGATGCGCCCACGAATCCTGCCACGCATGCAGCGCACGCCCGAATTCGCCGAGCATGAATGCGGCCCTGCCGCCGCCGGCCTTGCCGAGCGCCGCGTCGACCGGCGCGAGCGCGGCCGGCCCGCCGGGCACGACGGTTCTGTCCTGCGCATCGGCCGGCACCTTGCGCGTGCCCGGATAATGACGCGCCTGGGCATCGTCGGCATCCGGAACGAAGCGCGACAGGCACGCGTACTGCAGCGGCGACGTCATGTACTCGATCGACCCCGCATCGATGCGCTGGTCGGCGAGCGCCACGGCCTCGGCGTCGCGCGGCGCGAAGCCGGCCTGCCGCGCGAGCCACAGCGTGAGGCCGAAGTGCACATCGGCCTCGAAACCCGCGCAGGTCAGCGGCATCGCGAGCGCCGCCGCGCAGACCAGCAGGCAACGGCTCACGCGCATCAATTGCCGATCTCCGTCGCCTTCGTGCTTTCCGGGAACGGCCAGCTGCCGTTCTCGAATGACAGGACGAGCATGCCGTTGTCCTGGCAAGCGGTGGTCAGCAGATGCCGGTCGAAGTCGAAATCGAGGCGCGATGCGCACCAGTCCGGCCCGCCTGCCCGGTATTGCCCGAACATGAGATGCGCCGAGCCCGCACCCGGCGACTTCGCGGAAGCCGGGTTGTAGTAGGCGATCTCCTTCGGCTTCGACGGGTCGCGAATATCGAACACGCGAACGCCGGAGTTGAAGTAGCTGCACGCCAGCGCGGTCGCGTTTTGCCGGTTGTCGACGCTGCAGTAGTGCGCGCCGTACGTGAACGTGGAGAGGCCCGCGATATCGGGAATGACCTTGCCGCAGTTCGCGATCGCATGCGTTTCGAGCCGCAGCTCCGACACCAGCCGCGGCGCGGCTTCACTCGACATGTCGTAGATGTGCCCCATCGGGAACGGCGCCACGCCGGCATTGCACGCGGCCTTGACTGCCGTCGCGCCCGGGTCCTGCAGACCGCCGGCCCCGCCTTCGTCGACTTCGATCAGATACGGTTTCCCCGCGACGGCGAACGAGATCGTGTGTTGTGCAATGCTGCCGTCCCGCACCGGCACCGTCGCGATCCGGTGCATCTGCGCATCGGGACGCCGGCTCTGCACTTCGCTGGTATCGACGACGAAAAAGCCGTTGTCGCCGGTCGCGTTCGCGTCGTTCAGCGGCGGCGCGCCCATGCCGATGGCCGTGCCGCCGTTGCCCGACGCGACGAAGTACGCGCGGGTTCCGTCCTGGCTCACCGACAGCCCGTGCGAAATGTTGCCCATGCCCAGATCCGCCACGCTGATCGAGGAGATCATCTTCGGCCGGGTCGGCACGGTCAGGTCGATCGCGTAATAGGCTTTCGTGAAGGCGCCGCCGACGTAGTACGTCAGCCCGTCCGGCGAGAATCCCCCTTCGTGGCCCAGCGGCTTGGTGGCCGGCACGATACCGCCGTCCGCGCCGGTGCCGACGGGCACGCTGGCCAGCAGTTGCGGCCGTGTGCAATCCGAAGCAATGTCGTACAGGTCGATCTCGGGACCGCCGCCGCCGCCGAGCCCGTTGTCGGCGGCCAGAATCCCGCGTGCGACGTTCACGCGCAGCGACTCCCACGGATCGATCATCGACGTCGACGTCAGCGAACTCACGCGCACCGGCTGCGCCGGGTTGGTGATATCGATCACCGGTACGCCGGGGTTCACGCGCGGCGGTGCGGCGGGATTGTTGAACAGCGCGCTGGCGCCCATCGTCGCGTGATAGAAGCAGGTCTGGCCTTTCTTGTCCGTATAGGTGGCGGCCGACCACGACGCGCCTTCGCCCTGGATCTGGCTGACGCGCTTCAGGTTGCAGTTGAAGCCGCCGAATCCGGCCTGCCTGAGCGCGGCCGGCACCTGCCCTTGCAACGCGGTCTCGGGCGTGTCGCCCTGACTGCAGCTCGGTACGCGCGGCACGACATAGTCGGCCACGGATACGCTGGTCGAGGCGGCCGGCGTGTCGTCGGCGTCTCCGCCGCAGCCGGCCAGCACGAAACTGGTGAGCGACAGCGCGATCGCTGCGCGAATCGGAAATTGCATCGTTGTCTCCTTCCGTCTTGTTTGTCGTGATGAAATTGCGTTGCGGTCACGGCCCCGGATAGATTTCGATCACGGCGACCTCGATCGTGTCGCCTGTGCGGCTGTGGAAATGCAGCGAGAAACGCCCGGTGATGCCGACCGGCAAGATGTCCAGCGACTGCGCACTCCCGGACGCGCAGGCCGCGAACGCGCCCGGTATTTCATGCGCCATCAGCACGCCGGCTTCGCTGGCACGCACGTCGATGTGCACCGGCACGCCTTCGCGCATCGCGATCACGGGACGCTCCCACGGCGCCCTGGCGCGATCCACGTCGACGGAGAAATGCTGCGGCGCCGGCGGCGCCGGCGCTGCCCGCGACAGATGCCTCGCGACGCCGTAAGCAAGCAGCAGCGTCGCGGCAATCGCGATCCATGCCGGCGCCCGGCTTCGCCGCAGCAGGCGCCCTGCCTCGATGCTCGTGCTTCGTTCCATCAGCGCTCGCGCCACGCGATGTGGCTCCGTCAGGCCGCCTGCCAATCGGGCGGAATCGATAGCGATGGATGGTAGTGACCGGCGCCGCGACGAGATATCGGCTTATTGCGGACTGTCGAGAAATTGCGTACCGAGTAACCCGAGTAGCACGACTAACCCGAGTAGCCCGGGTAACCGCAACGGATGAAAGGCCGCGCCGAGGTCGTTTCGGCGGGTGGCGAGAACGCCGGCGGGAGCCTGACGCGACGTGTCGCACGGAGTCAGCATCGATACAGGCGACGGACTGCCTGTCAGCGGTACCCGGGACGCCGTCACGCAGCCGGCGAACCAGGGCCCACGCCGCCAGCAGCGGCTTGCAGGCAACGACAAGTAACCGGTGCGGCGGCGATCGCCGCCGCACCGCCGGTCAACGCCCGACGACTTGACCGTTAGTTGCAGTTAATGCGAGGCCGCCGCCGCAAGCTGGATCGAATCGACCAGCGACGCGTTGTCGTACCGCCGCCCGGCAATGCCCCAGCCGCCATCGACCGCATGCACGACGTTCACCCACACTTGCGCGGGCGTCAGCCGCCCGCCCGCTCGATGCAGCACGATCTCGGTCGCCCGTTCGACGAATTGCCGCTGCTTGTCGGGCGCGGCGAGCGCCACCGCCGGCAGCTTCAGCTCGACGAACGCGGCGGGCTCCGCCCGGCCATGCACGAAGGTCCGGTGCCGCGGCAGCACGTTGAGCGTGCCCACCACGTTCGGCGCCAGGAACCCGTTCCCGGTCAATCCTTCGACATCCAGCAGCGCATCGGTCAACTCGGCAAACACCGGCCCCTCGTCGTCCGGCGTGAAAACCCCTTCGGATACTGTCAGCGTAATCGGCATCGCACGTTCTCCTGGTCAGGTCATCGGAATCGTGACGTGATATAAATATCAGTCACTCTCTATACATTAGACGCTGATCGCTCTCTATGCAAGCGATAAAGAGCGATCGCTCTGAAGCGAGCCTGTCATGCGTTATTCCGTCGAGCACAAGCACGAAACCCGCACGCGCATCCTCGAGGCCGCGAGCCGCCTGTTCCGCCAGGAGGGCTATGGCGGCTCCGGCATCGGCCCGCTGACGAAGGCGGCGGGCGTCACCAACGGCGCGTTCTACGGGCATTTCAAATCGAAAGGCGAGGCGTTCCGCAACGTCGTGCTCGACGGTCTCGAGCAGCTCCGGCAAGGCGTCGCGACGTTCAAGGCCGAGCATGGCGCGCGCTGGCGCCGCCCGTTCGTGTCGTTCTACCTCG
This sequence comes from Burkholderia sp. MSh2, assembly GCF_000731655.1. Lineage (NCBI taxonomy): Bacteria > Pseudomonadati > Pseudomonadota > Betaproteobacteria > Burkholderiales > Burkholderiaceae > Burkholderia > Burkholderia sp. MSh2. The sequence goes on along the minus strand of NZ_JPGM01000121.1, from coordinate 643 downwards.
GGCCGCGACGCACCTGCGCACTCGGCGAAAGCTGTGCGCTGCCGAGCCTGTCGCCCGAAGTGATGCGCGCCGACGACGACACGCGCGACGCGTACGAACAGGCGTTGCAGCAAATCGTCGACGAAGTCGCGTCCGGTCTGGGCGACACACCCGACGACGACCGCGCGATCGCGTTCCTCGCGCTGCTGTCGGGCGGCGTCACGCTCGCGCGGGCGGTGCGCGATCCCGAACTGGCACAGCGCATTGCTGATGCGGTCGGACGCTACGCGGTGGTGATCGCCGAACGCACGGACGTGACGCCTGAAGAGCAGTCATAGCGAGCGACCAATAAAAAACCCCGATCCGCGTTGCCGCGGATCGGGGTTCTTCATCGATCGGCCATATCGGCCATCTGCCTGAACGGCCCTTCGCGGGCCACGGCATCAACGCGCGGCGACCTCCGCCTTGCCGGACGCCGTATCGCCAACCGCCGTCGGCGCCGCGCCCCACCCGCCGCCGAGCGCGCGGATCAGGTTGACGGTCGACACGGCCTGCGCGCCGGTCAACTGGTTCGCCTGCAACTGCGACTGCAGCACCGAGCGCTCGCTGTCGATCACGTCGAGATACGCGACCTCGCCTTCCTGGTACTGCGTGCGCGACAAGG
>NZ_JPGM01000120.1:0-2651 GCF_000731655.1 Burkholderia sp. MSh2 | reverse complement strand
TTGCCGGACGCCGTATCGCCAACCGCCGTCGGCGCCGCGCCCCACCCGCCGCCGAGCGCGCGGATCAGGTTGACGGTCGACACGGCCTGCGCGCCGGTCAACTGGTTCGCCTGCAACTGCGACTGCAGCACCGAGCGCTCGCTGTCGATCACGTCGAGATACGCGACCTCGCCTTCCTGGTACTGCGTGCGCGACAAGGTCGCCGCACGGCGCGACGCGTTGACGGCCGCGTCCTGCGCGCGGATCTGGTCGTCGAGCAGGCGCAGGTCGGCGAGGTTGTCCTCGACCTCGCGGAATGCGACGAGCACCTGCTGCCGGTAGTTCGCGACCTGCTCGTCGTACTGCGCGCGCGCCTGCTGCACGCCGGCCGCACGGCGCCCGCCGTCGAACAGCGGCAGCGTCAGCGCGGTGCCGGCGAACGGCCCGAGCAGGAACGTGCGGCTCGACCACAGGAACAGGTTGCCGAGCGTCGACGCTTCATACCCGAACGCACCCGTGATATCGAGCTTCGGGAAGTACGCCGACTTCGCGAGGCCGATCCGCGCGTTCGCGGCCGCCATCGCGCGCTCGGCCGCCGACACGTCCGGCCGGCGTTCGAGCAGCGCCGACGGCAGGCCCGGCGGAATCTTCACCGCCACCGGCACGATCGGCGCTTCCTTGAACGCGAAATCCGCCGGCGCCTTGCCGAGCAGGATCGCGAGCGCATGCTCGGACGCCGCGCGCCGGCGCGCGACGCCAACCGCATCGGCCTGCGCGCTCGCCAGTTCGTTCTTCGCGCGCGACACGTCGAGCTCGCTGATGTCGCCCTCGTTGAAGCGGCGCTGCACGAGCTTCAGCGCCTGCTCGCGCAACTCCACCGTGCGGCGGTACAGGTCCTGGTCCGAATCGAGCTGCCGCAGTTCGAAGTAGTTCTGCGCGACGTCCGCCTGCAGCGAGAGCTGCACCGAACGGAACAGCGCCTCGCTCTGCGCCTGGTCGGCGCGCGACGCCTCGACGTTGCGGCCGACGCGGCCGAACAGGTCGGCCTCGTACGAGGCGGTGCCCTGCGCGCGCCACAGCGTCGCGTTGGTCGGGCCCGTGCCCTGCGGCTGGAACTGCGACGCCGACGACAGCCCTTCGCGCGTCGGCCCGAAGCCGGCGCCGATCTGCGGGAACCACTGCGAACGCGCGGTACGCGTCGCCGCACGCGCTTCCTCGACGCGAGCGGCCGCGGCCTTCAGGTTCTGGTTCGCGGCGAGCGCCTGCGCCTCGAGCGCATCGAGCACCGGGTCGCCGAACACCTTCCACCACTCGCCGCGATGCGCGCCGTCCGCCGGCTCGGCCGTCTTCCACGTGCCGGCCTGCTCGCCCGCGGCGAGCGTCGGCGCTTCCTTGAACGCGGCGGGCGTGGCCGCGTCCGGGCGCTTGTAGTCGGGGCCCACCGCGCACGCGGCAAGCAGCGTCGCGAGCAGGGTGCTCGCGGCCGCCACCTTCGCGAAGCGCATCAGGCCGTTCGTGTTGTGCATGTTGTCCATCTTGTTATCCTCAAGCATCCGAAGCCGGTACGCCCTGAGCCGGCACGCCATAGCCGGCCGAGTCCTTGCCGGCGACATGGATCTTGCCGCCCGCCAGCGTACGCAACACGACGTAGAACACCGGCGTCAGCATCAACCCGAACAGCGTCACGCCGAGCATCCCGAAGAACACCGCGACCCCCATCGCATGACGCATCTCCGAACCCGCACCGGTCGACGTGACGAGCGGCACGACACCCATGATGAAGGCGATCGACGTCATCAGGATCGGGCGCAGCCGCAGCCGGCTCGCCTCGATCGCGGCCTCGAGCGGCGTCCTGCCGTCGTGTTCGAGTTCGCGCGCGAATTCGACGATCAGGATCGCGTTCTTCGCGGACAGCCCCACCAGCACCATCAGGCCGATCTGCGTGAAGATGTTGTTGTCGCCCTGCGTGAGCCACACGCCAGTGAGCGCCGACAGGATGCTCATCGGCACGATCAGGATCACCGCGAGCGGCAGCGTCAGGCTTTCGTACAGCGCGGCGAGCACGAGGAACACGAGCAGCACGCTGATCGGGAACACATACATCGCCGAATCGCCTGCAAGGATCTGCTGATACGTGAGGTCGGTCCACTCGAACCGCACGCCGCGCGGCAGCGTTTCATGCGCGATGCGCTCGATCGCGGCCTGCGCCTGGCCCGACGAGAAGCCCGGCGCCGGGCCGCCGTTGATGTCGGCCGCCGTGTAGCCGTTGTAGCGCACGACCATTTCCGGGCCGAACGTCGGCGTCACCGTGACGAGCGACGACAGCGGCACCATCTCGCCCTTGTCGTTGCGCGTCTTCAACTGCAGGATGTCGTCCGCGCGCTGGCGGAACGGTGCATCGGCCTGCACGCGCACCTGGTACACGCGCCCGAAGCGGTTGAAGTCGTTCACGTACAGCGAGCCGAGATACACCTGCATCGTGTTGAACACGTCGGTGACGGGTACGCCGAGCTGCTTCGCCTTCACGCGGTCGAGATCGACGTTGAGCTGCGGCACGTTGATCTGGTAGCTCGTGAACAACGGGCCGAGTTCAGGCGCCTGCTGCGCGCGCTTGATGAAGTCGTTGGACGCATCCGCGAGCCGTGCATAACCGACCGCGCCGCGATCCTCGA
>NZ_JPGM01000119.1:0-11086 GCF_000731655.1 Burkholderia sp. MSh2 | reverse complement strand
GAATATGAATTGCTTCATAAACCTGACTTACTTTAGTGTGAGACTCTTGATACTTTTGCTATCTGATCCGAGGATCAGCTCGCTTCCATCAAGCGCCCACACTTATCGGCTGTTAATTTTTAAAGAGCATTCTGCGAGGAACTTCGTGTTTCTCAGCAGCGCTGCGTTTTCAGCAGCAGAGAAGCGAGATTATCAACCGTTTTTTAAAACTCGTCAACAACTTTTTTAACTACTTCGTTGCGACGACTGCGGTTTAATTTCGTGTGCACTGGAATCGATAAAACCGACTTCAACAGCACCGCTTCCTTTTTTTCTCCCGCGCTGCGTTTCCGTTAGCGCGAAAGAGGCGTGATTGTAGGCACCTGCCCCCAACTACGCAACCCCCTTTGTGAAATATTTTTGACATGCAGTGCCGGGGACCGCTGAGCCTACCCAGTGCTCATATATAAGCGGCACGGCAGGAGCAGCCTCGGTCGCCCGAAAGCAGCCCCGCCGTATCGAACGCAACCCTCCGTCGCTCACCGCCCCGCCATCGACCTCACCACCCCGTCCCGTCGAATCAACCCGTGATACAGCGCCGCCGCAAAGTGCGCGAGGAATGTCGCGAAGAACAAATACGCCAGCACGCGGTGCGCGACCCTGAGCCAGGCGAACGTCACCGGATCGGCCGACACCAGCGCCGGCAGCTGCACGCCGCCGCCCAACGTCACCGGATACCCGCCCGCCGACAGCATCGCCCACCCGATCAGCGGCATCGCCACCATCAGCGCATACAGCACGAGATGCGACCCGTGCGCGGCAACCTTCTGCCACCACGGCAGATCCTCGGGCAGCGCCGGCGGCTTCGACAGCACCCGCACCACGATCCGCACACACACGAGCACCAGCACGGCAATGCCCAGCGGCTTGTGAATCGCGACCAGAACCGCATGCCGCTCCGAAACGGACGCCACCATCCCCACCCCGATGAACAGCATCGCGACGATCATCGCGGCCATCACCCAGTGCAGCACCCGCGCCGGCAAACCAAACGTCGTAGAAGCCTTCATCACCGTCCCTCCGCACTCAACCTGGCCACGCCTGCCACACCGGCCTCTTCACTCGTCCTGCGCAGATACGAATCCGCATAGGCAGCCGACCGCGCCGCCAGCAACGGATCCCCGGACACCTGAATCCCCTGCGGCAGCACCGTCGGGTCGTAATTCACATCGCGGCACGGCCCGCTGTCCTGCGCCTCCACGCGGTCGAACACGAGCGTGCCCGCGTCGATCGTCGTGCGCTGCGCGGGCCAGACCTTCGTCGCGTCGTCCACCGGATCGCCGGGCTCCGCCAGGGTGACCAGCAGCTTCCACTTCTGCGCACCGGCAGCGATGCGCTGCGTCACGTCCTGCTGCAGCACGTTCGGGTCTGCCGCCGTCGCGACATCGCCGGCGCCGGCCGTCTGCTCCGGCACGACCCGCCACCGCACAGCCTGGCGCTTGCCGGCCGCATCGACGAAGTAGAACGCGTTCAATCCGTAATAGCTTTCGGTGACGTAGCTCGCACTCGGCTTCGCACCTTTCACCCATTCGCGGAACGCGGCCGTCTCCGGGTGCGCGCCGAAAAACGCCTTCACCTTCAACGGGTCCGGCTTGCCCGTCTTCGGATCGGGCCGGGTCGCCAGCAATTGCGCGTAGAACGCCTGCGGCGTCGCGACCGGAAACACGGGCATCGCGTTCATCCCGGTTCGCCATTGCTCGCCGTCCGGCGCGGTAAGCCTCAGCGCGAGGCTGCGGATCGGCACGCTGCTGTCGGGCGCGTACGGATTCCCGCCCGGCAGCGCGAAGCGCCCGACCACCGGCGTGCGCACCGCCTTGAAGAACGGCGCGACCGAATACGCGCTCGCGGCGCCGTTGCCTTCGAAGTAACCGGTCACGCACACGCCCTTCGCGTGATTGCGCCGGAAGCCCGGGTGTATGCCGCCGCCGGCCGTCTGCAACGCATCGACGATCCGGTGCGGGGTCAGACGCGCCGGCGCGAACCACCCGCCGACATACCCGAACGCCACGGCCACGCCGGCCACCGCGCCGCCGATCGCGGCCCAGCGCCACCACCCGCGCCCAGGCTCGCGCTGCGGTGAAGAAGAGGAAGAAGATCGCTCCATGAATGTGCTCCCGACCGTCAGGTCATTGTCGAACCCGCGTAGGACGCCACCCGCGCCGCTTTATTCCACGAAAATTTTTTTCCTATGCTGGTGGAATAAGTGGCGCCGCCCGACGTCTTACGCGGCATCTCGACCCATTCGGCAACCGGCCCGGCCATGCCCTCCACCGCCCTCGACGACGACGCACTGCGCGAACTCATCCCCAGGCTGCGACGCTTCGCGCTCTGGCTCGCGCGCGACGTCCACGCGGCCGACGATCTCGTCCAGTCGACGCTCGAGCGCGCGCTGTCGCGCTGGACGAGCCGCCGCGACGACGCGTCGCTGCGCAGCTGGCTCTTCACGATCCTGTACCGGCAGTTTCTCGACGGCAAACGCAGCGCGAAGCGCTACGCGTGGCTGCTCGGCCGCATCCGCGACGACGACGAAGCGCATTGGCCGTCAGCCGAACGCGAATTCGCGGCGCGCGCGACGCTCGAAGCATTCGGCCGGCTCTCCGACGAGCAGCGCAGCCTGCTGCTGCTCGTCGCGGTCGAGGGCTTCACCTATCAGGAAGTCGCCGACCTGCTCGACGTGCCGATCGGCACCGTGATGTCGCGGCTCTCCCGCGCGCGCCAGGCGCTGCGCCAGCTCAGCGACGGCGAGCTTCCTGCTCCTTCTTTGCGATTGATGAAAAAATGAACACCCCTCCGAACGAACACGACCTTCAGGCCTACGTCGACGGCCAGCTCGACGACGATGCGCGCGCCGCGGTCGAGCGCTATCTCGCGCTGCATCCGGAGCGCGCGGAACAGGTGAAGCAATGGCAGCAGGATGCGCAGCGGTTGCGGGCCGCGCTGGAAAGCGTGCGGATGCCGGCGGATAACCCCGCGCTCGATCCGGCGGCCATTCGCGGCCGGCGGGCGGAGCGCACACGGATGCGGTTCGCGATCGCGGCTTCGTTCGTGTTCTGCGTCGGGCTGGGGACGTTCGGCGGATGGCAGGCGCGTGGATGGAACGCGGCACCGCCCATTGCACCGATGAGCGATGCGGTCGAGGCTTACCGGATGATGGTGGTCGATCAGACGGCCAAGGTCGATTACCGGCCGACGGGTGCGGGGGATTTGCAGGGGTGGCTCACCAGACGTGTGGGCGCGTCGGCTAGGTTGCCGGATCTGAGCGCGGCGGGGTTCAGGCCGGTCGGCGGACGCTTGTTCACGACGGACAGCGGGGCGACTGCTGCGATGGTGCTCTTTGAGGACGAAGCCGGGCGGACGCTGAGCTTCTATCTCCGGCCGGCGGAATCGAAACATCGGCTGCTGCCGGCCGGGCAACGCGTGGATGGCGCGTTGCTCGCGCGGTACGGGTCGGTGAACGGGCTGAACTATGCGGTGGTCGGGCCGGCCGGGAGCCTCGCGGAGAAAGCGGTCGCGCAGGCGCTCGATCAGCAGACTTGAGTGGTACGATGCGCGCGCTGTCGGCGGTCGGTGGTGGCCGTCGGCGCCCGGAATGATGCGGCTTTGCTGGCTCGGCGCGCTTGCGCTCACCACTCGCCTGCACAGTGTTTCGACTGGCTTTCCTGGTCGGTTGTCCACACCGAAGCGCCTCCGGCACCCTCACCTTTTGGAGTCACAGGGTTTCGAGTCGCTGCGGAACGGGATATCCACATCGATCGTGACGATCGCCGCGCGCAGCCATCGGTCGACTCGCTTACTTTCCGTTTGCACAGCGTTTGAGGTTGTTTTGGAGCGCGATATCCACAACCCGCGAGATAACGCGAACACCTGCACCGAATTCGATTACCCTCACCCGCTGAGCGCACAGGTCTTCGAGTGCTTTAGCTTCTCGATATCCACAAGGCATTCAATCACGACGGATCGCGCGAAAGCTATCCGCATCATCTGCTCGATTCCAGCGAGGCCGTGCCAGACAAGGTCTTCAAGCTGATTCGCGTGGGCCAATGCAAAGCGCTCACCTGCTCGATGCACAGGAGTTCGACTGGTTGAGTGTGCGGGTTGTCCACATGCGGACCGCCGACGAGCGCACGAAACGCGATGCTCATTCCACACGGCCCCACATCGTAGAGCAGGCTGCCCTCCGACCAATCGTGTACTCGCGCATTCGGTTCGGCTTGCCACGGTCCGAATTCACCGGGATCCGCACCCGGCTTGCGATCCGGGTGCATGCTCACTTATTGCACACACAGCGTTTCGCGTCGTTTGCGCCGCGGTTATCCACATACGAAGGGGCTGACCACCTTCACCGCCGCCAAGGTCACTTGGTCAGATAAACCTTGAGAAGCTCGCCGGTCTCCGGGGAGATGACGTATTTCATCGACGTCCCGAGCGGACTTGCATTGCCGAGCCCGCGCATGCCGGGAGGCATCTTCGCCACGAACGTCACGTTGATGACGTGATCCTCGGGCGTCGGATCCGCCATGCCTTCACTTTCGTCTTCGATCCAGATCTCGAAGTTGCGCAGATCCTGCCCAGTCTTCGCGAAGTCTTCATAGGCCGCCTTCAGGCCGAGCAGCGTCGCGGTATTGAGCCGGACGGAACAGCGATCGATTCTGCCGAAATTCAATTGGGTCATCCCTCTCCCCGAAGACGCGGCGCTTTACCCTTCTTCCTGCCCGGCCATCAATTCCCTCAGGCATTCAACACACGTTGCCGTCAACAATCCGATAGCTGTTTCCATCGACTCGTCATCGTCGAACCGATAGACGCCTCCTCCTGCATGCGTCCCGCCCAATTCAAGCAGTTTCGTCTCTTCGGATTCGAGCATGTAGCCCGGAAACTCGATCTCGTCGCGCACCAGCGTTAACGGCACGACCCTGCGGCCGCCCTTCCAGTTGCCACGATCGTTGACGAGATCGGACACGGCACGAGTCACGAGCTCGCCTCCGACACGTCCGTGATATGAACAATTCACCAGCGGCATCATTTCACCTTTGATTTCCAATCCGGTCGCCCGGATATCTCATTCCTTCTTTACCTTTGCCTTGAAACCCAGCTTCCCGAGATATCTCATCTGACCCAAGGGCCCCTGCGCAACATCCGCTCCCCCGGCTCGAAGCACATTCGCGACGTGGTCGACACAACTGTTCGTACGCTCGTCATAGGCTTCGAGCGTCTTTCCAATCTGAGACTGCTGATAGGCCAGGGCTGCCTTTGCGTCAGGCAACGGGACCTCGGCGGTATGCAGAATCGGGTCACCGGTCATATAGCGTTCGCGCCTCTCGTTCACGATCGTGGTGGTTCCGGCGTCCTTGTCTATTACCTGATGCGTGTGAACCGACATGTAGCCGCTCTCCACCTCTACGGTGTAATGCCCGGTCGCCGAATTGGTGTCGTAGTGCCGGATAATCGCCTTGCCGCCGCAGTTGCAACAAGGATCTTCGCTCAGCCCCAGCGGATCGACCCACCCGGTCGGCGCCAACACATAGCGATATTGATTGACGCCCCCCAACAAGCCAATGGGATCGGCACTGACATAGCGTGCCGTCGCGGCGTCGTAGTAGCGGTGACGGTTATAGGCAAGCCCGGTCTCGTCGTCCAGTTGCTGCCCCTGAAAACGAATCGCGTTCCGCACCGCTTGCCCGGATGCGCGCGAGACGCGTGAGACAATTTCCTTCGCTTCACCCCACACCTTGTAAGTCGCTTCCCACACAACCTCACCGAGTTCGTCGGTCAGCATCAATGGCGTGCCGACTTGATCGCAGTGGTAGTAATACAGGTGAGCGTCCGCCTCCGAGACCGGAATCCGCTGCAATGGATCGTCTTCGGAGGTATAACGTGCCGAACCATCACGCGAGGGAGTCGGGATCCCGCCGACGGGTACGCTGACGTATTGTGCGAGCGGAACGAAGGAATTCGCTTCGTACACATAGTGCGTACTGCGCTCGTGATCGCTCTCATAAGCGAGCCGGTTGCCGTCCCAGCCGAATATCGTCGCGACCCCATCGACCTCCTTCGCGATTCGTCTCCCCGCCGCATCGTAGAAATACCGCGCATCCGTTTGGCGAGCCGGCGATTCGATTCGTGCACGAACCAGCCGATTGAACGCGTCCCACTCAAAACGTTGCACACTTTCCGGCGTACGTTTCTCGGTGACGTTCCCCTGCGGGTCGTAACTGAAACGCGAACCGGCATATTCCCTGAGCAGGTTGCCAAGCACTTTGGGCACGGCAGGCGGCAGCGTACTGACCGATCGAACCGGGCTCGGCGGCGCTGACGTACGCGCATGTTCCGGGCTGCCGGCATCGACAAGGTTGCCGGCAGGGTCGAAGGCAAAACGCTCGGCACTGCCGTGCCCGGTCGCTTCGATCAACCGCCCGACCGGATCGTAGCGATAGTCGAACAACCCTTGCCGGCTGTCCTCGATATGGGTGATCTGGCTCGCGGCGTCGTAGCGATAATGCCGGGCCATCAATGGCGCAGGGGCCTTCTCGCGGCGGAGCGTCCAGTTCAGCAAGCGGCCGGCCGGGTCATATTCGGTCCGCTGTTCGAGCTTGCTCGCGTAGGTTCGTTGAACTTCGCGATACAAATCATCGCGTTCAAAGTTCACACGCTCTTCGTTGTCGAGCAACATCCCGTGGACATGCCCTGATCCATACGTGAGCCAGTCGATCCTGTGCCCATCCGGCCGCACCGTACCGATACGCGTACCCAGTTCGTCGTACGTGTGATGCCAGACGTAACTGCGCTGTTCGCCGAAAAGATCGTAAGCGTGATGCTCCCGCACCAGGTTTCCCGCGGGATCGAAGAAATGCTGAATGCGACTGCAGGCATTTTGCGCGTCGACGAGTCGACCGAGCGCATCGTAGGCGAAGCGCTCTTCGTTACCATCGCACATCCGTCGTGCCAGCCGGCCTCCGCGATCGAATTCGACCACGGTGATCTTCCCGGCTACATCGATGGCGGATACATAGCCGGTCTCTTCACTGTAGACATAGCGCGTTTCCGTCCCGTCGAAGCCGACCGTCTCGAGCAGCCGGCCAACGGGATCGTACTTGCACTGATAGGTCGCATGATTCGAGTCGGTCAACCTCACCAGGCGCCCGAGCCTGTCATAACCGTAACTCAGCGTGTTCCCCAGCGCGTCGGTGCGCGCCGCGACGCGCCCCGCAACGTCATAGCTGTAACGCGAGGTACGCTCCATCGGGTCCGTGATCGCAAGCAGGCGTCCCTCGGCGTCGTATTGAACACGTTGAGTACCGGCTGCGGTGCGAATGGCTTCGGGCCGTCCATTGCTGCCATAGCGATACGCGGTTACCCCGCCTGACGCATCCGTCTTTTCGGTCAACCGGCCCTGCACGTCATAGGCCCATATCGTCGTCTTGCCCGAGCAGTCCGTGTGCGAGATCAACCGGCCCGCGTCGTCATACGCCATGACCTTGACGCCACCCTTGGCATCGGTCACCTCTACCGGCAAGCCTTGTGCGTTGTAGCTGTATGTCGTCTTGTGTCCGAGCGGATCGGTTTCGACCGTGACGCGCCCCGCGTCGTCGTATTCACGCAACCACACAGCCCCCTGAGGATCGACGATTCGAACCATATGGTCCTTGTCGTCGTAGTCCATCTCGGTCACGCTGCCGTCGACACGAACGTGCCGAACAAGGTTGTCCTGTCCGTTATAGGACATGCGTTCGACGCCACCGTCCGGATAGGTATGCTGTATGAGATTGTGATAAGCATCCCGATACATCCATTCCTCTCGACCATCCGGATAGACGATGCGGAATGTGTAGCCATGCAGATCGTAATAATGCTTCGTCACGTTGCCGAGCGCGTCCGTCACGCTGACCATTCGGAAGTCCGGATGCCATGCAAGTCGCGTGTCGAAGCTGCCGTCATCCGCATGCTCGCGGACACACTTCGCTTTCGGCCCCGTACCGTCCCACTCGAGGTTCATCGCACGGTCGGTTCGATCCGTGTAGCGTGTAATGAGATGATGGCGGTACGCGTATTCGCGACGATCTCCATTCCGGTCGATCGCCACGACGAGATCGCCGTCCGTGCTGTACGTATAGCGTGCCAACGTATCGATACGCTTGCCATCGGCGCCATGATGCGTCGCCTCGACGATCCGCCCTTTTTCGTCGTAATGAAAGGCAACGATCGCGGTCGGCGTAATCAACCGCGTCAGCCGATGACGATCGTCGTAGTCGAGCGTGACCTGGTTACCCGACTGGTCCTTGACGAAGGCAAGACGAAATGCGTCGCCGCGCAATTCATAGGCCTCAAGCAGTTCATGCCCACGCGTCAACGTGATCCACGTGTCATCGAGGCGCAACAACGTCACGCCCTCGCTCCTGTCGACATGGGCGTCGCCAGGCACAAGCCGTGGATAGTCGATGCTGCGGCCTGTCGCGTCGTGGTAGGTCAATCGATCCCGATGCGCATCGATACGCGTGGTGTACGCCGTCATCCAGCGTGCACCAAGCTCTCCTCCCGAATCATTGGCGTCGAAAAACGATCGATAAGTCCGTGTCCAGACAACGGGAAGAACACCGGGCAACGTGAAATCGTGGTGCTCGAGCCGCTCGTCGCCCAGCGCGAATCCCACCGAACGCTTCGTCGCAACCGGCGGCGAAGGTCGCGGGCAGATCAGCTTGCTGTCGTTCGGCCCCGGATGTTGGGCCGGTTCCGTATGCCTGACCGTTTCCTTCTGCCCCTCACCCTCGTGACGATGAACTTTCGTCGTTCCCTGTTCCTTGATGCCAGTCGAATGCACTTTCTGCTTGCGCAACGCATCGCGCTTCTTGTCGATGGCAGTCTGGATAAGGTTGATCAACCAACCGATCTTGCCGGCGTCGATACCGCCCAGCGCAAGGATTTTCTCCTTGACCACCGGGATCATCGTGCGCAACGCCTTCGCGACGTTCAGCAGCGGCTCGCGATACTTGAGATCGAGCACTTTCGCCGCCTGCGTCCCGGTGTTGATGAGCTCCTTTGCTTCGATCTTCACGAAGTCGACGATCAGATGACCGAGCCCGCCAAATGTCTTGCGTGCATCATGCGCCGCAAAGCCCGATGCAATCTGGCCCGCATGCTGCCCCGCCGCGCGGACGTTGTGCGCGACACTGAGTTGCTTTTCCCCCGCCACCTCCTCGAACAGGCGCGCGAAGCCGACCATGAATTTCTCGATGTAATCGGCACAGGTCTTGAGCAGGTTGTTCAGCTCTTTCTTCACGCCATCGACGAAACTCTGGATACGACCGGCGAACTGCTCGCTCAGACTGTCGATGAGCGCCTGCAGCAGTGCGGTCTGCATCACCTGCAACGTCGCCTCGCCCAGCGCCTTGCCGCTCTCGACGACCTTCTGCCGCACAAGCTTCATCACCGGACGCATGCCCATCCGGAATTCGCCCGTACCGGGTGGAATCGGAATGATCCCGATCAGGTCGAGACCGAGATTCAGATAATCGAACACATCGGGATGCTTGCCGCTCTGCCCATGCTCGATCATGTCCTTGATATCCAGCACGAGATCGACGGCTGCCATGATGTTCGCCACCACCGGCAACGCATTGGCAACCATTTCGAGCCGCTCGACGGTGATGAAGTCGTGGCTGATGGCACGCAACCATCGGTCACACGCCTTGACGCCTGCCTTCACGTCGACGGTTTCGATTTGCAGCAGCGGCGCGACGTAGACTTCCGTCGGTTTCGGGAGAATGACGGTCGAAGAAGCGGTCATGACTGTTCTTTGATTCGAAAATGTGAGGTCGCGTATCGCGCGAACGGATCGTCAGAGCATGCTCAGCGCGGGCACGGCGCTGCGCGCCGCTTGAGCAAGTGCGCCGACCTGCTTTGCCGCGGCGCCGAGCTGGGCCGCCTGCGACAACGCCGTGCCTGCGCTCGATGGCAGCGCGCCCGCGAGCGCGCCCTTGGCAAGATTCATTGCCTGACCACTCAATGCCTGGCCGATGCCGCCCTGGCCAACCTGCCCGGCGATGCCGGCCAGTTGAGTCGCCCCCGACACGGCACCCATCGCACCCGACGGCAACGCGTTCGCAAGCGCCCCCTGCGCGAGCCCCATCGCCTGTCCGCCCAACGCCTTCCCGATGCCGCCTTGTGCGGCCTGCCTTGCGACGTCCGCCAACTTTGTCGCGGCCGGCAGTGCACCGGGCGGCAGCAGACCGCCCAGTTGAGACATCGCCGTCGCAGCCGCATTCCCTTCCTGCAACGGCTTCGCTGGCCATTGCGCCGTCTTGAATACGCTCGACGGATCGTACTGATTGCGCGGATCCTCGCCGAACTGGACCTGCGCTGCGCCGGCCGGCAAGCCGCTCACGATCGTATGTCCCTTCGCATCCAGCGCGCCCTCCCGCAACACGCCGCCGCTGGCGTCCAGCACTGTGAACTTGCCGCCCTTGAAACCCTCACCATTCGCATACTGGTGCAGCAACTCCAACTGCCCCGGCTGATCCGGCCTTGGGCTCGGCAACGGATACCCCATGCTCGCCGGCCCTGCGAACGTATGCGACGCCCCCTTCACGTCGATCTTTCCGGGGGCGTGAATCTCGACATTGCCGTCCTTGATCCGGATGTATGCCCCGCCGCTCGTCAGCAGAATCCCCTGATCGGCCGCGATCTCGATCAGCGCCGTCGCCGACACCACCTTCACCGCCTTCTGCGCGGTCACCTCGATGTTGTCCGACTGCGCCTGGATCTCCACCTTGCCCTTGCCCGCGAACAGCTTCATCCCCGCGTTCTGCGCGAACAGGCTCAGCTTCTGCCCGATGCTCGCCAGCAGCGATTTGCCCGCCGCAACATGCACGCTCTGCCCGCTCGCCACGTTCACGTGATCGTTCGCAACCACATGCACCGACTGCTGCGTCGACATTCCGATCCCCGACGGGCTGCCGAACAGCATCACCGGTTCCTTGAACGCGTTCGCGCTGCCCGTGCCGCCGCCTGCCGTGCGTCCGCCCGACGCGCTGCCCGATGCACTGTCCTGCGT
>NZ_JPGM01000118.1:0-11621 GCF_000731655.1 Burkholderia sp. MSh2 | reverse complement strand
CCCTGGGGCGTGGCCGGCAACATCGTGTGGGCGTGGGTGCTGACGCTGCCCGCCGCCGCGCTGTTCGCGGCCGGCGGCTGGTGGCTCGGCCATCAGATCTTCTGATCGCCGCTACCGTCGAACGGGAATCGAAATGCGCCGCAAACCGAAAGGTTGCGGCGCATTTTCTTTGGGGCCGAGGGAATGGGGCGGTTGCGCGTCGAGTCCGGTCGCAATTCGCCGTGAGCGGCAGGGTGAAACAGGGACTTAGTAGCTTCCGTTCGCAAACCGGGCAATCGGATCGTCCGCGGTGCCGGTGCGCGGGCTGACCGGCGCGGATTGCGTCGACGCGCGCAGCACCTGCACGGGTGCCGGTGCGACGCCGCGCGGCGACGTCGCCACGGGGGCGGGCGGAGGTTCCGCATCGAAAGCGGCCGCCTGGGCGGCCGTCAGCGCCATCGTCGGAATCTGCGTGCCGACCTCGGTCGGGGCGGCCGGCGCCGTATTTGCCGCGACGGCGGCCGTGCCGGCGCCGTCAAACGTGGAAGTGGCGATGGCCTGCTGCGGAGGAGCCGCCTGCACGCGCGGCGGCGGCGGTTCGTACGGATCGGCCGGCGCTGTCGACGCGACCTGGGCGGCTGGCATGACCGGAGCGGGTGACGGGGTCGCGCCGGATTGCGGCGACGCATAGGCGGGCTGGCGCGGCGCGGCGGCGGTCATGATCGCCGGAGCCGGCGCAGGTGCGGCTGCCGGCGCGTTGCGCGGTTCGTCGCGCTTCGCCTCGTAGGTGGGCGCGTCGAACGGCGTGGGCGCCGTGCGCGGCGGCGCGACGCGGCGAATGCCGTCGAAGCGCTTGGCCCAGTAAGGGTTCGTCAGGTAGTCGAGCCGCACGGTGCCGCCCGTCGACGGCGCGTTGACGAAGCGCAGCTTGCCGACATAGATGCCGACGTGCGAATGCGGCCGTCCGGTCGTATTGAAGAAGATCAGGTCGCCCGGCGCGACCTGGTCGGGTTCGATCGACACGCCGCGGCCGCTCATGTCGGCGGTCGTGCGCGGCAGGTTCACGTCGGCCGCACGGCCGATCACGTAGCGCACGAGCCCGCTGCAGTCGAAGCCGCTCGCCGGCGTGTTGCCGCCCCAGCGATACGGGACGCCGACGAGGCTCATCGCCTGGATCGAGATCTCTTCCTGGCCGACACTGTGATCGACGAATTTCGGGAAATTGGCGGGAGCGGGGAACGCGCGCGGCGTCGTGATCCTCATGCCCGGATCGGTGCGCGATGCCGACTGCGGCGGCACGCTGGAGCAGGCCGCAAGCAGGGAAACGACAGCAACGGGAACCGAGATTCGAAGCATGGCAAGGCGGGCGGGCGCGGGGCGCTCGCGAATCGTATGACAACAGACAGACCCGATGGTAGACGCTCCGGCGGGGCTTGATCAACCACTCCTGAGAATTTACTTGAAGTTTCGCGCGTAAACCGGGCTGTTTCGTGACGAAACGTTACTTACGTCTTCGACCCCAAATAAAAACGGCGCTCCGGAAACGGAGCGCCGTGCGGTGTCGACAGCTGGCCGGCGGGCCGGCCTGCCGCGTTACAGGATGTCCGACGCGTAGTCGGCGAGCCGCGAGCGTTCGCCGCGCGCAAGCGTCACGTGGCCGCTGTGGCCCCAGCCCTTGAAGCGGTCGACGACGTAGGTCAGGCCCGAGCTGCCTTCGGTCAGGTAAGGCGTGTCGATCTGCGCGATGTTGCCGAGGCACACGATCTTCGTGCCGGGGCCCGCCCGCGTGACGAGCGTCTTCATCTGCTTCGGCGTCAGGTTCTGCGCCTCGTCGATGATCAGGTACTTGTCGACGAACGTGCGGCCGCGCATGAAGTTCATGCTCTTCACCTTCAGGCGCGAGCGGATCAGCTCCTGCGTCGCGGCGCGGCCCCATTCGCCGGCCGCGTCGTCGGTCTTCTGCAGCACCTCGAGGTTGTCGTCGAATGCGCCCATCCACGGCTGCATCTTCTCTTCCTCGGTGCCGGGCAGGAAACCGATGTCCTCGCCGACGGGCACGGTCGCGCGCGTCACGATGATCTCGTTGTAGCGCTTGTCGTCGAGCACCTGCGCGAGACCGGCCGCGAGCGCGACGAGCGTCTTGCCGGTGCCGGCCTGGCCGAGCAGCGTGACGAAGTCGATCTCGGGGTTCATCAGCAGGTTCAGCGCGAAGTTCTGCTCGCGGTTGCGCGCGGTGATGCCCCACACGTTGTTCTTGTGGTGGCTGTAGTCGCGCAGCGTCTGCAGCAGCGCCGTCTTGCCGTTCAGTTCGCGGACGATCGCATGGAACGTCGGCTCGCCGTTCTGCGGTTCGAGATAGACGAACTCGTTGACGAGCATCGACGCGACGAGCGGGCCGGTCACGCGGTAGTACGTGGTGCCCGTCTTCGTGTCCTGCCAGCTCTCCATGCCCTTCGCATGCTTGGTCCAGAAGTCCTGCGGCAGCTCGCGCACGCCGCTGTACAGGAGATCCGAATCCTCGAGCACCTGGTCGTTGAAGTAGTCTTCCGCGGGCAGGCCGAGCGCATGCGCCTTGATCCGCATGTTGATGTCTTTCGACACCAGCACGACCTGACGGTCCGGCCGGTCGCGCTGCAGCGCGCGCACGACACCGAGGATCTGGTTGTCGGCCTTGCCTTCGGGCAAGCCTTCGACGGGCGCGATGTCGGTGAGCTTCGTCTGGAAGTACAGGCGGCCGACCGCTTCGCGGCTGCCGAGGCGCGACAGCGGAATGCCGGCCGTGATCGGGCCCGCATCGGCGACCAGCGCGTCGAGTGTGCGGCTGACCTGGCGCGCGTTGCGCGCGACTTCGGACATCCCCTTCTTGTGGTTGTCGAGTTCCTCGAGCGTCATCATCGGCAGATAGACGTCGTGTTCCTCGAAGCGGAAGAGGCTGCTCGGGTCGTGCATCAGCACGTTGGTGTCGAGCACGAACAGTTTCTGCTGTTCGGCTTCGGCGGGCTTGCGGCTGCGCGACTTGGTCGCGGCGCCCGTGTCGCGCGCGGGAGCCGCGGCCGGTTTGTCGGCGGCCGGCTTGTCGTTGCGCGCGATGACCGGTGCCGCGGGTTCGGCGGGCGCCGGCATCGGCTGCAGCAGGGCAGCGGTCTGCTTGGTCTTGCGGCCGCGTGCGGGTGCGCTTGCGGCGTCTTGCGCCGAAGCCGCGACGGCGCGCAGCGGCGCGGCCGTATTCGCGGCTTCGGTCATCGGTTGGGCCACGCTCGCCGGACCATAGTCACCGGCTGTGGATGCGTCCCCTTCGGCGGATTTCTTCGCGGCTTTCGCGGGCCGCGCTTTCGCCTTGTATTCGTCGGGCGGCAGCAGGCTGCCGAGCTTGCTGGGGGGGGTAGGCAAAGGCATGGTGTCCCTCGGGAGGAATCGTGTCGCATGGCGTGCGCCGCTGATCGCATCCTGCGTGACGTAGACGCATGCAGTTTGCGCGCGGTGGCGCACAGGAAGTTCGTCTAGCCGGTTCGCCTAAGTGTCGATCAGCTCCTTGATGCGGTGACGGCCGGACCAGGGGCCGGCGCGCAATCCATAAAAAAAGCCGCTGCCCCGTCGACAGGGGCATGCGGCTCGGCTGATACCGTCGTAATGCGCGTCAGTTGCCGGCAAGCGTCGCAACGAGCACCGGCGCAGCTACGAGAAATATGGGGCGAACTGGCATTCATTGCGGCCCAATATAACGCGCCTCAAAGCGCTTGTACAGCACTTAGCACGTCGTCCACATGCCCCGGCACCTTGATGCCGCGCCATGCCTGACGGAGCACGCCGTCGGCATCGATCAGGAACGTCGAGCGCTCGATTCCGCGCACTTCCTTGCCATACATCTTCTTCATCTTGATGACATCGAACAGCGCGCACAGCGCTTCGTCGGCATCGGAAATCAGCGGGAACGGCAGCTCGAGCTTTGCCTTGAAATTGTCATGCGAGCGCAGGCTGTCGCGCGACACGCCGATGACTTCCGCACCGGCTTTCTTGAACTTCGGATAAAGATCGCGGAACTGCAGCCCTTCGGTCGTGCAGCCCGGCGTGTTGTCCTTCGGATAGAAGTACAGCACGAGTTTCTTGCCCTTCAGGTCGGACAGCGAAATGTCGCCGCCCGTAGCCGGTGCGGTGAAATCGGGAACTTGACGGTCAACTTCGACGGACACGTGTTTCTCCTGTTGTTATGGAAAGGCGCCGCTGCGGCGGTGCGGCGCGGCAGTGCGCCGCAACGGCGGGGCGGACGACGCCGGCGCGCGCGAACTCAGTCGGGCTGAACGATCAGTTCGCCGG
Organism: Burkholderia sp. MSh2; assembly: GCF_000731655.1. NCBI lineage: Bacteria > Pseudomonadati > Pseudomonadota > Betaproteobacteria > Burkholderiales > Burkholderiaceae > Burkholderia > Burkholderia sp. MSh2. Next base: position 7,328 of record NZ_JPGM01000118.1, on the reverse strand, counting down.
AGCGGCCGGGGATTTCGCCCCACGTGACAGGGTACGATGGCAGCGAGTCGCGGTCCAGCGTCGCGTGGTAGTCGCCCATCGTCGCAAACGTGTGGCCTTGCGCGCGCCAGCCCGCGAGCAGCTGTTCGAACACGGGCGCGAGCTTCTGGCCTTCCAGTTCCGCATGCAGCGTGAACACCTGGTCGTGCGGATTGGTTTCGGTGAACTTGAGGATGTGCGCGGCGACGTTGTGCGTGTCGACGCCGTCGATGCCGAGCACTTCATCCAGCGTCGGCAGCGTGGTCGGCATCTGCACGTGCGACAGCGTGCGGCCGTCGACGACCGGCAGGTACGGCGAATGGCCGCGCCCGTCGGACGCGTAGCGCATCCCCCATGCGTCGATCTGCTCGAACGCCGCGTCGTTCATCTGCCAGCCGGCCGCGCCGTGCGTGACGGGCGGCGCGCCGAAGATCTCGACGAAGCGCGCATGGCTCTTCTGCATCTCGCGGGCGGTCCAGTCGCGATCGCGCACACGGACGTTGTCCTGCCAGTACACGTGATCCCACGTATGGATCCCGCATTCGAAGCCGGCCTCGTGGATCGCGCGCATGTCGGCGATCGCGCGGCGGCCGATGTCGGGGCCCGGCAGCAGCACGCCGTACATCAGCTGCTTCACGCCGTAGTGTTCGACCACCGACGTGCGCGACACCTTCTTCAGGAAGCCGGGGCGGAACACGCGCCGCAGCGCCCAGCCCGTGTGATCGGGGCCGAGGCTGAAGAGGAAGGTCGCGCGCGCGCTGAAGCGGTCGAAGATGCGCGCGAGGTTCGGCACGCCTTCGCGCGTGCCGCGCAGCGTGTCGACGTCGATCTTGAGGACGATGCGAGCCAATCGAACGTCCCGGTCAGCCTTGTTGCTCGACGAGCGCGCGCGCGTCGGCGACGTGGCCGCGATACGCTTCGAAGATGTTGCGCAGCGCGTCGTCGAACGTCGCCTGCGGCGCCCAGCCGAGCTCCTGCATCGTGTTGTCGATCTTCGGCACGCGGTTCTGCACGTCCTGGTAGCCGTTGCCGTAGTAGGCGCCGGAAGTCGTCTCGACGAGCTGCACCTGCTTGGCCGAATCGGCGTATTCCGGGAATTCCGCGGCCAGCTCGAGCATCTTGTGCGCGAGTTCGCGAACCGAGAAATTGTTGTTCGGATTGCCGATGTTGTAGATCTTGCCCGACGCGACGCCGTCCTTGTTGTCGATGATCTTCATCAGCGCGCTGATGCCGTCGCCGATGTCGGTGAACGCGCGCTTCTGCGAGCCGCCGTCGACGAGGCTGATGTTCTCGCCGCGCACGATGTGGCCGAGGAACTGCGTGACGACGCGCGAGCTGCCTTCCTTCGGCGTGTAGATCGAGTCGAGGCCCGGGCCGATCCAGTTGAACGGGCGGAACAGCGTGAAGTTCAGGCCTTCCATCCCGTAGCCCCAGATCACGCGGTCCATCAGCTGCTTCGAGCAGGCGTAGATCCAGCGCGGCTTGTTGATCGGGCCGTAGGTCAGCGCCGATGCATCCGGGTCGAACTGTTCGTCCGCGCACATGCCGTAGACCTCGGAGGTCGACGGGAACACGAGGTGCTTGCCGTACTTGACGGCCGAACGCACGATCGGCAGGTTCGCCTCGAAGTCGAGCTCGAACACGCGCAGCGGCTGCTGGACGTAGGTGGCGGGCGTCGCGATCGCGACGAGCGGCAGGATCACGTCGCACTTCTTCACGTGATACTCGACCCACTCCTTGTTGATCGTGATGTCGCCTTCGAAGAAATGCATCCGCTCGTGGTTGACGAGATCGCCGAGCCGATCGGTCTGCATGTCCATGCCGAACACTTCCCAATCGGTGGTTTCAAGAATGCGCTTCGACAGGTGATGGCCGATGAAGCCGTTCACACCCAGGATCAGGACTTTTTTTGCTTTCATGAATGACGGGAAGAATGAATGAACTGCGCGAATTCCGCGGGCGTCACGATGGCTTCGCTGTCGCCGCGCTGCTGCCACAGCTCGAGAATGGATAGGGCGCGGCTGTCGCCGCAGACGCCGAATAGCGCATTATCGCTTACGTGCAGGCCGGGCGGCAAATCCGCCGCAGCCGCGGCGGCCGCGCTGCCGGGCGCCGCGAGGCGCGCGCGCGCGATCACGAAACGCGTGCCGTCGATGTCCGTGAACGCGCCCGGATACGGGGGCGCGACCGCGCGCACCAGGTTGTAGACCTGCGCGGCCGGCTTCGACCAGTCGACGCGGCCGTCTTCGGGCTTGCGCCCGCCGAAGTAGCTGCCGGCCGCGAGATCGTTCGGCAGGTGCGGCGCCTCGCCCGCGAGCAGCGCGGGCAGCACGCGCCAGAGCGTCTGCTCGGCGGCCACCGTGACCTTGTCGAACACCTGCGCGGCCGTGTCGTCGGGCAGGATCGGCACGGCGGTCTGGCCGATGATCGCGCCCGCGTCGGGCTTGGCGGCCATCTCGTGCAGCGTCGCGCCGGTTTCGGTTTCGCCGTTCAGCACGGCCCAGTTGGTCGGTACCCGACCCCGGTATTTCGGCAGCAGCGAACCGTGCATGTTGTACGCGCCGCGCGGTGCGATCGCGAGCAGGTCCACCGGGAGCATGTGCCGGTAATAGAACGAGAAGATGAAGTCGGGTTGCGCGTCCGAGACCGCGCGGCGCAGCGCCGGATCGGCGGGGTCGGCCGGCGTGAGCACCGGAATGCCGTGTTCGGCGGCGACCGACGCGACACTGCCGAACCAGATGTTCTCGTGCGGGTTGTCCTCGTGCGTGACGACGAGCGCGACGTCGACGCCGCGCGCGAGCAGCACCTGCAGGCATCGTACGCCGACGTTGTGATAGGCGAAAACGACCGCGCGCGGCTTCATTGCGCGGCTCCCGCCCGGTTCGCGCCGGCCGGCACCGACGGCACGCCGTCGTGCTGCTCGAGCACGGCCTGGATCAGGTAGCGCGGCCGCGCGCGCACCTGCTGGTAGATGCGGCCGACGTATTCGCCGAGCAGGCCGAGCGCGAAGATGATCACGCCGAGCAGGAAGAACGTGATCGCGAACAGCGTGAACACGCCTTGCACTTCCGCGCCGACGATGAAGCGCCGCACGAGCAGCAGCACGAACAGCGCGGCGGAGCCGAGCGACAGGATCACGCCGATGAACGACAGCCACTGCAGCGGCACGACCGAGAAGCCGGTCACGAGGTCGAAGTTCAGGCGGATCAGGCTGTACAGCGAGTATTTCGACTGGCCCGCGAAGCGTTCCTCGTGCGCGACCTCGATTTCGGTCGGGTTCTGCGCGAACGTATACGCGAGTGCGGGAATGAACGTGTTGACCTCGCCGCACACGTTGATCGTGTCGATGATGCGGCGGCTGTATGCGCGCAGCATGCAGCCCTGGTCGGTCATCTTGATGCGCGTGATGCGCTCGCGCAGCCGGTTCATCATCTGCGACGCCTTGCGTCGCCACAGGCTGTCCTGGCGCTGCTTGCGGATCGAGCCGACGTAGTCGTAGCCCTCGCGCATCTTCGCGATCAGCTTGCCGATTTCCTCGGGCGGGTTCTGCAGGTCGGCGTCGAGCGTGATGACGATCTCGCCGCGCGACTGCGCGAAGCCGGCGAGGATCGCCATGTGCTGGCCGTAGTTGCCGTTGAGCAGCACGACGCGCGTCGTGTCCGGGCGTACGTGGAACTGATCGGCGAGCATCGCGGCCGAGCGGTCGCGGCTGCCGTCGTTGATCAGGATCACTTCGTATGACGTGTCGAGTGCGTCGAGCGCCGGATACAGCCGCGCGAACAGCGCGGCGAGGCCGTCTTCCTCGTTGTACACGGGGATGATGATCGATACTTCGGGACGGCCGGCGTCCAGGTGCCCGGCGACCGGATGCCCGGCGCGTGCTTCAAGGTGACTCATGTACGCTTATTTTCCGTATTGTTCGCAAATCTGGTTGATGGCGTCGACCACGCGACGCACGTCGTCTTCCGTCATCTGCGTGAAGAGCGGCAGCGTGACGGTCGACGCGCCGTACCGTTCGGCGTGGGGGAACATGCCCTCCTTGAAGCCGCGCGCACGGTACAGCGTGAAAAGATGGATCGCCGGGTAGTGGATGCCCGTGCCGATGCCGCGTTCCTTCATCTGCGCCATGAACTCGGCGCGCGTGATCGTCAGCCGCTCGAGCGGCAGCGTGATCAGGAACATGTGCCAGTTGCCGTTCTCGAACTCGGCGACGGGCAGGCCGATGCCGAGTTTCGTCGCCGCGCTGCCGTCGAACGCGGCGAAATAGGCGCGGGCGAGGGCGCGGCGCTGCGCGGTGAAGCGCTCGAGGTGCGGCAACTGGCCGAGGCCCACGCGCGCGGCGACGTCGGTGAGGTTGTACTTGCCGCCGAGCACGTCGCAGTCCATCCCGTCGAAGCCGGTGCGCGTGATGCCCTGCAGCCGGTACTTCTGCGCGAGCGCCGCCTCGTCCTCGTTGTTCAGCACGAGCGCGCCGCCTTCGATCGTCGTCAGGTTCTTGTTCGCGTGGAAGCTGAACGACACGATGTCGCCGATCGCGCCGATGCGCTTGCCGTTCCACGTCGAGCCGAATGCCTGCGCGGCATCCTCGATCACGCGCAGCTTGTGCGCGCGCGCGATTGCGTACAGGCGGTCCATGTCGACCGGCAGGCCGGACAGGAACACCGGGATGATCGCCTTGGTGCGCGGCGTGATCGCCTGCTCGAGCTTGTCGAGGTCGATGTTGCGCGTGACGGGATCGATGTCGACGAACACGGGCGTCGCGCCCGTCTCGAGGATCACGTTGCTGGTCGAGACCCACGACGCCGGGGTCGTGATCACCTCGTCTCCGGCGCCGACGCCCGCGATGCGCAGGCCGATCTCGAGCGTGCAGGTACCCGAATTGAAGGCGCGGACCGGGCGGCCGCCGCAGTATTCGGACAGCGCCGCCTCGAACTTCTGGCACTGCGGGCCGGTGGTGATCCAGCCCGAGCGCAGCACTTCGACGACACCCTGGATGGTTTCCTCATCGATCTCGGGGCGGGTGAACGGCAGAAACGGGGCGGTAGTCTGGCTCATGAACGCGTTGGCCTGTAATGGCGTGTAATAAAAGGGTCGGGCGATCCCGTCCGAAACCGGCATTAGACACCGGTTGTCGGATTCGCACCGTGATTTTTTGTAGGCGGACGTTTAACGCCGCGGGGCATGCTCAGCTGCGCGCGAGCACGAGCACGCCGATCAGGATGATGCCGATGCCGACGAGGCGCTGGACCGACAGCACCTCGCCGAACAGGTACCAGGCCGCGAACGCGTTGACGACGTAGCCGAGCGACAGCATCGGGTACGCGATCGACACGTCGACCCGCGACAGCCCGAGAATCCAGACGACGACGCTCAGCACGTAGCAGCCGAGGCCGCCGATGATCGGCAGCTGGGTCGCGATCTTCAGGCCGACCGGGATGATGTTCGCACGGCTGAATTCGAAGTGTCCAACGGCGTTGACGCCGGCCTTCAGCAGCAGTTGCGCACAGGCGTTGAGCATCACGCCGGTGATGATGCAGACGAACGAAACGGGATTCATGCAGTGGGCGTCCTTACGATTGCGGTTTCTCGACGATCACGCGGCGGTTGTCGCGCGCGATCACGCGCATCGGCACGCCTTGCCCGACCAGCGCGTCGTACTGGTCCGGCGGCATGATCGCGAGCGCGTGGGTGTCCTGTTTCCAGCGCGTGATCCACTCGCCGACGGTCGGAATCCACTTGTTCGGCTCGACCGAGATCCCGAATGCAAGCTCGTCCTGGCGCTGGACCATGATCGTCGTGTGGCCCATGTAGAACGGGAACGTGTGATCGAGCATCTCGATCGAGTAGAACGGCGTGTCGGGCGGCAGCTTCGCCAGTTCGGCGCGCACGACGGGCGCGAGCAGCGCCCCCGAGCTGTAGCGGCCGAACTCGTCGTGTCCGGTGCCGCCGATCGTGCCGAACGCGAGCCACGCGGCGCCGAATGCGGCGAGCGCGGCGGCGACGCCCGCCCGGCGGTTCAGCCAGGTGGCGGCGAACGTCAGCGCGGCCGTGACCGCGAGGCCCGCGTACAGCCACATCTGGAATGCGCGGTACAGCGCGTTCGGCGTGCGGGCATCACCCTGATACGCGAGGAAGATGATGCCGAACGCTGCGGCGACGAGGAACACGAGGTAGCCGAGCAGATGGCGGCGGAACCGGTCGGCGGTCATCAGCGGCAGGTACGCGCCGATGATCAGCGCGAGCGCCGGCGCGACCGGCAGCACGTACGAGATCAGCTTCGAATGCGACGCGCTGAAGAACAGGAAGATGAATGCGCTCCAGATCAGCAGCACGAGCATCGGCGAGAAGCCGTTCGGCTGGCGCGGCATCCGCAGCGCATGGCGGATGCTCTGCCACACGACCGACAGCCACGGCAGGAAGCCGACCAGCAGCACCGGCGCGAAGTAGTAGAACGGACCCGGGCGGTTCTGTTCGGGGGTCAGATACCGGCGGAACTGCTGGACGACGACGAAGAAGTTGAAGAACTCCGGGTTGCGCTGCTGGACGAGCACGAACCACGGCGTGACGATCGCGAAGAAGATCACGAGCCCGCTCACGAGGTACAGGCGCTTCCACAGCGCCCAGTCGCGCGCGACCACCGTATACAGCACGAGCACGGCGCCGGGCAGGATCAGGCCGACGAGCCCCTTGGACAGCACCGCGAACGCCATCGCGGCCCAGCACGTCCACATCCAGCCGCGCGCCGCGGCCGGGCGCAGCCCGGGCCGCTGCGCGAGCAGCAGCGCGCACAGCGACAGCGCCATCCAGAACGCGAGCCCCATGTCGAGCGCGTTGAAGTGGCCCATCAGGTTCCAGTACGGCGCGCTGGCGAGCACGACGGCCGCGAGGAAGCCGGACAGCGGGTTGAACAGCCGCGCGCCGGTGTAGCCGACCAGCAGCACGCCGGCGAAGCTGGCCATCGCCGTGTAGAGGCGCGCCTGCCATTCGCCGATGCCGAACCACGCGAACGTCAGCGCGTTCAGCCAGGTCTGCAGCGGCGGCTTCTCGAAGTACTTGTAGCCGTTGTAGCGCGGCGTGATCCAGTCGCCGGTGACGAACATCTCGCGCGCCATCTCCGCGTAGCGGCCTTCGTCGCTCGGGATCAGGTGGCGCAGCCCGAGCGGCGCGAACCAGACGATCGCGAGCGCGACGAGCAGGAAGACGAGCGTGATGCGATTGAGCGGTAGCCTCGAAGGCGTATCGTTCATGGATTTTCAGCCTGTTGTGTGTTGTGACGGTCCGCCGGCGGGTGGCGCCGGGGGCGGGCGGCG
>NZ_JPGM01000117.1:0-12582 GCF_000731655.1 Burkholderia sp. MSh2 | reverse complement strand
CCTCGCCGCAGAATTTCGCGGATTCGTCGAGCACGGCCTGCGCGGTGTCGTAGCCGGCATCCTCGAAGCCCGGCAACTGCGCAACGGCGTCGATGCCTGCGAGTTCCTTCAGCACGAACAGCATGTCCTTGACGGGGGCGTTATAGCTCATGGTCGATGTTCCAATCAGGCGGTGAATGAGGTGCGCCACAGGGCCGATACGGCAAAACCGGCCAGCACCGGGCGGCGAGGTGACCCATCCTAATGCCGTGCGAGCCGGTTTCCATTGTCATATTCGGCCCACCTGGTGACAAAACCGGCCACGGGATGCATGACCGGGGCCGGAAGCGGCCGGCCCGATAAGGGTTTGACCGGAGCCGGTATCCGACAGCGCCAAGACATTGGCGGGCGGGCCGGCGTGTCTTGCCGGTACGACGCGGCAACCCCGCTCGTGCGGCGACATCTGGCGCGCCGCACCGCCGGCACCATGGCGCGCATCGCTTGCGGACGGACGATTCCGGCACGCGGCGGGCATACGCCCATCGCGGGCGCGAATTCTCAGGGGCCAACGCGCCCCTATATTCCACACAGCAGATCCGGAAGGGACGCAAGATCCTCGATGACGTGAGCGGGAGGCGCGAACCGTCCGGAACTCGACTGGATCAGCGCCCACGGGCCACGCCGCAAGAACACCGACACCATGCCGGCCCGCCGCGCCGGCTCCACGTCGTTGTCGAGGCGATCGCCGACGTAGGCGATCCGCGCCGGATCGATGCCATTCGTCTCGGCAATGATCCGCTCGAAAAAGCGGGCGTCCGGCTTTTCGACACCCCAGGATGCGGACGACGCGACGATATCCGCCGGCACGCCGAGCGCGCGGAGCGCGTGCTCCGTCTCGACGGGCTGGTTCCCCGCGATGCCGACCAGGATTCCGGCTTCCCGCAACCGCTTCAGGCACGGCACGACATCGGGATAGAGATCGTCCGGGCTCACCGCGTAGACGCGCCCGGCCGACGCCCGCTCTCGACGCAGCGCGGCGAAATCCACACCGGGCCTCACGAGGTCGAACACCCGGCGATGATGCTGGCCGCGCTCGATGACCGCCCCGAGCGACGCATGAAACGTGAGTCGCGAAACGCCGAGATAGTCGGCCCACTCGTCCCAGTCGCGGGTTTCGTCGACCAAGGTTTCGCCGACGTCGAAGAACACGGCCTGTATTTTCATCGCGGGAATGGGGCGCCGCAAAGCGCGTTTTCAGGTTTCTGCGGGAACGGGAATCGTTGCTCGAAGACACACCGCCCGCCAATACTAGCCGCATTCCGGATGCCGCCGCGTGCGTCGGGCGTAAAAACCCGGACTGGATCAAGGAGACATGCCGGATCGGCTGGATCGGCTGGATCGGTTCGGCGGCGGATTCGCCCGGTCGTTCGGCACGGGCTGCTGCCCGATCCCCCCTCCCCGCCAACGCAGCGTCTTGCTCAGGCCGCGCCGCAGCCCGGACCAGGTCCGCCGACAGCCTGCCACCGTCGCCGCTCCCTATCACGCCTGGAATGCTATAAAAGTAGTCGACGAGCAAGAGCGAAGCGGGAGGGAAAGACGGTCGATCGGGAACGATACGATCGATTCAGCATCGTGCCGGATAATCGGTTCCGGACGAGACTGACAGACTGCTTCGCGGCAACCGCCGCCATCGCACCGCACGGTCGCTGCGCGGTGGACCCTCGCGCAGCGTTAGAATAGCGCCCCTTTCATCGGAGCCGACAATGTCCTGGTTCGTATACGAAGTGCCCGAATACCATGAAGACGCCGCACGCATCGAGCCCTTCAGCGACCTGCGGAGTCGCGTGCTGAAAACCGGTGGCCTGCCCATGGCCGACGAACTGGAAAGCATTCGCGAGAACGCCGCGGCGACCGCGGAGACGCCCGAGCGCCCCCTGCGATCCCCGGAAAATCCGCAGGTCTTCCCGATTCCTTACGCCGACTCGATGATCCTGGTCGGGTTCATCTTCGATCTGAAACGCGAATTCCGGCAACTGGTCGTGTCGCCCGTGGAAATGCCCTGGCTGAACGCCGCGTAAAAGGTGGCCGGAACGGTAGCCGACGGGGAAGTTACGCCTGTTCTAAAGCCTGCGCCGGATATCCGGCGCAGGCGTTCGGATAGACATGTCCCGGGTTGGAAACCACGCGCAGGACTGAATCGGGTTGTGCGCTTCATATTCGAAGGGAGAGCCGCCGTGCATCTCCAGCGGGTACCGAGACACGGTCGACAACGCCTCCATACACGCTTGTGCTCCCCATCGCCCCATTCACTCGCAGCCAAACGCGTCACCCCCCTCCAATCCCGGCGTAGCGAGCGGCTCGTTCGTCAGCTCGAGAGCATTCGCCCCGTGTTCAGACGCTGAGTCGGATCGAGCGTTGCCTTCTGCCGAGCCATCAACTGCAGTTCGAGTTCACCGCGGCTCAAAGGCAGAAACGGCTTCCAGATCCGGCCGATGCCATGTTCCGCCGAGATGCTGCCGCCAATCTCCGCGACAAGCCCGTAGACGATTTCATCCACCTTCAGTTGATCGGCCTCGCTTGCATGCGGCCCGCTCGTGAAGTGCAGGTTGCCGTCACCCGGATGCCCGAAAAAGAGGTGCGAAGCCGACGGAAACGCTGCTTTTAGCCGGGCATGGGCGCGCTCGATGTAGTCGGCGGTCGCGCGTAGCGGGATGCCTGCATCGAACGAGACGAACGGCGATAGCGTCGTGAGCAGTTCGCCGATCGCCCATCCCCATCTTGCGGCAGACCTCCCCGACCGGCACGCCCGGTTCAGCCTGCTTCACCGCGCATGCAATCTGCCCGTCGGTGAACTTTCCCTTCGTCACGGCACGACCTCCCCGGTCCAGACAACAACGTCATGCCGGCGCTTTCCACTTTCAACCGGGACAGCCTGGTGGGCCTGGGCCGCTCGCTCGGCACCCCGAGGGGAACACCGACGCCGGATTGACCAGAACGCAAACTGTACCCTATGCGATTCGGGCCGTTTGTACCCGGCTTTCTCGCTCGCGAGACTTAATCTCGCTCCATCGGCTGCGTCGATCGATACATCCCGGAGAGTTCTTTCAATCTATCGAGGGCAATGTTCGTGGACTGTTTTCTCCATCGCCTGAGCGGGCGTCACTCACCGCCTGAGGAGCTGGACAGATGAACCTTCCGGAAACCATGCAGATCGATGCGAGCGCCGTCGAACACGGCAGCATTTCCATCGCAGGGCTCGATCCGGGACCCGGCCGGCCGGCGTCGAGTGAGCACATCGAATGGCTCGAGAAGTTCGTTGGCCACAGGCTGATGTCGAGAAGCTTTCGTTTTCCGCAAATGCACGTGGATCGGGTTCTGAGCGAACGAGCCGTTGCCGTCGTCACGGAAGGGGTAGATCTCTCGTTCCGCATGGGCCTGCCGGGTCACGGCGCGATCATCGCCTATCCGCCGGGCCGCATACGGCACAAGCTGGTTGCGTCGCGCGACCATGTCATGCGGCGTGGGTCCATCTTGGCGCCTGCGGAACCGATCGTGCGTCCCTTCATCGAGGAAGCAAGCAGCAACGGTGCAGGTAAACTGCCGTTCGCGACCGATGCCGGTATCGTCGAGAACGTGCCCGCGCGCACACTGATCGGCTCGAGCAACTGGCGACCGGCGCTTGAACCAGACATGCCCGGCCTGGGTGCCGGCGTCATCGACGAATACGCGTATCCGGATGCTCGGCGGAAGACCGCACCGGCATCCGCCCGTGCACGCACTCATGCGATCTGCGGCGTACGCTGCCGACTCCTGTCTGGCCCGTTCCTCGACGGTCAGGACCGCCTCCGGTACAACCTTGAGGGGCGCAACGGGCCGGCTCGCCACGCTCGTCCGGAAAACCAGAGGTTTCCCGCTGGCAACAGCCTTCCGCCATCGAGGTCCGAAACAGGAACCGGTTCGCATTCGGGCACCGCAAACCCGCATCTTTACCACATCAATCAGGTTTCCTGAATGTTCATACGCCAGCTCAATTACCTCATCGCCCTCGACCGGCACCGGCACTTCGGGCGAGCGGCGGAAAGCTGCCATGTTTCGCAGCCCGCCCTCTCCAATGGCATCAGGGAACTCGAACGGGAACTCGGCATCACGGTCATCCGGCGCAACCGGACCTTCGAGGGTGTCACGCCCGAAGGCGAGCGGGTCATCGAGTGGGCCCGGCAGGTGCTCGGCTCGCTGGACGGGCTGAGGCAGGAAGCGGAGCTGGTGCGCAGCGTGCCGCAGGGTCATCTCGCCATCGGTGTGATTCCCACCGCCAGCCATGGCGCCACCCTGCTTAGCACGCACTACCGGGAAAGGCTGCCGCAGCTGACGCTCGAAGTCATGTCGCTCGCCACGCCCGATATTCTTCAACGCCTGAAATCGCAGGAACTCCAGTTGGGGATCGTCTACGACCGGTCGGTGATCAGCGACGATCATGACGTGCTTCCCCTGTTCCCGGAGCGTTACGTGCTCGTCGCGAGCGATCGGGCTTGCCTGCCGCATCAGTTGAGCTGGCCGGAAGTTGCCGGAATGCCGCTGTGCCTGCTTAGCCGGGACATGCAGAATCGACAGATGCTCGAGGAGGTATTCAGGCAAGCCGGCGCAATGCCGAATGTCGTCGTGCAGACCAACTCCATGCGCGTCCTGCTGGCCGAAGCGCGCAGCGGGCGCGCCTTCAGCGTCCTGCCGCTAAGTGCGCTGCCGGCAGGGCAGGAGGTGGAAGGTCTCCACGTGCATCCGGTCACGCCGGAGCACGTCGAGCGCGTCTGCCTCGTCAGACTCCGGCGCCAGGTTCAGCCCGCGCTTTCGGAGGCCGCCTGGCGCATTGCCGGCCAGCTCGACCTGGCCGCCATCCTCGACAACCCCGCGTTCCGGCCGGCCTGATAGACCGGGGTTATGAAGAGGTTCGCACAAACGATTGGAGCCGCACCGCAGGGCCGATGCATTCTGTCCTCACCGCTGCGGGACAGCCCGCGGCGGCAACTGCGCAATCAAGGAGATGCGACCCATGGCAAAGATTCTCTGTGTGCTTTATCCCGATCCGGTAACCGGCTATCCGCCTGCCTATGCACGCGACGACATTCCCCGCATCACCGGGTACGCCAACGGCCAGACCGCGCCTGCTCCGACAGGCCCCCTCGGCTTCAAGCCCGGCGAACTGGTCGGCTGCGTATCGGGAGAGCTGGGCCTTCGCCCGTATCTCGAGAAGCTCGGTCATGAACTGATCGTGACCAGCGACAAGGACGGCCCGGACTCGGAATTCGAAAAACACCTGGCCGACGCCGAAGTCGTCATCTCCCAGCCCTTCTGGCCCGCCTATCTGACGAAGGAGCGGATCGCAAAGGCCAAGAAGCTCAAGCTCGCGCTCACCGCCGGCATCGGATCCGACCACGTCGATCTCGAGGCTGCAGCGCGTGCCCACGTCACGGTAGCCGAGGTCACCGGATCGAACAGTATCAGCGTAGCCGAACACGTGGTGATGATGGTGCTTTCGCTTGTCCGAAACTACCTGCCCTCGCACGAGTTCGCCGTGAATGGCGGCTGGAATATCGCCGATTGCGTGGAGCGCAGCTACGACGTCGAAGGCATGCACTTCGGCACGATTGCGGCAGGCCGGATCGGCCTCGCAGTGCTGCGCAGGCTCAAGCCCTTCGGCCTGCATCTCCATTACACCGATCCGCATCGCCTGAGCCCGGAGATCGAGAAGGAGCTGAACCTGACCTTCCACCCGGACGCAGAATCGCTGATAAAGGCGGTCGACATTCTCAACCTGCAGATGCCGCTCTATCCTTCGACCGAGCATTTTTTCAACGACGCGATGTTCGCGAAGATGAAGCGCGGCGCCTATCTCATCAACACCGCACGCGGCAAGCTGGTCGAGCGCGACGCCGTCGTCCGCGCGCTCGAATCCGGCCGCCTCGCGGGCTATGCCGGTGACGTATGGTTTCCGCAGCCGGCACCGGTCGACCACCCGTGGCGCACGATGCCCCACAACGGCATGACGCCACACATCTCCGGCACCTCGCTCTCCGCGCAGGCGCGCTATGCGGCCGGCACGCTGGAAGTCCTCGAGAACTATTTCGGCGGTACGCCGATCCGCGACGAATATCTCATCGTCGATGGCGGAGTACTCGCAGGGACAGGCGCAAAGTCGTACAAGCTGAACTGATCCAGGCTGCAAAGGGCACGACCGGTCACACGCGCACGCCTGCAACGACGCAGGGTGCGCGACTGGTCGGCCGCGACACGCGCAGACCTCGATCGAACCCGATCGCGATCTCGGCATCGACGAAGAACTTCAACCCGCATGCCCCGGCCGCGCTCCATGTCGTCTTCGTCGGGACGGGCTTCGGTGGTATTGACGTCGCCAGTCCTCTCGCAGATGCAAGAATGCGCGTCGCCCTGCGTGCCCTCCTCCTTGATCGTCAACTTCAACCGGCGCTTCGGCAAACTACCGAGGTGCGATTGCAACGTACCCCGGCCATTGCATGCGGATGAAGACCCGACACAGACCCTCACCCGAAAAAACGCACGAGCGCGTCCCGGATGTCGCCCACCGCGCGTAGACCATTCGTGACTATCACCGTGCATCCGGCTTTCTGTCACGCACCCGCCGCAGCAAAGAGGTTCGCGCGAAGAAGGTGCTCGTCGCGCCCTGGATGCCGTGCGCAATCGGGAACACCGACCGGAATCAGACCAATCTCGAAGTCAATACGAAAGCCATGCAGGAACAGGGGCGACTTCACCGCCCCGCTCCCGCGGAAAACCGTCAAGATCAGTGGTGTGCGGTCGCGCTCAGCGCTTCATCCAGCGCGCCGACGAGCCAGTCGATGTCGGCAGGCTGGAATGCCAGCGGCGGGCGCAACTTCAGCACGTTACCGTAAGGGCCGGCCACCGAAGTCAGCACGCGGCGCTCGCGCAACTCCTCGATCACGTTGAGCGCCCGGACCTTGTCCGGGGTCTTCGCCGCACGATCCGCTACCAGTTCAAAGCCGATGAACAGCCCGGCGCCGCGAACGTCACCGACGCATTCATGCCGGTCCGCGAGCTTGGCAAGCTCGTTCAGCAACTGGCCGCCGACCCGACGGCTGTGTTCCTGCAGACGCTCGGTGCGGATCACGTTCAGCACCGCCTGCGCGGCGGCCAGCGAGACCGGATTGCCGCCGAAGGTGTTGAAGTACGGAATCTCGTCGCTGAAGGCGGCGAGCACTTCGGGCCGCGCAAAAAGTGCCGACACCGGAATGCCGTTCCCCATCGGCTTGCCCGTCGTGACGACATCGGGCACGACGCCGTGGCGGCCGAACCCCCAGAACGATTCGCCGGTTCGGGCAAAACCGGGTTGGACCTCATCCGCGATGAAGATACCCCCATTGCGGTGTACGGTGTCGATCGCCGGTTGAAGATAGCCGGCCGGGCCGGGCAACACACCGTCGGAAGAGAAAATCGAATCGGCCATGAATCCCGCGAACTTGATGCCGTGCGCAACCATGTCGTCGATCTGCAGCTGGATCTGTTCGGCAAACCAGATGCCGAGGTCCGGCGCGTCGACCCGATAGCGGTCGGGCGCGGGAACCAGTCTCGTCGTCGGTGCGAGCGGCTGATTGCTGCCCAGCGCCGGGGATGCCCCCGAGGTCAGGTAGCTCGTGCCGTGGTAGGCCTCCCGGCTGACGATGATGCCCGTGCCGCCGCTGTACGCGCACGCGATGCGCATGGCGAGATCGTTCGCCTCCGATCCCGTGCACATGTACATTGCCCGACTGACTTCCGACGGCAACGTCGTCATCAGGTCCTCGGTATAGTCGAGAATGCGCTCATGCAAATAGCGGGTGTGCGTATTCAGGGCCTGCATCTGCTCGTTCACCGCCTCGATGACGGCCGGATGGCAATGGCCGATGCTCGCAACGTTGTTGTACACGTCGAGATACTTTACATTCTGCGCGTCCCACAGATACTGTCCGAGGCCGCGTACGAGATGTACCGGTTTGCGATAGAAGAGACGATACGAATCGCCCAGCAGGCGTGCGCGGCGTTGCGTAAGCGCGCGTGAGCCGGCATCGAGCGCGGCCGCGTGCTCGGCACGGAAGCTGTTGGTGTCCATGATGGTTGAACGCGTCGACATGTTGACACTCCGATTTATATAAATGATCAGGATTGCAGAAACTCTTCCCAGGCGCGATTGAAGCCGGCCAGGTTCGTTCGGCTATATGCGGCGTAGTCGAAATCGATTGACGAGATGCATTCGGACGTCATGCTCCACAGCGTCTCCTTGAGCGACGACGCGGTCTTCATGGCGAGATACGCGCGCCAGCGGGCCTGGCTCGGCGGGCATTCGTCATAGTGCTCGAGCAGCCAGCGCTCCTGCTCGGTGCTGAGGTGGTTATTCGATGCGAGGCTGCCGAGATCGGCGAGCGGGCTGTTGAAGCCGGCGTAGTCCCAGTCGATCAGCCACAGCCGTTCGCCATCGTCCAGGATATTCGCGGCAAGCAAGTCGTTGTGGCAGTAGCGAAGGTCGACGGGGCCCACTGCGCGCTCCAATTGGCGGGCCTGACGTTCCAGCGTGTCCAGATCGGCGTCGAACCGGTGCTCGCGAAGCGTGTGCAGGTTGTCCTGAATGACATGAAACAACCAGTACGAGAGCGCGGGGCCGCGCAGTCTGCTCGCCATGCCGGCGTGTGTGCGCCGCAGCAATGAAAGAATGCCCGGTAGATGATCGCCGACCTGGTGGGGCTTCAGCGTGCGGGAGGGGAGATAGTCGATAACCAGTACGTCATCTTCCGCGTATCGAACAGATGGGGATAATCCCAGGTCAGCCGCGGCCTGGCTCGCTGCATGCTCATTGAAGCGCATCACGTGGTTGGCGGGAATATTGCCGCCAAGACGCACCACGTAGGTCGCTCCGTCGGCGCTGACCCGATAGTTCTGGTTGGTTATGCCGCCCGCGAGTGCTTCTACGGCTTCCGGTTCGCCGCGCCAGCACGGCAGTCTGCGAATTCGCTCGAGCGCCTGAAGCGTGCGGGGATGTTCAAGGGTAGATGGAGTCATGGGCGGGTTCCGCTGGATGGGTTCCGATGACTGCATTTGACCTACGCAACGAACGAAGCACCTATCCGGATCCGGCAATATCGATGGCGACGGAGATTTTTTCCGGAACGGGATAAGCGGGGCAAACGAGCTGGCATTACGTTTGCTCGGTCAGGTGTATCTGTCGAGAGAGCCAAATGATGCCCCATTCCTTCCCGAGCCCCCCAGACGCCACTGCGTGCACCGCGCACGCTGCAGACCGCCCCCCCGGCCCACGCATCAGTCGAGTGCAATATCGGCGAATGCGCACCAGCGACGTGCATCAACACGCCGATTCGATTCATGACTGGTCGCAGGAATACGATCAGCTTTCCAGAGGCCGGTTTGCAGGGTCTCTACGGGAAATCTGGAGCGATGCCCCTCGCACTCAGGTATTTCACGAATACACGGAGCAGTTGACCTTTCAGCAATGCATGCCGTGGCGCGGGTCGATCTGGATCGGCATACCGGACCATGGCGCATATCGGGACCTTGGATTTTGCGGCCACGATATGACCGACGCCGCACCGATGTTGATGAATGCCACCGACAACGAGATGTTCAGCCTTTCCACGCCGAAGAAGTTCGGTATCTATGGTGTCCTGATCGAGCAATCGGAGTGGATGCTGCGACGCGAACGCCTCGGGCTCAACCCGATGCATCGGTCGGCATTGCACGCAACGGCAATGTCCGTCGAGACGCATCGCGAACTGACGGCATTGATCGAGGCCATCCTGCGCACCGGCGATGAGGGGACGCCGCCGGAACATGCGATGCTGGACGGGATGCTCGACCAGTTGCTCGACATGCTGTGCATAGTGTGCGACGGGGACTCCGCGTTTCAGAAGGATCGCCGCTTTCGGGACAGATTGAATGTCGTCATACGTGCACGCGCGCTGGTATTGGACGACTGCGACTCCGTCGACGAGGCGGTGCGGCTCGAGCGCCTGTGCGACCATCTGCACGTCACCCGCAGGACACTGCAAAACTACTGCACGTCGGTGGTTGGCAAATCTCCCGCGCACTTCCTGAAGGCGGTCCGACTGAGCGCGTGTCGTCGTGCGCTGCTTGCCGCGGAACCGCTGTCGGTTCAGGACGTCGCCTGGCGATGGGGTTTCCGACACCTCGGCCACTTCTCCCAGGACTATAAGCTGATGTTCGAAGAGCTACCCTCTTCAACGCGCAAGGATGGCTTGGTCAGCCGGATTGCGATGTTGTCGGGCGAAGTGGCGTCGCTCCTTTGCCAACGGTGACGCTCGTCTTCCACTCCGAGCCAGCGGGGCAACTAGCCGATCGACAAGCGATACTGCGTCAGTCCCGCACGCTCGATGCGCGCCTCGACCGCAAATCCATGGCGCTCATAGAACGGAATATTGCGCGGCTCCGCCGTTTCCAGGGAAATCGGCCCGCATGGTTCAATCTCGCGAAGATGCGCCAACGTCGCTTTCAGGAGCGTGGCCCCGATCCCCTCGCCTTGCAGCATCGGCGATACTCCGATGAACTCGATCCTGCTCGAATTCGCATCACGGGAGTGCAAGTCAGGACTCTCGCGAAGCGAATCGATTCTCCCCAACGCCAGTTCACCACAGCCGCTCGCGATCTGGCGCCCCAGCTCGGCGAGCTTGCCGGCAGATTCGGTGCAGGATGACGGGGCGAAGTAACTCGCGGCAACGAGGTCACGGTTACGCCACACGCCCAAGGCAGGCATGAGGACATCGTGGTGATAGCTCAAATAGCTTCTTGGATAATTTGTCCGGCGCTCGTCGAATCCCCAGTGTTCGGCGAACAGGCACCAGGCAAGCGTAGGGTCTTCCTTGAACGCCGCATCCAGCAAAACCAACGCCGATTCAAAAAACTGATGCGTGAGTGGCGCTATCGATAGTTTTGTACCGTGCATGTTGTGTTCAGGCAGCAAACGTTCATCGAATGAAAATGCGCAACTGACTACGCATGTGGACGCGACGCCTTATCGGGTCATACGCAGGTATTGCAGCGGAATTTGGGGGATGGCCTCAGGTGCTGCCGCGGGTTGCGTGCTCATGTGACCGGGAAAAGTTACTTTGGCCACCCGAGTTTAGCAGTGTCCTTGACGGTCACGACCCACGGCTACCCCTGCCACGCAGGGACATTCGACACTAGCGCAGAGATCGCTGACAATCGTCGTGCAGCACGCCGCATCCCTGCGGCGACCACGCCCACCCTACGAGCAACCGATACGTTTGAGCTGCATGACTCGCTCTGCGTAACCATGAATGACGGCTTCCCTTCTCGACAGGAAAGAACGCACGTGATAAAGGCAATATTCTTCGACTACGATGGCGTGTTGACGACGGACAAGACAGGCTCGCTGACAACCAACAAGTATCTGAGCAAAATGACGGCGGTCGAATTCGAGACGCTACGACGGGCATTCGCACCATACAACCAGGCGCTACTTGTCGGGCAGACCACGCACGGCGAGATTTGGGACGCCATCTGCGAGGAAATGCATTGCACGATTGACTTCGCCCTGCTCGAACAGGCGTTTCTCAGCACGCCGACAAACGATTCCATGTTCGCGCTGGCGCACCGGCTGAGACACGATTACAGGCTCGGAATTATCACCGACAATAAAAAAGATCGAATCGATTGCTTGAGGAAGTCGCAAGACCTCGATTCCTTGTTCAACCCGATAGTTGTGTCAGCCGAATTCGGATCAGGAAAAGACGGCCCAGCTGTGTTTGAACACGCCTTGCGATGCCTCGAAGTAAAACCGGAAGAAAGTGTCTTCATCGACAACAATCCCGACAACCTGGTTGCGCCTCGTGCACTCGGAATGGGTGTCATTTACCATGACGACGAGAGGAACGATGTCGATAAGCTGGCGGCGATACTCCGTGACGAATTCCTGATCCAACTCGGCCGGTAACGCGGGCAATTGGCATCTTGCCTGATATCTCAAGCAGGCCGCGCATCTTGCGTGTTTTACTCACGCCGAAAGCGGCTTCGGGACGATGTATTTTCCCGAACGGCAGCAGATTCACCCGTCAATGCGACGCGCTTCAAGCTGCGTAGCATCAACGGAGCAGTGAAACAGAAACGAAGGATCTCCCATACAAACCGTCGGAAGGCGTCAATATGGGAGCGTGGGCACGGTCGCGACATGTCTGGCATCGCCTCGGGTGTGTCTGCGGATAGCGCGACGCCCCGAACCGACCTGAAAGCCAGACTAACCCGTCTAGCCCCCAAATTCACGGTTCGGCCGAGGCGACGGGGTCGAGTACCCGTCTACCGGCTTCTCTGAGGGATGTCGATCATTGGTCGCTCATGTCGAGTCCGCAGTCGACAGCGGACGATCGCGTCCGGCAACAGTCGGCGACTGTCGGCTAATCGGTGCGGATTCAACCCGTCGATGCAACACACTTGAAGCTGCATAGCAGCGAGGAGTGTTGCAATGAAACAGAGGCGGCGGATCTACTATACAGACAGTCAGAAAGCGGTCATGTGGGAGCGCTGGCGCAAGGG
>NZ_JPGM01000116.1:0-13002 GCF_000731655.1 Burkholderia sp. MSh2 | reverse complement strand
GGATCCGCCACCGATACCGCCGAGTGCGCCAGTTACCGTCCCGAGCGCGCCGGTCAATGCACCTGCCGGATTGCCACCGCCGACGCTACCAAGCGCCCCCGTGACCTGATTGACCACACCTTGCACCGGCGCCAGCGGATTCGATCCGCCGCCGATACCGCCGAGTGCGCCCGTCACCGTGCCAACCGCATTGCCCAGCGTCCCCGTCGCCGTATTCAGCGCGCCGGTCAATGCACCTGCCGGATTGCCGCCACCGACACCACCAAGCGCGCCCGTCACCTGATTGACGACGCCTTGCACCGGCGCCAGCGGATTCGACCCGCCGCCGATACCGCCGAGTGCACCCGTCACCGTGCCAACCGCGTTGCTCAACGTCCCGGTCGCCGTATTCAGCGCCCCCGTCAACGCGCCCGTCGGATTGCCGCCGCTCAACGCACCCGTCACGTCATTCAACAAGCCCTGTACCGGCTCGAACGGCGTCACCGGACCGCCGCCGTTGCCGAGTGCGCCGATCACCGCCCCCACGGCGCCCGACAGCACTTGCCCGGGATTGCCCAGCGACGTCTGGATCGTGCCGGACCCGCCCGCCGTCACGGTAACTGAGCCTAGCGGTGACGTACCCGTCGCGACCAGCCCGACCGATACGCTGTTCGTCGGCGGATTGACGATCACTTGCGGGATCGGCAGCGAATCCAGCGCACCTGCCATCGCGGAACCCGATGCCAACACGCCGAACACCGTCGCGACCGACAGCGCCACGCCCGTCAATTTAAGATTCTGTCCCATCGTTACCCCATCTCGGTTGGCACTTCGTTGATAAAGCACGAGGTCAAATCGCACGAAGCGTGCCAATTCAAGACGGCAGGTTCATTCGTCTGCCTTTTGCATGGCAATAACGCACTTTTAATGGGTTTCCGATGAAATGGACGGGGTGCGGAGTCCGAATCATCTGATGAAAATGGCCGCCGGAACACGGATGTAACGTAACGTTTGCGAGCCCCGTGGTAACGTGTTCCGGTACATTCCGCGTAACGCCGGAACGGTCGTTCGCAACGGCGTCGAACCTCGTCTCGGCCAGTCATCCAATGCGCATTTCAGGAATATGAAAATGCATTGATAAATCGAAATCGCGATTTTCTTATTCTGTTTATTTCGCGAATGCTTTCCCGGCGATTCCGTAGACGACTTCGGGTTGCGTCGCCCTGCGCATATCGGACAGCAAAATGAAAAACTGTGACGGCCGCATCACGACCGGCGCAACCGGCGCGACGGGCGCGCGCGGCGACGGCCGGAGCCACATCGCCGCGCCGCGTGCTCAGCCGAATCGTGCGGGCCGGTACGGATGGGGATCGATATAGGTCGGCGCGCCCGTCATCATTTCGGCGAGCAACCGCCCGGTCGCGGGGCCGAGCGTCAGCCCGTGGTGGCAATGCCCGAATGCGAACCACAGGTGACGATGACGCGGAGCGGGCCCGATCACGGGACGCATGTCGGGCGTGCACGGCCGCATCCCGAGCCACGGCTCGGGGTCGAGCCGCTCGCCGATGCCGAATGCATCGCGCGCCAGCGGCTCGGCCCGTGCGAGCTGCACGCCGGTTGGCGGCGCGCCGCGCAACGCGATCTCGACGCCGGTCGTGAGCCGCAGGCGTCCGCCTTCCATCGGCGCGACGACAAAACCCGCCTCGGTATCGCACACGGGCACGCTCAGCGGCGCGCGTGTGGGCCGGTAGTGCATGTGATAGCCGCGCTTCGCGCGCAGCGGAATCCGGTAGCCGAGCGGCGCGAACACGTGATCGGACCACGGTCCGAGCGCGACCACGGCCGAGCGCGCCGAGATCGGCCCATGCTCGGTTCCGACCTGCCAGCCGTCGTCCACCTGCACGAGCGTCTTCGCGTCGCCGATCGCGAACGTGCCGCCGTCGCGCTCGAACAGCCGCGCGTAGGCCTTGGTCAGCCCGCCCGGGCTCGACACCGTCTTCGGGTCCTGCCAGTGGAATGCGCCGCAGAACGCGTCGCCGATGCCGGGCTCGCGCGCACGCAGCGCCCGCGCGTCGAGCACGCTCATCCTCAGCCCGTGCGCGTCGGCCACGCGCTGCTGCGCGCGCGTTTCCGCATCGAACAGCACCGGCGAACGGAATGCCTCGATCCACCCGCCGTCGTGCACGAGCGGCTGCGCGTCGGTACGCGCGAGCAGCGCGTCGTGCTCGACGACACTCGCCGCGACGAGCGGCAGCAGGTCGTGCGCGGCGGCCGCGAGCCGGCGCGGCGACGATTCCCGCCAGAAGCGCGCGAGCCAGCCCGCATACTCGGGCAACGCGCGGTAATCCCAGTAGAGATCGACCGAACGATTGCGCGCATAGCGCAGCAGCGTGCCGAGCCGGCGCGGAAATGCATACGGCACGACCGACGAGCGCTCGATCAGCCCGGCATTGCCGTGGCTGGTTTCCTCGCCGGGCCCGCGCCGGTCGACGAGCGCGACGCGCAGCCCGCGATCCTGCAGATGCAGCGCCGACGACACGCCGACGATGCCGGCCCCCAGAACGATGACGTCGAAATCCATGGTTCCCCGTACTGCGTCGAGATGCGTTGCGACATGCGCCGGCCCCGCGGCCGGCACACGGCCGTGCTTACTTCGCGACGATGTCGCGCTTGAAGTACTTCTGCGACAGCGCGCCCAGCGTGCCGTCCTTCTTCAGTGCATCGAGCGCGCCGACGATCTTCGCCTGGAGCGCCTTGTCGCCCTTGCGCATTCCGAAGCCCGTCCCTTCGCCGAGCGTCGCCGGATCCTTCAGCGGCTCGCCGACGATCTGGTAGTCGCGGCCGACCGGCTTGTCGAGGAATCCCTCCTGCGCGGTCTGCGCTTCCTGCACGGCCGCGTCGAGCCGCCCCGCGACGAGATCGGCATAGATCTGGTCCTGATCCTGATACGACACGACGGCCACGCCGGCACCGGCCCAGTGCGCCTTCAGGAAATCCTCCTGCGACGAGCCCTGCAGCACGCCGACGTGCTTGCCGCGCAGGCTTGCCACGTCGGGCCGCAGCGGCGAACCGCGCCTGGCGACCATCACGATCGGCACCACGTAGATCGCCGGCGTGAAGTCGATGCTCTGCCGGCGCTTCGCGGTGATGTTCATCGCCGAGTTGATCGCGTCGAACTTGCGCGCCTGCAGCGCCGGAATCAGGCCGTCGAACGCGTTCTCGACCCATACGCATTTCATGTTCAGCTTCGCGCACACCGCATTGCCGATGTCGACGTCGAAACCCTGCAGCTGGCCGGCCGGCGTCTTGCTCTCGAACGGCGGATAGGCGGCTTCGATCCCGAAGCGCAACGTGGTCTGTTCCGCCTGGGCCGTGACGGCCGCGCAGGCAAGCGCCGCAGCGGCGCAAAGGGAGAGCTTCCAGTTCATGACGGTCCTTCCGTTCCGGATTGAGGCAATGAAGATCGGCCGCCCGACGGCCCCGGCCGGGCGCCGGACCGGCATTCGATGCCGTGCGGCTGCCGGATGGCGGCGCTTCGGGTTTTGCACGCAAAATATAGACTCAAAGTCTACTATAGACTATAGGGAATACGCGACTCGCGCGCCGGCATGCCGTCTCGAAGCGTCGGCAATCGCAAGCAAACCCTTTGATTTCCCGAATATTTTCCAGATGCGTGAGGAAGCGAGGCGTCTCGAAAAGAAAATTCGTCCAGAATTAATTTGTCTATACCAGACTTTTAGTCTACTTCAACCCCTGCCGGACACCATCTACCGAGCCCGTCCTGTCCGGCTCCGACCGGAGATGTCGCCATGACGCAAACCGCCTCGCCCCTGCCGCTGACCGTCGACGAAGCCGCGGTGCGCGCAGCCCTGCCGTCGCTCGACGTGCTCGGCACGCTGCGCCGCATGTTCGCGTCGCTCGCCGCGGCGCGCGCGGTGCAGCCGCCGCAAACGCTCACGCTGTTTCCCGACCAGGCCGGCGACTTCATCACATATCTCGGCGCGCTCGCCGACGAGCAGGTGTTCGGCGCCAAGCTGTCGCCGTATGTCGTGACGGGCGGCAGACCGATCGTCACCGCGTGGACCGCGCTGATGTCGATGCGCACGGGCCAGCCGCTGATGTGGTGCGACGCAGGGCTGCTGACCGTCGAACGCACGGCCGGCACGACGGCTCTCGCGGTCGACTGCCTCGCGCCGCGCGGCGCGCGCCGTCTCGCGATCGTCGGCGCGGGCGCGGTCGGCCTCGCGCACCTGCGG
Source organism: Burkholderia sp. MSh2 (assembly GCF_000731655.1). Classification (NCBI taxonomy): domain Bacteria; kingdom Pseudomonadati; phylum Pseudomonadota; class Betaproteobacteria; order Burkholderiales; family Burkholderiaceae; genus Burkholderia; species Burkholderia sp. MSh2. Next base: position 8,767 of record NZ_JPGM01000116.1, on the reverse strand, counting down.
CACACGGCGGCATTGCGCGACTGGGAAACGATCCTCGTGCATTCGCCCGCGCTCGCCGGCAATGCGGCACTGCAGACGACGCTCGCGCAGCTCGATCCGCGTGCCGGCGCCGCGGCCAGCGTCGAAGCCTGCGTGCGCGACGCGGACGTCGTGATGCTGTGCACGTCGTCGGGCACGCCCGTGCTGGGCGACGGAATGCTCACGCGCCCCGCGCTCGTCACGTCGATCAGCACGAACGTTGCGCGCGCACACGAGATCCCGCCCGCCTGGCTGCCCGACATGGACGTCTACTGCGACTACCGCCACACGACGCCGGCAAGCGCCGGCGAGATGCAGATCGCGGCGGCCGACCACGGCTGGGACGCCGCGCGGATCGTCGGCGATCTGCCCGCGCTCGTCGCCGGCACCTGCGCGGCACCGTCGCCCACGCGTCACGCGTTCTTCCGCTCGATCGGCCTCGGGCTCGAGGACATCGCGCTCGCACACGCGCTGTACCTGCACCTGACGCGAGGATGAGCGTCACGCGCGCGCGGGGCCGATACAATGGCGCAACCGCCGCCGCAGCCGCGCGCGGGCGCGCGGACCTGCCGGCCACCGGCGCGCCGGCACGCCGCCCCGATGCGCCGCCCGGCCCCCGCCCACCCGAGATGGCGATACCGATGCGCAAGAAGAAATCCCCCGTCAAAGACCTGCTGCTCACCCGCTACGCGCCGATCGCCGACGGTATCGCCGCGCTGTTCTTTCCCTGCGCGGAAGTCGTGATCCACGACCTGCACGACCAGACCGTGCTGTATCTCGCGAACAACCTGTCGAAGCGCGAGATCGGCGACGACTCCGCGCTCGAGGAAATCGATCATTCCGCCCGCGAGCGCGTGATCGGCCCGTACGAGAAGCTGAACTGGGACGGCCGGCGGATGCGCTGCGTCAGCAACGTGCTGTTCGACGACACCGGCCGCCCGGCCGGGATGATGTGCATCAACTTCAATATCGCGGTGTTCGACGAGGTGCGCGCGACGCTCGACCTGTTCATCAAGGGCGCGGGCGTCGTCGCCCAGCCGGACGAACTGTTCCGCGACGACTGGCAGGAGCGGATCAACACGTTCCTGCACGGCTGGCTGCGCGAGCGGCAGGTCGGGTTGAACGGGCTCACGCGCGAGCACCGGCGCGAGCTCGTCGAGGCGCTTTACGCGGAAGGCGCGTTTCGCGGCAAGAGCGCGGCGAACTATGTCGCGAACGTGCTCGGGATGGGCCGCGCGACGGTCTACAAGCACCTCAAGCACTTGAAGGAAACGCAGGGCGACGCTTGAGCGAACCGTCCCGCGCAGCCGGTTCGCCGCAACGCATGGCGGCTGCCGGCGCCGGCAGCCGCTACCGGGACGCCGCTTCCGTGTCTATGCTTCGTGATACGGCGGGCCCGCCCCTGTTGCCCATGACGCGGGCCGCGCCGAGGTGCCGATACATTAAATGATATAGTCACGGTTACATTTTTTATCCGAACTGCTCATGACGACCATGCCCGCCCCGACTGCCCGCCCGACCCTGACCGTCGAAATCTGGTCCGACCTGATCTGTCCGTGGTGCTGGATCGGCAAGCGCCGCTTCGACGAGGCGCTCGCCGCATTCGCGCACGCCGACCGCGTGGACGTCGCGCTGCGCGCCTACCGGCTGATGCCCGGCCAGCCCGTCGAGCCGGTCGAGGCGATGCTCGCCGGCAAGTACCGGATGTCGCCCGCGCAGGTCGACCAGATGCTGCGCCAGGTGACCGATGCGGCCGCGAGCGTCGGGCTGCGCTACGACCTGCCCGGCACGCTCGTCGGCGATACGCTCGACGGCCACCGGCTCGTGAAGCTCGCGGAAGCGACCGGCCGGGCGCACACGCTGACCGAGCGGCTGTACCGCGCGTACTTCTGCGAACACGGCTCGCTGTTCGATCACGCCGAGCTGACCGAATTCGCGGTCGAGGCCGGCCTCGAGCGCTCGGCCGTCGACGCCGTGCTGCGCAGCGACGCGTACCGCGCCGAAGTCGAGGCCGACATCGCGCGCGCCGAGCAGATCGGCGGGCGCGGCGTGCCGCTGTTCGTGTTCGGCGGCCGCTACGCGGTGTCGGGCGCGCAGCCGGCCGACGCGTTCGCGCAGGCGCTCGACCAGGCATGGCGCGACGGCATCGTCGAACTCGCCGGCAGCGACGCGGCCGCGTGCGGCCCCGACGGCTGCGAACTGCCCGCACGCGCATAGCGCGCCCCGTCGCGCGCATCGTGCGAATTTGACGAAGCCGTACGTCGGCCCGCCACTTTTGCGACAATGGCGGACCTTGATCCACGCGCCGCCGCCGACGCCGCATAACCGCCCGCATCCGATGTCGCTTCCCCATATCGATCTGCTGTACTCGCTGTCCGGCCTGTTCGTCGGCATCCTCGTCGGCCTGACGGGTGTCGGCGGCGGTTCGCTGATGACGCCGATCCTCGTGCTGCTGTTCGGCGTCCACCCCGCGACGGCGGTCGGCACCGACCTGCTGTACGCCGCCGCGACCAAGGCCACCGGCACGCTCGTCCACGGCCTGAAGGGTTCGATCGACTGGCGCATCACGGGCCGGCTCGCGGCGGGCAGCGTTCCGGCCGCGGCCGTCACGCTGTGGTGGCTTCACACGCACGGGATGAACTCGCCCGGCACCGCCCGGATGATCCAGCTCGTGCTCGGCGTCGCGCTGCTGCTCACGTCGCTCGCACTGATCTTCCGGCCGCAGCTCGCCGCGTTCGCGGCGCGCAATCCGCTCGCGCCGAGCCCCGCCCGCACGCTGTGGTCGACCGTGCTGACGGGCGCCGTGCTCGGCGTGCTCGTGTCGATGACGTCGGTCGGCGCCGGTGCGATCGGCGTAACCGTGCTACTGCTGCTCTATCCGGCGCTCGCGACGACCCGCATCGTCGGTTCCGACATCGCGCACGCGGTGCCGCTCACGCTCGTCGCCGGCATGGGCCACTGGCTGCTCGGCTCGGTCGACTGGTCGATGCTGCTGTCGCTGCTGCTCGGCTCCCTGCCCGGCATCGTGCTCGGCAGCCTGCTGTCGGCGCGCGCGCCCGAGCGGCTGCTGCGCAACCTGCTCGCCGCGACGCTCGTCGCGGTCGGCGTGCGGCTCGTGCTCGCGTAGGCGAAGCAACCGCGATTCTCTCCAGGCACGCGCCGGCCCGTCGCCGCCGCCAAATGAAAACAGCCCGACCGGCCGGTGCCGATCGGGCTGTCATCCGTTCGGGGCGGCGTTGTGCGCCGCCCGTCGCGCTTACTGCCCCTGCTGCTTCAGTTGCTGCTGCTTGAGCTGCTGCGTGCGCGCCTGCAGCTTCAACACGCGCTGCAGTGCGGTGCGGTTCGCGAGGATGCCATCGTAGAAGCTGGCGAGATCGCCCTTCAGCGCGGTGCGCGACGCGTCGTTCAGGTAGATCATGTGGCCCGACGGATAGTTCTTGATCGTCAGGTTCTGCGCCTTGAGCGTCGGGTCGAGCGGCATCTGCGCAAGCGTCAGCTCGGTCTGGTGGAACGGCGTGACGGCGTCGAAATAGCCGTTCGCCGACAGCACCTTCAGGTCCGGGTTCACGCTCATCGTCGACGCCAGGTCGCCGGCCGTGTACAGCGTATTGCCGCCGCCCTTGTTCGCGCCGGTCGGGTCCGTGTGGCTGAAGTCCCAGTTGTTGAAGACCTGGTCGTTCAGGTCCACGAACGACGACGTCGACGTGTACTTGAGGTCGGTGTTGATATAGCTGTTCCACAGCACCGTGTACGCGCCGCCGACGTTCGTGATCGACGGATCGTTGCTGCCCGAGTTCGGCAGGATGTACGGCGCGATGCCCTTGCCCGTGAAGTTCGCGCGACCGTCGTACTGGCCGATCTGCGTGCCCGGCACGAGCGTCAGGAAGAACGTGTACGGCGGGTTGTCGTCCGACGACGGCACGTTGCCGAGCGCGGCCGGGTTGCCGAAGGTCTGGATCAGCGACGTCGGGTCCGTGCCGATGTACGAGCCCATCTGCTGCGCGGTCTGCAGGTTCAGGTTCAGCCGCACGTTCACAAGGCCGCCGTCCTGCGGGTTCGGCTTCTGCACCAGCGGGGCAAGCGTGTTGTCCGCATAGTTGCGCGCCTGGACCATGTACGCGTCGAGATTGGTCGGCGTCGGGTTGAGGGTCGTCCTCTTCCAGTAGAACGCGTCGGCCGCGAGCGTCGGGAAGATGCCCGCCGCGGACAGCGAGTTCGAGTAGTCGAGGATCGACGACTGCAGCGTGATCCCGTTCAGGTCGATGCCGTCCTCATGCAGCACCCACGACACGACCGCGCTGCGGGCGGTGCCATACGATTCGCCGTACAGGAACTTCGGCGAATTCCAGCGCGAGTACTTGGTCAGGTAGCGCTGGATGAAGCGGTCGATCGAGCGGGCGTCCTGGTCGGTGCCCCAGAAGTCCTTGTTTTTCGCCGGGGCGATCGCCGCCGAGTAACCGGTGCCGACCGGGTTGATGAACACGAGGTCGGTGCGGTCGAGCAGGCTGTCCGGGTTGTCGAGCAGCTTGTACGGCGAAGGCGGCGTGAAGTTCGGGAACGACGACTGCAGGCGCTTCGGCCCGTACGAGCCGAGCAGCAGGTAGACCGACGACGAGCCGGGGCCGCCGTTGTAGAAGAACGTGACCGGACGCGGCTTCGACGGGTCCGGATTGTCCTGCGTGTACGCCACGTAGAACATCTTCGCGTTCGGCGCCGACGTGGTCGGATCGATCGTGGTCAGGTGGCCCGTGGTGGCCGTGTAATTGATGGTCTTGCCGCCGATCGTGACCTGGCGGTGCACGACCGCGGCGCCTTCCGTCGAATCCGTGACCGCGTCGTTCGGCCCGGTGCCGTACACGTCGGTGTCGACGTACGGCTGGTCGGCCGCGGCCGCCGTCGTACCGGTGCTGGCCGACGAACTGCCGCCGGCCGTCGTCACGGCCGCGGCAGCGGCCGAGGCGGCCGGGCTCGACCCGTCGTCGCCGCCGCACCCCGTGACGAGCAGTGCTGCGGCCGCGGCGGCGGCGAGCGGCACGCTCAGTGTCGTTCCGAATAGCGCGAAACCGTCTTTCAAGGACTTCCGTGTCGTCATTATTGCCTCTCGAACAGAACGATAAATGTCGCCGGCCGCAAAGGATCATTTGCGCCGGCGCTCCGCACCGGGAATGCATTCGTTATGCGATGCACTCCGAGTTTTTTACCGAATCGGCAAATGCCGACCGGCACGATTTACCCCACCCATATTTTTCTCAACCCGTAATGGAATCAATTCCATTGCGGTCGACCATTCAATAATTCGCAGCAATGCGAATTCGCTGCACGCATCCGTTGATGCAGAAAATCGACGGCAAAAGCATGCCCCGCAAAGCCCGCCCGCTTTGGACGCCTCGCTTCGAACAGATAAACGATCCCCCTCAGCGAAATGCCGATTAATCGCGCGACAGCGACCAATCGCATTTCAAGCCGATTTAATAAAATCGAAAGGATCGATTAAACAAACGGAAAGGAATATCTCGTATCTGGAATTTATTAAATTAAGTGAAAATACCGGCGCATAATAGGACCCCGATTTAACGCCGTAAAGTAATAATTTGTTACGGAACTCGCCATTCCGAAAAAAGACGGTTCGGGACCGATTCCATGCGGCGCAAAAGAAAAAGCCGGACGACGGTCCGGCTTCGCGAGGGCTGTGCGGCGGGCGCCGTCAGAGCGGCACGTCGATCGTGCCGGCGCCGGCCGTGATCGCATTGGCGCCCGGTGCGGCCGAGATCGGCGGCAGGTTCGCACCCGTCAGCGCGGGCGCGGCGCCCGGCGTGCCGCCGCGCGGCACCGTGTGGATCACCTGCGACGGCGGCAGCGGCGCGTTGTTCTTCAGGTGCCGCCACATCAGGTTCAGCGCCTGCAGGTTGTAGTAGTGCACCGGCACGAAGCGCGTGTCGAAGCCCGGGACCGGCAGGAACGCGTCGAAGTGCTGACCGTTCGTCACTTCGTAGAACACGAGCTGGCTGCGCGCCCCCTCGCTGATGCCGTTCTGCGCGACGTAGGCGCGCGACGCGTGGTTCACCGGCACGAGCGCGTCGCTGCGGCCCTGCACGATGATCGCCGGCTTGCCCTGCAGGTTCGCGTTCACACGCACCGCGTCGACGTTCGCGGGCATCCCCAGCATCCCGTTCGTCCACAGCTGGCGCAGGCACAGCGCGCCCGCGAAGCTGGCATCGGGCGTCGCGAGCCGGTGGTCGATACCCGCGCCCGTGTTGAACACCAGGTCGATGCCGGCTGTCGGCGGCACGCCGTTGCCGACGCCGAACACGGCCGGCATCGGCGATGCGGCGGGCGACGCGACGGCGCCCGTCGCCGGGTTCGTCGTCGCGAAGCTGAAATTGCACAGGTTGTCGGTCACGCGCGAGCGCGTGTACGCATTCGCATAGGTGACCGCGATCGCCGGAATCGCCTGCGAATCCCACATCGGCGCCTGCAGCAGGTCGGAATCGGCAAGGTAGCCGGCCGCGTGGAGCTGCGCGAGCGCGTCGGCGGCCTGGCTCTGCGTGTCGGCGCCCGACACGAGCCCGGCCGCGGCGAGCGTCGCGCAGCGCTGCGTGCGGATCGACTGCGTGGTCGCGACCGGCAGCGCGCTCAGGTACGGCGCGCCGGCGAGCGACGCCGATGCGGCCGCGCACGGCTGCAACAGGTTCGCGAGCGTCGCGTAGTCGGCCAGCGGCCGGCCGAACGACGGCACCGGCTGGCCGCCCGAGCGGACGACCGCGTTCGGCGCCATCCGCACGTTGATCTGCGGTTCGCCGACCACGACCGCGGTAATCCAGTTGCGGGTGTCCTGCTCGGCCGCCGCGAGCGCCGCGCCGCCGCCGTTGCTGACCGATGCGGCGATCGTCGTGATGTCGCCGGCGCGATAGCGCACGCCGTGATGCGAGCCGTCGATCAGCGGTCCGAACTGCTCGTTGAGCGCCCAGTACGCGAACTCGACCGACTGCAGCGTCACGCGGCCCCAGTCCTGCTCGGGATTCTGCTGCGAATGCGCGTGCTTGAACGCGTAGCGGTTCGGGAAACGGGCATTGAAGGCGGCGAGATCGCTGCTCGTCACGTTCGCGGTAAACAGGCTTGCGGTGCCGGCCAGCACGGCGTTGGCGAGCGTGCCGTCGATCAGCGTGACGGTGTCGGAACCGAGCTCGTGCGCGCCGTTGCCGCCGCCCTTGTCGTTGTAGGCGACCGCGCAGCCGCGCTTGAGCGCCCATTCGCCGGCCGCGGAAATCGCGCCGTACACGCCGCGCGAGCCCGACGACGTCGCGGTGACGATGCACGGCCGGGCAGGATCGAAGCCGGCGGGCACCTGCACGAGCAGCGTCACGTTCTTGCTGCCGCTGCCGTCGTCGGAGTACGCGAGATATTCGGTGCCGGGGATCTTGCCTTCGCCGAGCGTATCGTTGCCGTCGAGGTCGATGTTCGGCCCCCAGAAGCGGCCGTAGCCGCCGTTCGCGCTCATGTCCACGAGCGCGCGGTAGTTCGACCAGATCGCCAGCCGGCGCAGCTCGGCATTCGTCGGCCGCGATGCGTTCGCAAAACCGGGCGCGCTCGCGGCGCCGAGGCCCGTCTTGCCGAGGCCGGCGGTCAGCAGGTCGTCGCTCGCGCCGTCGTAGGCCATCGTGCGCACGCTGCCCGACACGAAGCCGGGCAACCGGTTGCGCTCGGCCGACGCGTCGTCGTTGCAGGCGCCGAGTATCGCGACCGCGGCCAGCGCCGCGCCGAAAACCATCCGCCTGCCCCAGCCGTGCCTCGTCATCGCCGCCCTCTCGGTATCGTTATCGGTCCGCCGCCGCGTCGCGCGCGGCTCGCGGCCGTTGAAACGCGACGGGCCCCGGCGTGCCGGGGCCCGCGCGACAGCGGGCGTACGCGGTGCTCGCGCGCCGCCGCCCGGCGTTATTGCTGCTGAACCGTCAGCCGGTTGGAGACCGACGTGACGCCCTTCACGCCCTTGGCCGCAGCTTCGGCCTTGTCGATCTGGTCCTGGGCCGGCATCGTGCCTTCCAGCGTGATCGCGCCGCCCTTCGAGCGCACGACGAGGTTCGCCACGTCCACGCCCTGTTCCTTCGTAATCGCCTTGCGCACCGCGTAGCCCAGCTTGCGGTTTGCCTTCTTCGCGGTTTTCGCCGCGGCCTTCGACGCGGCTGCCGGCGCCTCGGCGGCCGTGGCGTCGCTCGACTGCGCATACACGCTGCCCGACAGACAGGCCGCCACGGCGGCAACGCTCAACGCTCTCAACACGATCGACTTCATGCTATCTCCTTGTTACTCCGGAACGGCCATGCACAGAACGGCCGAATACCCCCAAAGACAGCCGGCCCGCGCGCGAACGGGCGGGACGGCCGGTGTATTCCACGGCGATGCGAGAGAGGCGAGACGGGCCGGCGGCCGGCGCGCGCGAAAGCGGGCCGGCCGGGCCGGGCAGCCGCCGGCCGGACGCGCCCGGTCTCATTGCGTGCCGGGTCGCGCGCGAATCGGGCGCGGCTGCGTCGCACAATGTAATCCAGCGCCCGCGGAAGCGCAAAGCTTTTGACGCGGCGGCCCCGCCGCTGTCGCCGCGCAGCCGCGCCCGACTCGCGCATGCGCGGCGAAACCGGGTACCATCGCCGCGAGACTCCGCATCGCCCGCGACGACCGTCACCGATGCGTCACGCCAGCGTCATCCGCCGACCCATGAAGCCAGCCCGCCCTCGCCCGCCCCGCCGCATCCTCG
>NZ_JPGM01000115.1:0-13233 GCF_000731655.1 Burkholderia sp. MSh2 | reverse complement strand
GGTTTGATGCGGAGATTCAGCTCGAGCTCGCGATAGATGCGGTAGATCCTCTTATGATTCCACCCGAAGCCCTTCACGTTGCGCAGGTACAGGAAACACAGCCCGAATCCCCAGTTACGGTGGTTGTCGGTCAGTCTCAGCAACCAGTCGGCGATCTGTTCGTTCTCTGCATTGCGCTTTCGCTCATAGCGGTAGCACGTCTGGCTTACGCCAAATGCCTCGCATGCAAGCCGGATCGACACCCCCCGGCGTGCTACTGCGTCCCTGGCCATCTCGCGGCGAGAAGATGGCCTCAGTCTTTTTTTGCCAGCGCCTCTGCGACGATCTCCGCCTTGATCTTCTCTTCGACGTACATCTTGCGCAGTCGTGCGTTCTCCGCCTCCAGTTCCTTCATGCGAGCCATCAGCGACACGTCCATGCCGCCGTACTTGCCGCGCCAGTTGTAAAAGGTCGCCGTGCTGATACCCAGCTCCCGACAAATCTCCGGCACCGCCAGCCCGGACTCCGCCCGCTTGAGCGCATCCATGATCTGGCTATCCGTGAACTTCGACTTCTTCATTGCGTAGAACTCCCTTTGCTGGAAATTCTACTTCCGATCCCGCTTACTGGCCGGGGGTATTACCCGTGAAGTCTCGACGCCACCGGTCGAAGTCAAGTTGGTAGGCGTGGTTACGTCGCAGGAATTCCCAAGCCCATGCCGACGCGTCGGTCATGTCGTCGGGCGGATAATTGCTATCGCCTTTCCAGTCAGCGCGGCGGACGAATTCGGGTGGCCGGGCGGCCGAGTCGGGAGGGGCTACCATCTCACGGTTCCTTATGGGAGTCGCTTCAGGTGGTAGCAAAATAGTAGCAATAGCTCTGCGGTGCGCCAAAGAAAAAGGGGTTAGCATCAGCTAACCCCTTGATTCCTTTGGTCGGAGCGATAGGATTCGAACCTACGACCCTCTGATCCCAAATCAGATGCGCTACCAGGCTGCGCTACGCTCCGACGAGCCAAAGATTGTATCGTTGAATGATCGATTCGGTCAATCGCAATATTGGGGGTAAATGCCGCGACGTCGAACCGGCCGCGATTTGCGACAATGCGCACGATCATCGGCCGGCCTGCGCAAGGGGTGCGGGGCCGCTCGCCGAAGCAAGGAGAACATCATGATGAACCTGATCCTGTGGCGTCACGCCGAAGCCGAAGACTACGCGACGAGCGATCTCGCGCGCCAGCTGACCGCCCGGGGCCGCAAGGACGCGCAGGCGATGGCCAAATGGCTGCGCGGCCGGCTCGAGACGAACACCGCGATCCTCGCGAGTCCGGCGGCGCGCACCGTGCAGACCGCCGAAGCGCTGACCGACCAGTACCGGACCATCGACGCGCTGGCGCCCGGCGGCAGCGTCGACGACGTGCTGGCGGCGGCCGGCTGGCCGGAAGGCATCGCGCCGACGGTCGTGATCGTCGGGCACCAGCCGACGCTCGGCAGCGTGGCCGCGCAGTTGATCGCCGGCACCGACGACAGCTGGAGCGTCAGGAAGGGCGGCATCGTGTGGCTGGCAAGCCGCACGCGCGACGGCAGCCGGCAGGCCGTGCTCCGGGCGGTATTGACGCCCGAACTGGTGTGACGCAGGCCTGAAGGGCTTTGAAGGGATTGATCATACGGTTTCGCAAGCTTTCTGCTAAAGTCAATTCGGCGACACGTCATTGAAAGGACACGGTCGTGCCACATAACGGTCACGGCCGGTTACTACATTGGCGAGCATGTCGTCTTATTCCTTACGACCAGGAAAGCCTAATGCGAGAACTGCCGACGCCTACGCTCCCATTTGCCTCGCTGCCCCTCGACACGTCGCGGCGCCACCTGCCGCGCGCTGCTGAAACCGTTACATCGGAGTACCGTCTGCGCGCCGCATGGGCGCGTACGGAAGATGAATTGCGCGAGGCCCAGCGCCTGCGTTACAGCGTGTTCGCCGAAGAGATGGGCGCGCAGGTCAGCGGCCCGTCCGGTCTTGACGTCGATTCGTTCGATGCCTACTGCGACCACCTGCTGGTGCGCGATCTCGACACGTTGAAGGTCGTCGGCACGTACCGCGTGCTGCCGCCGCACCAGGCCGCGCGATTGGGCCGCCTGTACGCCGAAGGCGAATTCGACCTGTCGCGCCTCACGCACCTGCGCGGCAAGATGGTCGAGGTCGGCCGCTCGTGCGTGCACAGCGACTACCGCAGCGGCGCCGTCATCATGGCACTGTGGGGCGGTCTGGGCGCGTACATGATGCAGAACGGCTACGAGACGATGCTCGGCTGCGCGAGCGTGTCGATGGCCGACGGCGGTCACTATGCGGCGAACCTGTACCAGTCGCTGTCCGCAGGCTCGCTCACGGCGCCTGAGTACCGCGCGTTCCCGCACACGGCCCTGCCGGTCGACGAGCTGCAGACGGGCACCGTCGTGGCGCCGCCGCCGCTGATCAAGGGCTACCTGCGCCTCGGCGCGAAGATCTGCGGTGCGCCGGCCTGGGATCCCGACTTCAACTGCGCGGATTTCCCGACGCTGTTCCGCCTGTCCGACATCAACGCCCGCTACGCCCGCCACTTCCTGGGCTGAGCAATCCGAACCGCGTCGCACCCGTCCGGGTGCATGCAAGCGAACGCCGTCGCGCGGTGACAGCCACGCGACGGCGTTCGCGTTTCCGGACGTCGTGTACGAATCGGACCCTGTTAGTTTCGGCGCAACGCGCTTACCACCGTGCCGTGCGACGGCACGTTCGGGAACGGCCCGGGAGGGCCGGACGGCAGCGGCTCGCTCAGTGCTTGCGCCGCCAGTCGAGCAGGTGGTGTTCAGCCATCCAGTGATGGATCATCCCTTCGCCGCCATGGTTGCGCTTGTATTCGCGCGACTCGAAGAACGACAGGGCGACGAGCACCATCAGACCGACGAACAGGCCGATCAGGCCCGCAATTTCTTCAGACGACATGGCAGCCTCCTTTCCACGGTACAGCGCCATGTGTATATGGTAGGACATGCGCGGCGCGACTCCTGAACGGGATTTCCGCTAGACTCGTCGCCGTCCCGGCGCGCGATGGGTGCGCCGCTTTCCGGAGCCTTGCCCGATGATCCGCTTCATGCTGGCCGTGCTGGCCGCATCCTTTCTCGCCGGCTGCGCCGGCGATCCGCACCAGGCGCGCCGCGGCCACCCGCCGGAAGATCCCGCCGACTATCACGGCGTGCCGACCGACATGACGCCGCCGTCGATGCTCGACGCGCCGCCGCCGCAACCGACGCAGTGACGATCGGCCCGGCCGGCCGTCAGGCGCGCGCCGCGGGTGCGGCGTGCGCGTCGGCGCCGATGCGCCGCACCAGCGTCGGCAGATGGCGCGCCAGCGTCGCGCCGCGCGCGGCCATGAACAGCAGGAGTGCGAACCAGAGGCCGTGATTGCCGAATGTGCCGACGGCGGCGAGCGTGGCCGCGACGAAGATCGCGAACGACACGACCATCGCGCGCATCAGCGATTGCGTCTGCGTGGCGCCGATGAACACACCGTCGAGCAGGAAGCCCCACACCGACACGATCGGTGAAAGCGCGGCCCACGGCAGGTAGCGCAGCGCGACCTCGCGAATCTCGGCCTGATCGGTCAGGCGTGCGACGATCCAGCCTCCAGCCGCCCAGTAGACGAGCGCGAACAGCAGCGCGCCGAGTGCGGACCAGAGCAGCGTGACGCGCACGGCCTGCCGGAACGCGTTGCGGTCGCGCGCGCCGGCCGCCGCGCCGACGAGCGCCTCGGCCGCATGCGCGAAGCCGTCGAGGCCGTATGCCATGAAAGTCTGGAAATTCAGCAGCAGTGCGTTCGCCGCGAGCGTGGCATCGCCCTGTTGCGCGCCGAGGTGCGCGAACCAGCCGTACGCGCCGAGCAGGCACAGCGTGCGCAGAAAGATGTCGCGATTGAGCACGATCAGCCGCTTGAGCGCGACGCGATCGGCGAGCGCGCGCACCGCGACCGGAGCGAGGCCGCGCGTGCGCAGCCGCCACAGCATCCACGCGCCGAGCGCGAAGCCGCTGGCGTCCGCGGTGGCGGTCGCGGCGCCGATGCCCGCGATGCCCCAGCCGAAGCCATACACGTAGAGCAGCACGGCGCCGATGTTCACCGCATTGATGAACACCTGAGCGGCGAGTGCGAGCCGGACGCGCTGCACGCCGAGCAGGTAGCCGAGCACGACGTAGTTGGCGAGCGCGAACGGCGCGCTCCAGATTCGCGCGTGGCTGTAGGCATGCGCCGTCGCGCGGACGGCATCGCTGCCGCCGAGCGCGGACAGCGCGAACGACAGTAGCGGCGCCTGCAGCGCCAGCACCGCGGCGCCGAGCGCGAACGCGACGATCAGCGCGCGCAGCAGGTTCAGGCGGATGCCGGCGGCATCGCCCGCGCCGTGCGCCTGCGCGACGAGGCCGGTTGTTCCCATCCGCAGGAAGCCGAAGCCCCAGAACACGAAACTGAAGAACAGCCCGCCGAGCGCGACGCCGCCGAGATACTGCGCGCCGTCGAGGTGGCCGGCGACAGCCGTGTCGACGGCGCCGAGGATCGGCTGGGTCAGGTTCGCGAGGACGATCGGGAAGGCGAGCGCGAGCACGCGCCGGTGCGTGACGGTGGCCGAGCCGGCGCCGGCCCCGTCCGGTAACGCGGATTCGGACATGGCGGACGCGTCAGGCGCGTTCCTGCACGCACACCCACGGCGATACGACGACCGCCCACAGCTCCGGGTTGCGCGCCGCGTAGTCGGCCGCCGTTTCGGCCGGCATGCGTGCGACCAGGCCGGCCGACAGCCAGCGCGTGACCTGCTCGGCATCGTCGTCGGCCACGGCCTCCGCGACGCTGACGAGATCGAGATCGCGTGCAACGGACAGCAGCTTGCCCTGAGCGAAGAAGCGTTCGAGATCGCACCAGTCGATCTTGGCGGTTTCGCCGAGGAGCTTGGCGTAGAGCGGGCTGTGCGACGCGCCCGCGGCGGAATGTTGATCGGAAGACATCGGTTTCTTGGAATGACGGCGTGGCGCCACTATAAACCATCCGGCCGGGCGGGCGGCGCGAGTGGCGGCCGGCTTACGCGTCGCGCAGCGCGCGGCGCACGATCTTGCCGGTCGCGGTCATCGGCAGGCTGTCGACGAACGCGATCGCGCGCGGATACTCGTGCGCGGCGAGCCGCGTGCGCACGTGCGCCTGCAGTGCATGGACGAGCGCGTCGTCGCCGACGTGGCCGGGGTTCAGCACGACGAACGCCTTGACGATTTCGGTGCGCGTCGCATCGGGCACGCCGACGACGGCCGCCATGCGCACCGCCGGATGCGTGAGCAGGCAGTCCTCGATCGGGCCCGGCCCGATCCGGTAGCCGGCGCTCGTGATCACGTCGTCGTCTCGGCCGACGAAACGCACGAAGCCGTCGGCGTCGATCGTGCCCGTATCGCCGGTGAGCAGGTAGTCGCCTGCGAACTTGTCGCGCGTCGCGTCGGCGTTGCGCCAGTATTCGAGGAACATCACCGGGTCGGGGCGGCGCACCGCGATGCGTCCTTCGACGCCGGGCGGCAGCGGCGAACCGTGCGCGTCGACGATCGCGACGGCGTGGCCGGGCACCGCCTTGCCGATTGCGCCCGGCTGCGCATCGAACAGTGCCGCGCACGACGACAGCACCATGTTGCACTCGGTTTGCCCGTAGAACTCGTTGATCGTCACGCCGAGCGCGTCGCGCCCCCAGGCCGTCAGTTCGGCGCCGAGCGACTCCCCGCCGCTCGCGACCGATTTCAGCGACAGCGCATGGCGTTCGCGCGGCGCCGGGACGGTGCGCATCAATTTCAGCGCGGTGGGCGGCAGGAAGGCGTGGGTGACGCGGTGCCGCGCCATCAGCGCGAACGCCGCTTCGCCGTCGAATTTTTCGAAGCGGCGGGCGAGCACGGGCACGCCGTGATGCCATGACGGCAGCAGCACGTCGAGCAGCCCGCCGATCCATGCCCAGTCGGCGGGCGTCCAGAACAGGCGTGCGTCGCGCGGAAAGCACTGCTGCGACATCTCGACGCCCGGCAGGTGGCCGAGCAGCACGCGATGAGCGTGCAGCGCGCCTTTCGGTTTGCCCGTCGTGCCGGACGTATAGATGATCACCGCCGGATCGTCGGCGGCCGTATCGGCCGGCACGAAGTCGGGCGACTCGGCGGCGAGCGCCGCGTCGTAGCGCAGCACGCCCGGTGCGTCGGGGGCATCGTCGCCGATGCAGTAGACGGTATGCAGTGCCGGCAATTGCGCGCGCAGCGGCGCGATTTTCGCGTAACCGGCTGCGTCGGTGACGAGTGCGGCCGCCTCGCTGTTCGCGAGCCGGTATTCCAGCGCATCGACGCCGAACAGCGTGAAGAGCGGCACCGCGATCGCGCCGAGCTTGTACGCGGCGAGGTGCGCGACGGCCGTTTCGGGACCCTGCGCGAGAAAGATGCCGACCCGGTCGCCGCGGCACAGGCCGGCCCGCACGAAGCTGTTCGCGAGCCGATTAGAGGCGTTCTTCAGATCGTCGAACGTGAAGAGGGAAACGTCGCCTTGCGCCGTCTCGTGGATCAGCGCGAGACGGGCGCTGCCGTCGGCCCATTTGTCGCAGACGTCCACGCCGATGTTGTAGCGCGCCGGAACGGCCCATGCGAAGCGGGAATACAGGTCGTCGTAGCGGTCGGCGGCGGGCAGCATCGCGTGTCTCCTCTGTATCGGGCGTGGCGTCGCGTGAAGGGATTACATCAGGTTTTCACGCAGACGAATCCACAATGGCGTCTGATGATTTGGAATGTTCGGACTCGTTCAACCGCCACGGCTCAGTGCACGATTCCGCAATGACGCATAAGATCACGAAAAAATCAGTGTGTGACCATGGATTTGCTTCTGATAGCTGCGGGGTTCAGCCTGGTAGGGATTGGTGTGCTGGTAGCGTTTGCGCGTCGCGTCGATCCGCTGTCCGGCCGTTTCACCGGACGTCTGCGCAAGCGCTGACCCGACTTTCTCCGAAGTTCGCCGCGACGGCACGCGATGCGCGCCGGCATCGCGTGTCGTCTGTCGGGCGCTCAGCGCGCCGGCAGGTAGCGTGACGGATCGATCGACCTGCCGCCGTAGCGCAGCTCGAAATGCAGCGCGACGCGATCGCTGTCGCTGTTGCCCATCTCGGCGATCGACTGCCCTTGTGTAACCGACTGGCCTTCCTTCACCAGCAGCGCGCGATTGTGCGCGTAGGCGGTCAGGTAATCGGCGTTGTGCTTGAGGATGATCAGGTTCCCGTAGCCGCGCAGGCCGTTGCCCGCATAGACCACGACACCCGGCGCAGCCGCGACCACCGACGTGCCCGGCGCGTTCGCGATATCGATGCCCTTCGATTTCGAACCGTCGAACGTGCGGACCACGTTGCCGGCCGCCGGCCAGACCAGCGCGATGCTCGAGGCCGGCTTGACGGCCGATTCGACCGGCGCGGAAGGCGCGGGGCGGGCGCGGCCGGCGCTGCCGGTGCCGGTGGTCGACGGAGTCGACGGCGCCGGCGATGTCGATGCGGTGGCCGTGCCGGCCGGCGGCGCGACGCGCAGCACCTGGCCGACTTCGATCGCATCGGGGTTCGTCATCTGGTTCCAGCGCACGATGTTCGATACCGACGTGCGGTTGTCGCGCGCGATCTTGTAGAGCGTGTCGCCGCGCTCGACGCGATAGAACCCGGGGCCGACAGGCGCGGAGCCGCACGCGACGAGCAGGGCGGCGCAGGCGGCTGCGAAGAGTCGCTTCGTTGTTGTTCCGAACATTGAACCTCGCAAAACCCTGCCGCTCGTAACGCGGCAGGCAACACAAAACGTCCGATTCTAACGGGTTCGACCCGGGCGCCGCAGTTCAGGCCGGCGCCGGGGCCGTCGCGCGCCGGTTCGGCGCGCTGCGTATGGATGAAGGATCGACCGCCGTATCAGCCGGCGAGCGGGAGGACGCGAATCCGCAGCGCGGCCGTTTCGGTCGCGCCCGGCGCCAGCATGCGCAGCCCGAGGCCGTTGTGGATCGCATCCGGCAGGCCGAGCCACGGTTCCACGCAATAGAAGTCCGACTCCGGCTTTTCGGTCCAGGTCGTGACGGCGTACCACGGGATCGAGCCCGGCACGTCGAGCGCGATTTCGATCGTGCGGCGGCGGCCCGGCATCACGATGCGCACCGGCGTGGACGGTTCGCCGTCGAGGCAGTGGAAGCGGTCGAGGATGTCCGGGTTGTCGAGGCGATAGCGGGCTTCGCCAGGCTCGGGCGGGCTGATCGAACCGTCGGGGTGCTGCGAGCGGCGGTGCGTGGGCGGCAGTTCGAGCGTGGTTTCGGCGCGTTCGCCATGCGGCAGTGCGAAATAGAAATGGTGGCCGGCGTAATAGGGCAGCGGCGCGTCGCCGCGATTGGTTGTCGTGAGCGCGACCTCGAGCGTGTGCGGATCGGCCAGCCGGTAGGTTGTTTCGAACCGGAAGTCGAACGGGTAGCTCGCGCGCAGCGCGTCGTTCGCGTCGAGCGTCATCGACAGCGCCGTGCCGTCGGCCGACGCGTGCGCGTCGAACGGCAGGTCGCGCGCGAAGCCGTGCATCGGCAGGTCGCGCACCACACCGGCGGCGTCGCGCCAGCGGCCGAGTTCGCCGTCGACGCGGTGGCGGCCGAGGAACGGGAACAGCAGCGGGTTGCCGCCGCGCACGCGCGCGAGGTTGCTCCAGTCGGCCGTTTCCGGCCAGAAGATCACCGGTTCGCCGCCGACGTGCCAGGACAGCAGGCGGCCGCCGCATTGCGGGGCGACCCGGACGAGCGACGGGCCGGCGTGAAGTTCGTGTATGTCGTGCTGCTGGAAGATCGGCATGGCGAATCGGATTGGGCGGGTGGACGGGAACGGCGCGTTCCATTATCGGGCCATGGCGGCTCGGGGAAAACCCTTCTCGGGAAATCGCGAGTTTTTCAGACTGTCAGCTATCGGGATAATGCCTGTCAACCGGTGAGGTTGCCGGGTCATGACACTTCGTGGAGGGGGCCATGGATCTGGCAATGGCAATGGGACTCGCACTGTTTGGCATGTTTACCGGCAGCACGGTATTGTTTTTCTATCAGCTCGGCCGCTGACGGCAATTCCTGCCGCAGTCGAAAGCCCGCCATGCAGATGGCGGGCTTTTTGCTTTCTGTGCGCTTACAAAATACATGCGTTTGTGTGCATTGCCGCCATATCCCGCCAAATGCCTTGGCGCAGTAATCCGGGCTCGGCATAATCGGGGCGCGTTTTTCCGGACGCGCGCCGCGTCGTCCGCTTTTCTTCCCGCTCAATCTTCACTATAAGGACCGACGCGTGAGTCTCTGGTTTCTGGTATTCCTGAGCGTCCTGCAGGGCGTCACCGAACTCTTTCCCGTCAGCAGCCTCGGCCATACGCTGCTCGTGCCGGCGTTGTTCGGCATGCATATCGACAAGCATGCGCCGCAACTGCTGCCGTTCCTCGTCGCGCTGCACCTCGGCACCGCGCTGGCGCTGCTGTGGTACTTCCGTGCGCGCTGGATCGCGCTGATCGGCGGTTTCTTCGCGCAACTCGGCGGCCGCAAGAACGACGACGGGCACCTGATGTGGGCGCTCATCATCGGGACGATCCCGACCGGCATCGTCGGACTGCTTCTCGAGAAGCGCATCGAACGCGTGTTCCACGACCTGCGGATCGTCGCGATCGCGCTGATCGTGAACGGCGTGCTGCTTTGGCTCGGCGATCGCATCCAGCGCAATCGCGCGCATCAGGCGCCCGAGAAGATGACGTTCAAGCAGGCGTTCTTCGTGGGCCTCGCGCAGATCGGTGCGCTGATTCCGGGTTTCTCGCGCAGCGGGCTGACGATGATCGCCGGCAATGCCGCCGGGCTGACGGCGGAGAAGGCCGCGGAGTTCTCGTTCCTGCTCGGCACGCCGATCATTTTCGCGGCCGGCGTGCTCGAGCTGCCGAAGCTGTTCCATGCGCGCGACCAGCTCGCCGATGCGCTGCTCGGCGGCGTGCTGACGGCGATCGCCGCGTACCTGAGCGTGCGGTTCCTGATGCGCTATTTCGAAGGGCGCGGCCGGCTCGCGTCGTTCGGCCTGTATTGCGTGATCGCCGGCGTGTTCTGTCTCGGCTGGTTCATGCTGCATCCGCAGCCGGTTTGATGCCGCAATTGCCGGTGTCGCGTGAAGTGGCGCGATGATCGGGTATAATTTCGGGCTCGGTTTCATGCCGGGCCCGTTTTGTTTCGTTTCGGGGGTTTCGGGTTGGTAGCGGGGCAGTCGCTGCTGCCGTTGCTCGAAGCGCCTGCCGAATGCGGTCCGCGTCACTAGCCGTGTCTTTTCTCCTCGACCGCCCTTAGCTCAGTTGGATAGAGCAACGGCCTTCTAAGCCGTAGGTCACACGTTCGAATCGTGTAGGGCGGGCCAGTCCGAGCACCTGTCGCTGTCCCGGGGTTATGTAAAGCGCGTGCGCAGCGCATCCCCTGGCGAATCGGCGCATCTGGATCCACCCCGATCAGGCGAAGGTATGGAAGCCGATCGGAGTACAACTGAACGACCATGCCGTTGCGGCCATCCCGCAGGTGGGGCGGCAAGCACCGGACCCGCGTGTTCGTCCGGAACGGGCGCCCGATCGAGAGCTGGAACAATGAGCAGTGGCAGCGCAGCTGCGAGCGCGCTGGCATAGAGAATGTCCGGTTCCACGACGTCCGCTGTACGTTGGTCAACTGGCACGTGCGGGCCGGCAAACCCCTGGCACGCTCATGAAGCTGGGGGGCTGGTCGAAATACGAAATGGTGTTGCGTCATACCCACCTAGCGCCCGATCATCTGGCTGAGTACGCCGCTGCGGTGATGATCCGGACTGGCGGGAAATCGACGATGGGTGAGCGTGAGCCAGCGGGCCTGCGACCGTTGGCGGGGTGCGTGGGCAACTTCGATAGATGCTGATGAAGGGCGCGGAAGACCGCGCCCTCGAACATTAAGCGCGAGGCATTATTTCTCGGTCACGCAGGGTTGCGCGCCAGCGTCCGTCAAGGGAACGCCATCCGTTGATCATCGTGCCGTTGTCGATCTCGAAAGCGAATGTTTCCCCAACATTCACTGCGTCAGCAGCGATATTTTCGGATGACAACCGGATGCTTGACATGCCAATGTCTTCAGCAGTGATGCGGGCTAAATCCTCGCCGAGCCAACGGGCCAATCGATCGGAAAGACCGTTATGGTAGTTCCGCGAATCGGGTCCGGTTTCAACGGCATACAGTTCGCGCGAGCCGTCCGCATTCATCTGGATGTGCCCGATCAATGCCCTTGAATTGAACGAGATACCGTCGCGAGCCAGGTCGCGAAGTTGCAAAATCGCCCGTAGAGGTTGGGTACCGAGTTCAATTTGCCTAAAGAGGTCAGGCTGTTCAGTAACCGCGGGCCACGGTAGCAACGTTGTCTCGCTTGCGACATGGTGATTCTCTGATGCAAGCAGCGTCGCGTGAATTTCGTTCACTTGTTCGCCGAGGTTTGCGTACGCCAGATGCAGCTCATCCACGTAGTACCCCCAGCGTTCAGCAAGTAGGCGCGCGGCCGCTCTCACCAGTTTCGCTGCACTTACCCACCAAACCAGGCTTTCGTCGTCGTTTTCGTCGAGGAAAAAATGGTGCAGGTCGACCCGTTGATGCATATTCCAGAACGCAACGTACATTGCCGGAACGCATTGGCTCCAATGTGCTCGTTCGAAATCGCGGTATAGATCAAAGAAAGTGAAAAAGGTCGAAGCGGAGAGTAGGCGGGGTTCTCCTGAAGATGCTGGCGAGAGTGTCGTGATGCGATGAAATAACTCGTTGTCGAATGGGTCCCCAACGAACCAGATCAAGTGTTTTGTCGCCATCACCGCGATGAGGTTGGCCATGGACGGTACTGGCGAGGGCAACATAGGAGCGACGGGTATCTTGTTACGATGGGCGATACAGGGGCCGCAAGAATCTCCTTGGCATGCTCGATCAGGAATCGGCGTGAGTGCCAGCGGCCACGCTTTCGCGATTCGGCCGTCGGGAACGCTGACGCACGAGATTGCGGCCGAGTGTGCTGGAAGAGTCAATACTCCGCCCCGAGACACACTGATGGTTTCCCCCAGACGACCATGGGCAAGCTGGCTGTCGAGTTGTTCCCGAGCTGCATTGCGCTGATCAGCCAATCCCGCGCAGACGTAAAGGGACGCGCCGTTATTGCGTTTGACCGAGTAATGGTCCACGGTCGAGCCTTTGCATTCGAGCAGGTGGTAGGATCGATGCGCCATCGCTTGACTGATGAGCAAGTAGTCAGGCGATGGACCTTCGTTCGATTCTATGATGCGAACAATGTCGAGTTGCCCACCGAGCTGCACAATCCGCAGCATTAACCCGAGCAGCTCGCCATAGGTCGATGTAAATGCATCCTGCGGCTCGTCGCTGGTCGATGTGAGTTGTCCTGTTAGCGTTTCCCACATTGACGGCGTGACTGCACGAGCTGCCGATGGCGCCAAGCGCCGACCGCTGATGCTCAGCAATATGTCCACCGCGATGTCGTCAAACTCTAGTGTGCCGGAAGGCTGCCGGATCTGGTCGGTCTGTTTGTGCAGGCGCATTGACGGAAGGAGATCCACTTCGGCCAAGCGAATCGGCAGTTTCCAAGTCGACATAGTTTGGATTGAAATAGTAGCGAATGGGTATAGTGGAATTTACCTGCAGGGCTCCGTGCATTATGACGACGATTATATGCATCGCAAATGCGGTGTGAACATCGTTGCAACAAGTACGGTACGTGTGCTCGTCACGCGTGAGATGGTGCTCTGAGCAATTTTGAGGGTTTGCCTGCCAACAGGTCTCGCCTTGCGGTGAATTCTTATCCCGCAGCCGGCTATCGCCCGTCTCTCGAAGTCGGACTGATACAGCTTGCATCCCCTTGATTACATCTTCAACGAGACTATCGTGTTTTTGAAGGTGATCTATGCCACTCAAGTAAAGCGTGGCGATGCCACCGGTGACCTGCGACGGATCGTGTAGCCAAATGGCAAGTGAGTTCCCTTATCCTAAAGGCAAGGAGAACTCGATGAAGAAGCGACACACCGACGAACAGATCATCCGCATTCTGCGGGAAGCCGAGAGCCGCGAAGAGCCGGTGAAAGATCTGTGCAGGCGGCACGACATCACGGAGCAGACGTTCTACCGGTGGCGAAACAAGTTCGGCGGTATGGATGTGGCCGAAGC
>NZ_JPGM01000114.1:0-13265 GCF_000731655.1 Burkholderia sp. MSh2 | reverse complement strand
GGAGGGCGGGTAGGCGGGTAGGGAAGGGCGCGCGTCGATGCGCAGGCAACGAAAACAAAAATGCCGCGCCCGCCGAAGCGGAGCGCGGCATTCGATACGGGAGCGCCGGAACTCAGGCGGCCGGCTGGCTGCTCAGGCAGCTCTTCATGAACGCCTTGCGGTCGTCGCCCTTCTTGTCGGCGGCTTGCGTGTTGCACGCCTTCATCTTGTCCTGCTGCGACATCTTCTTCGCGGGCTTCGCCGACAGGCAGTCCTTCATGAACGCCTTGCGGTCGTCGCCCGTCTTGCCGGCTGCCTGGGTGTTGCAGGCCTTCATCTTGTCCTGCTGGCTGTTCGCCGCGAACGCGGGGGAAGCCAGCATGCCGCCGAGAAGTACTGCGGCTACGAGCGATTGGATTTTCATTTCGACACTCCCATGGGCTGAATTGCGTGTTATCGATGCCGTCACGAAGCACGGTGCGAGGTGGACAGGGCCGTATCGCACTGCGCGTTCCGATTATGGCAAATCAATGTGAAAACACCAAAATGGCACTTCCTGTAACGCTGCGGATGCCACAGCCGTTGACGGCGCCTCCGGCCGGGCGATCGGGACAAACCATGACGCGCGGCCGCCGGCGCCGGATGACACGCCGGCTGCCGCGCCGGAACCTGCCGGATCCCGGCCGCAAGCCATTACAATCGCGGCCATGAATACACCGAATCCCGCATCCCTTCCGTCGACGGCGGCGCTGCCGCGCATCGCCGTGCTCGCCACCGGCGGCACGATCGCCGGCGCCGCGCCCGACGCGACCAGCACGGCCGGCTACCAGGCCGGCGCGCTCGGCGTCAGCTTCCTGGTCGACGCGGTGCCGGCGCTCGCGTCGGTCGCGCGCATCGACGCCGAGCAGGTCGCCAGCATCGACAGCAAGGACCTCGCGCTGCCGCTATGGAATACGCTCGCCGCGCGGATCGACGCGCTGATGGCCGACCCGGCGGTCGACGGCATCGTGATCACCCACGGCACCGATACGCTGGAGGAAACCGCGTATGCGCTGCACCTGGTCGTCAGGGGCGACAAGCCGGTCGTGCTGACGGCTGCGATGCGGCCGGCGACCGCGCTGTCGTCCGACGGCCCGCTGAACCTGCTGAACGCCGTGACGGTGGCCGCGCATCCGTCCGCGCGCGGGCAGGGCGTGCTGATCGCGTTCAACAACCGGATCCATGGCGCACGCGACGTCGTGAAGACGAGCACCTACGCGGTCGACGCGTTCCAGTCGCCGGAACTCGGCGCACTCGGCTGGGTGCAGGACGGCCGCGTCGAATTCGCGCGCCGCGTCACGCGTTCGCGCGACACGCAACTGGCGATCGCCGCAGCCTGGCCGTCCGTCGAGGTCGTCGCGAGCTATGCGGGCGTGACGCGCACGGCCGTCGACGCGCTCGTCGCGGCCGGCGTGCGCGGCCTCGTCGTCGCGGGTACCGGCAACGGGTCGATCCACGCGACGCTGCAGGCGGCGCTGGCCGACGCGGCGAACGCGGGGGTGGCGGTGGTGCGCGCGTCGCGAGTCGGCTCGGGGCACGTGATGCGCAACGGCGCCGCGAACGACGATGCGCTCGGCTTCGTCAGCGCAGGGTCGCTGGGCCCGTTCAAGGCGCGCGTGCTGCTGATGCTCGCGCTCGCGAACGGCATTCACGATCGCGACGCATTGCAACGCGCATTCGATACGCTGTAACGCGGCGAACGGCACGCGCGGCGCGGCCCAATGAAAAAGGCAGGCCGACGGCCTGCCTTTTTTCATCGGTCCGGCAAGAATGCTCAGGACTGCGGCGGAATCACGAGCTTCTGGCCCGGATAGATCCGGTCCGGGCTCGACAGCATCGGCCGGTTCGCATCGAAGATCGCCGTGTTCTTCGAGCCGTCGCCGTAGTACTTCTCGGCGATCTTCCACAGGTTGTCGCCGGACACGACGTCGTGGTACTGCACTTGCGGATCGTCCGGCTGCAGATCGTCGTCGTTGACGCCCGCGACGCCCTGCACGTTGCCGGCGGCGACCTTGACCTTGGCCTTCGTGTCGAGGTCGGCCACGCTGCCCGACAGCGTCACGGTGCGCGACGCGCCGTCGAACGCCACGGTGAGGTTCGACGTATCGAGCCCCTGCGCGTTGATGTAGTTCTTGATTGCATCGGCCGCGGTCTGGTTGGCGGCATTCGGGTCGGCGGCCGCTTGCTCGTCGGCGTGACCCAGCAGTTTTTCACCCGCCTCTTTGATAAACGAAAGAAGACCCATCGTTGCACTCCTTAGGTGGTTGAAAAGAAAACGCGCCGTGAAGTGGCGAAAAAAACACCGCGCTGGGCGCGTCCACCGAAGGTGAGCGCAAGCGCGGCGGTTTTCTCGAAAGGCGTGGCGAAAGTGTAGGCGTTCATGGCGACGATTGCATGAAAAATCGCACGCTTGAACGTAAAGAAATGTAATACGCGAAATCCGACAGGCGGACACCCGACGACGACGTCTGACCGACCAAGGCTTCCCCGGCGCCGCCGGGTGCCGCTGCGGACCCCACCACGCCGCTCTCAGCCCAGAGCGGCGTTTTTCGCCCCGTCGCGCACGTGTTTGACGATGCGCGGCGGGGCGCCCCACCGTGATGCGCGAGTGCGTCGCGCATCGATGCGACCGGCCGCGGCCGGTCCTGCGTATGTCGTACGTGTGTCCGTCGTGGCGACGAACCGCACGTCATCGCATCGGTCGATTGCGGCCCGCGCTCAGCCTGCCGTCTTCTCGATCTCGAA
This sequence comes from Burkholderia sp. MSh2, assembly GCF_000731655.1. Lineage (NCBI taxonomy): Bacteria > Pseudomonadati > Pseudomonadota > Betaproteobacteria > Burkholderiales > Burkholderiaceae > Burkholderia > Burkholderia sp. MSh2. The sequence continues at coordinate 10,502 of NZ_JPGM01000114.1, read as the reverse complement.
GTTCGACATGATCTCGAGCGCACGCACGAGCGCCGAGTGATCCCATGCCTTGCCGCCGTGCGACGCACACACGCTGAACAGCTGCTGCGCGCTCGCGGTGTGCGGCAGCGCGAGGCCGAGCTTGCGTGCGCCGTCGAGTGCGAGGTTCAGGTCCTTCTGGTGCAGTTCGATGCGGAAGCCCGGGTCGAACGTGCGCTTCGTCATCCGCGCGCCGTGCACTTCGAGGATGCGCGACGCGGCGAAGCCGCCCATCAGCGCCTGGCGCACGCGCTCCGGGTCGGCGCCCGAACGGGCGGCGAACAGCAGCGCTTCGCCGACGGCCTCGATGTTCAGCGCGACGATGATCTGGTTCGCGACCTTGCAGGTCTGGCCCGCGCCGTTGTCGCCGACCAGCGTGATGTTCTTGCCCATCCTCTCGAACAGCGGCTTCGCGCGCTCGAAGGCCTGCTCGGGGCCGCCGACCATGATGGTGAGCGACGCCTCGCGTGCGCCGACCTCGCCGCCGGACACCGGCGCGTCGAGGTAGTCGCAGCCGAGTGCGTTGATCTGCTTCGCGAATTCCTGCGTGTCGAGCGGCGAGATCGAGCTCATGTCGATCACGAGCTTGCCGGCCGTCAGGCCCTTCGCGACGCCGTCGTCGGCGAACAGCACGTTACGCACGTCGGGCGTGTCCGGCACCATCGCAATGACGATGTCGGCGTGCTGCGCGACTTCGGTCGAGTTCGCGACGACCTTCGCGGCGGCGCGCAGGTCGTCCGGGATCGGGAACGCGCCGTTCAGGACGAGCGGGTAGTCGCCCTTGAGCAGGTTGCGCGCCATGTGCGCGCCCATGATGCCGAGGCCGATGAAACCGATGGTTGCCATGTGAAAGTCTCCTATAGGGCTGAAAACGGGAAGGGCGCTGCTCAGGCGGCGCGGCGCGCCGAACCCGGCGCGCAGCCGGCGACGTGCTGCAGCCAGCCGAGCCCTTCCGTCGTGGTGGTGCGGGGCTTGTATTCGCAGCCGACGTAGCCGGCGTAGCCGAGCCGGTCGAGCAGCGCGAACAGGAACGCGTAGTTGATCTCGCCCGTGCCCGGTTCGTTGCGGCCCGGGTTGTCCGCGAGCTGGACGTGGCCGATCGACGCGAGGTTGCGTTCGATCGTCGCGGCCAGTTCGCCTTCCATGCGCTGCATGTGATAGATGTCGTACTGCAGGAACAGGTTGTCCGAACCCACCGCGCGGATCACGTCGAGGCCTTCCGACGAGCGGTTCAGCGCGAAGCCCGGGATGTCGAAGCTGTTGCACGGCTCGACGAGCAGGCGGATGCCTTCGCGCTTCAATGCGTCGGCGGCGAAGCGCAGGTTGTCGACGATCGTGACGAACGTCTTGTCGCGCGCCGTGCTGGCCGACGGGATGCCGACCAGGCAGTTCAGCTGCGGCACCTTCAGCGCCTTCGCGTACTCGATCGCACGGCCGACACCCTCCTGGAACTCGCCGACGCGGTCGGGCAGGCAGGCGATGCCGCGCTCGCCCTGATCCCAGTTGCCGGCGGGCAGGTTGTGCAGCACGAGGCGCAGGCGATGCGTCTCGAGCCGCTCGGCAAGCTCCTCTTTCGCATACGGATACGGGAACAGGAATTCGACGGCGTCGAAGCCCGCGTCCGCGGCCGCCTTGAAGCGGTCGAGGAACGGCACTTCGTTGAACAGCATGGTCAGGTTTGCAGCGAACTTCGGCATGAGCTAAGCCTCTTCGGTCGGTCGGTCAAAAAATGTCGTGCGGTTCAGTCGAGCATCGAGATCGCGGTCGGCGCATGCTCGGCGGTTTCCGCGAGATCCTCGAATTCGTTGATCGCGTCGATTTCGGCGCCCATCGAGATGTTCGTCACGCGCTCGAGGATCACCTCGACGACCACCGGCACGCTGAACTCTTCCGCGAGCGTCTGCGCCTGGCGCAGCGCCGGTTCGATCTCTTCCGGCTTGAACACGCGCAGCGCCTTGCAGCCGAGGCCTTCCGCCACGGCCACGTGGTCCACGCCATAGCCGTTCAGCTCCGGCGCATTCACGTTGTCGAACGCGAGCTGCACGCAGTAGTCCATGTCGAACGCGCGCTGGGCCTGGCGGATCAGCCCGAGGTACGAGTTGTTCACGACGACGTGCACGTACGGCAGCTTGAATTGCGCGCCGGCCGCCAGCTCCTCGATCATGAACTGGAAGTCGTAGTCGCCGGACAGCGCGACGATCGGGCGGCGCGGATCGGCCGCGCGCACGCCGAGCGCGGCGGGGATCGTCCAGCCGAGCGGGCCGGCCTGGCCGCAGTTGATCCAGTTGCGCGCCTTGAACACATGCAGGAACTGCGCGGCGGCGATCTGCGACAGGCCGATCGTGCTGACGTAGCACGTGTCGCGGCCGAACACCTTGTTCATCTCTTCGTACACGCGCTGCGGCTTGACCGGCACGTTGTCGAAGTGGGTCTTGCGCTGCAGCGTGCGCTTGCGTGCCTGGCAGTCGGCGACCCAGGCGCCGCGATCCTTCAGCTTGCCGGCGGCCTTCCATTCCTGCGCGACCGCGACGAACAGTTCGAGCGCCGCCTTCGCGTCGGACACGATGCCGAGATCCGGGCCGAACACGCGGCCGATCTGGGTCGGCTCGATGTCGACGTGCACGAACTTGCGGCCCTTCGTGTACACCTCGACGCTGCCCGTGTGGCGGTTCGCCCAGCGGTTGCCGATGCCGAGCACGAAGTCGGACGCGAGCAGCGTGGCGTTGCCGTAGCGGTGCGACGTCTGCAGGCCGACCATGCCGGCCATCAGCGGGTGGTCGTCCGGAATCGCGCCCCACGACATCAGCGTCGGGATCACCGGCACGCCGATCGTTTCGGCGAACTGCACGAGCAGGTCTTCGGCTGCCGCGTTGAGCACGCCGCCGCCCGACACGATCAGCGGCCTGTCCGCGTCGTTGAGCATCGCGAGCGCCTTCTCGACCTGTGCGCGCGTGGCCGCGGGCTTGTAGACCGGCAGCGGTTCGTACGTGTCGATGTCGAATTCGATTTCGGCGAGCTGCACGTCGATCGGCAGGTCGACGAGCACCGGGCCCGGACGGCCCGAACGCATCAGATGGAATGCCTGCTGGAACACGCGCGGCACGAGCGCCGGCTCGCGCACGGTGACGGCCCACTTCGTGACGGGCTTCGCGATCGACTCGATGTCGACGGCCTGGAAATCTTCCTTGTACAGGCGGGCGCGCGGCGCCTGGCCCGTGATCGCGAGGATCGGAATCGAGTCGGCCGACGCCGAGTAGAGGCCCGTGATCATGTCGGTGCCCGCGGGGCCCGAGGTGCCGATGCACACGCCGATGTTGCCCGGCGCGGCGCGCGTGAAGCCTTCGGCCATGTGCGACGCGCCTTCGACGTGGCGGGCCAGCACGTGGCTGATGCCGCCGGACTTGCGCAGTGCGGAGTAGAACGGGTTGATCGCCGCGCCCGGCACGCCGAACGCGGTCTGGATGCCTTCCTTCTCGAGCACGAGCACTGCCGCGTCGACGGCTCTCATCTTGGCCATGAATGTCTCCTTGAATGTGGCGGATCTTGCGAATGGATCGGTTGAGGACACTTTAGGGATGCAGGAAAGGTTTGATAAGATCCGCCGGAGTCGCTTATTTCGAAACTAAAAGTATGGAATGACGGCCTGACGGGGTTTCCGCCACGGCCGGAACGGACACGGAGACGCGAGATGGATCGCTTCAAGCAGATCGAGACGTTCGTGCGGGTTGCCGATGCGGGCAGCCTCGCGGCGGCGGCGCTCGAGGAGGGCGTGTCGCCGGTGGTGCTCGGGCGGCGCATCGATGCGCTGGAGAAGCGCCTCGGCGTGAAGCTGATGTACCGCTCGACCCGGCGGCTGGTCGTCAGCGAGGAGGGCGCCGCGTTCCTCGAGCGCTGTCGCGGGCTGCTGTCGGAATGGGATCAGGCCGAGAACGAGCTGGCCGCCGGGCGGCGTGCGGTCAGCGGTCACCTGATCGTGTCGGCGCCGGCCGCGTTCGGGCGCAAGCACGTCGCGCCGCATGCGCCCGGCTTCCTGGCCGACAAGCCCGAGATGCAGCTGTCGTTCAACCTGACCGACCGTGTCGTCGACCTCGTCCGGGAAGGCTACGACCTGTCGATCCGTATCGGCGGCGCGGTCGATCCGAACTTCGTCGCGGTGAAGCTCGCGTCGAACCGGCGCGTCGTATGCGGCACGCCCGGGTATTTCCGGCGGCACGGCCGGCCGAAATCGCTCGACGATCTGCTGAAGCACAACTGCCTGGCCTTCAACCTGCAGGGCGGGCAGAACCGCGGCTGGTATTTCCAGCGCCACGGCAAGATCGCGACGATGCGCGTGACGGGCAATCTCGACTGCAACGACGGCGAGCTGCTGCATCGCTGGGTGGCGGAAGGCCTCGGGCTCGGCTGGCGCTCGACGTGGGAAATCGCCGCGCAGCTCGAGACGGGCGAGCTCGAGACCGTGCTCGACGAGTATGCGCTGCCCGACTACGACATCCTCGCGGTCTACCCGCAGCAGCGTTACGTGCCGGCGCGCGTGCGCTACTTCATCGACTATCTGCGCGCCGCCTACGCGCGCCCCGGTTACTGGAGCACCACGCCTTAGCGGAGCGGGCGGCCCCGGCCACGGGGCCGTTCCGGTTTTTTTACGCGCCAGGGGCGCGGCGCGGGAATAAACTCGACGCAACGACGGTATGGTCGGCAAGCGCGCACCGTGCCGGTCTGTCCGGGCGCCGTGCGCGGAACGGGCGCGGCTTCGGTCGCCGGGACCAGGGAGGCCATGTGGGGCAAGCCGGACAGGCGGTCGATGAACCGAGGGCAGACGACGCGGCCGCGCGCGGCGAGCGGTTTCGCGCGCTCGTGCTGCCGCATCTCGACGCCGCGTACAACCTCGCGCGCTGGCTGAGCGGCAGCGCCGGCGACGCCGACGACGTCGTCCAGGACGCGTGCATGCGCGCGCTGCGCTTCGTCGATTCGTGCCGGGGCGACAACGCGCGGCCGTGGCTGCTGACGATCGTGCGCCACACCTGGTACACCGAGTGGCGGCGCCGCACGCATGCGCACGAGGTCGCGCTGCCCGACACGCTCGACGACACCGACGTGCCCGACGACTGGCAGCCGGCGACGGAGGACCCGCTCGCGCACCTGCTGCGCGGCGAGAACGCGCGGATCGTGAATGCGGCGCTGGCGAAGCTGCCGCCCGAATACCGCGAGGTGCTCGTGTTGCGCGAGATGGAGGACCTGAGTTACCGCGAGATCGCGGCGATCGCGGACGTGCCGGTCGGCACGGTGATGTCGCGGCTCGCGCGCGGTCGCCGCAAGCTTGCCGCGCTGCTGGGCGACGCGCCGGCGGCGGCGAACGAAGGCCGGCCGGGCCGTGCGCCGGCGGGCGGAACCGCATCGGAGGCGATCGATGGACTGTAACGAAGCGCGCGCGTTGCTGGACGCGGACGTCGACCGCGAGCTGTCGGCGCCCGATGCGCTGCGGGTCCAGCAGCATGTCGAAGGGTGCGATGCCTGCCGCCGCGAGCGCGCGCGGATCGTCACGCTGGTACAGGCCGTGCGGCAGGCCGACTATCACCGCGCGCCGGATGCGCTGCGAGCGAGCATTCTTGCGAGCCTGCCGGCCGCCGCCGCGCCTGCCCCGGCTCCCGCCGCCGAACCGCCGCGGGTCGAACCGCGGGTCGAATCGCAACCGCAGGCGCAGCCCAGGCCGCGGTCGGGCGGCCGCCGCTGGTTTGCGTGGTGGCCGGCGGGGCGCGGCGGCGCGGCGCGACCGGCACAGGCCGGTGCATGGCCGGGCGCCGTCGCGCTGCCCGGACTTGGCTGGGGCGTTGCGCTGCTGGTGGCGCTGGCCGCGGCAGGCGGCATGGTGCTGTCCGCGCGCCATGCCGACACCGACCGCACGGTCGACGAACTCGTCGCGAGCCACGTGCGGGCCGACCTGTCGGCGCGCGACATCGACGTCATCTCGACCGACCGGCACACGGTCAAGCCGTGGTTCAACGGCCGGCTCGACTATGCGCCGCCGGTCGAGGATCTCGCGACGAACGGCTTCGCGCTGGTCGGCGGGCGGCTCGACTACGTCGGGCGCCGCCGCGTCGCGGTGCTCGTCTACCGCTATCGGCAGCACGTGATCGACGTCTACGTGCGGCCTGCCGGGGAAGGGCCGGCGGCGCCGTATGCGACCGTGTCGCAGGGCTATGCGCTCGATCGCTGGGACGCGGCCGGAATGACGTGGTGGGCGGTGACGGACGCCGAGCCGTCGGCGCTCGCGGCGTTCAGGACGGCGCTCGACGCACGGCTCTCGGGCACGCGCAGCGAGTGACGGCGGGGCGCCGGCCCGGCGCGCCGATGTTCCGACCCCGGTCGAGCGGCAGCCGAAGGGCGGCCGCTCGTGCCCGTTCGCCGTTTCAAGTCTTTGAAAACATGGCCGAATCCGCAGGCGCGGCGTCGATTGGTCTTGCATGAGCCCCGTATACGGGTTAGAATCTTCGGCTTCTCACTTGCCACACCGGTTCAGACGCCCGGGTGGCTTCAATCCACAAGGAGTGTGTAATGCGTCATTACGAAATCGTATTCATCGTGCACCCCGATCAAAGCGAGCAAGTGCCCGCGATGATCGAGCGTTACAAGACCACGATCACGTCGCACGGCGGTCAGATCCACCGTGTCGAAGACTGGGGCCGTCGCCAACTGGCCTACATGATCGAGAAACTCGCGAAGGCTCACTACGTCTGCATGAACATCGAGTGCGACCAGACGACGCTCGACGAACTCGAACACGCGTTCAAGTTCAACGACGCCGTGCTGCGTCACCTCATCGTCAAGATGAAGAAGGCCGAAACCGGCCCGTCGCCGATGATGAAGGAAGTTCAGCGCGAAGAAGCCAAGAAGGCGGCTGCAGCTCAGCCGACCGAAGCGCAGGCTTAAGTTCGTCATTCATTAAGCCATCAAGGAGCGCGTCACTCACGTGAACAGGTTGCAATTGACGGCGAGCGTCGTCGAACGCGCACCGGTGCGATATACGCCGGCAGGTGTTCCGATCGCAAGCGCCACATTGCATCACCGCACGGAAGTCGTCGAAGCAGGCATTCCCCGTCAGGTCGAAATGACGATCGAGGCGGTGGCGGCCGGTGAGGCGAGCGGCAAGCTGGAGCGTCGTGAAATGGGCGTCGAAACGCTGTTCACGGGCTTCCTGGCAAAGAAAAGCCGCAACGCGAGAACCTTGGTGTTTCACATCACAGCATTGCAGGACATTGGAAAGGACTGAAATCATGCCCCGCCCGACTGGTAAGAAATTCGACAAGCGTCGTCAGCAACAAAACCCGCTCTTCAAGCGCAAGAAGTTCTGCCGTTTCACGGCTGCAGGCGTCGAGCAGATCGACTACAAGGACACGGAAACGCTGAAGGACTTCATCGGCGAAAACGGCAAGATCACGCCGGCTCGTCTGACGGGTACGAAGGCGCACTATCAGCGTCAGCTGGATACGGCCATCAAGCGTGCGCGTTTCCTCGCGCTGCTGCCGTACACCGATCAGCACAAGGCGTAATCAGGCGACGCAATAAGGAGAATTCGAATGCAAATCATTCTGTTGGAAAAAGTCGCCAATCTGGGTAACCTCGGCGACATCGTCAAGGTCAAGGACGGTTACGCTCGCAACTTCCTGATCCCGAACCGCAAGGCTCGCCGTGCAACGAAGGAAGCGATCGCCGAATTCGAAGTTCGCCGCGCCGAACTCGAAAAGATCGCCGCTGAAAAGCTGGCAGCATCGCAGGCAGTCGGCGAGAAGCTGGGCGGCCAGTCGTTCGACATCACGCAGAAGTCGGGCGTTGACGGCCGTCTGTTCGGCTCGGTCACGAACGGCGACGTCGCGGAACTGCTGAAGAAGGCAGGTTTCGAGGTCGAGAAGCTGCAAGTTCGCATGCCGGAAGGCCCGCTGAAGATGATCGGCGAGCACACCGTCCAGGTCGCGCTGCACACGGACGTCGTCGTCGACGTCACGATCAACGTGATCGGCGACCACGCGTAAGCGTATGCAGGCTTCCCGGGCGGCTTCCGCCGTCCGGACAAGGGCAGGCGCCCGGGCAACCGGGGCCTGCCTTTTTTATTGCCGCATCACTATCACTGGCGGCCGGTATGGCGTCGTCCTGTGTAATTCGCGATAATCCCAACCCATGAACGCGCCGCAAGATCCCCAAATCGAATCGCTGAAAGTCCCGCCGCATTCGGTCGAAGCCGAGCAGTCGGTGCTCGGCGGCCTGTTGCTCGACAACGCGGCATGGGACCGGATTGCCGACTTCCTGTCGCAGGGCGATTTCTATCGCTACGACCACCGGATCATCTACGAGCACATCGGCCGCCTGATCGCGTCGACGCGCCCGGCCGACGTCGTGACCGTGTACGAAGCGCTGACCACGTCCGGCAAGGCCGACGACGTCGGCGGCCTCGCATACCTGAACGCACTCGCGCAGAACACGCCGAGCGCGGCGAACATCCGCCGCTACGCGGAAATCGTGCGCGACCGCGCGGTGCTGCGCCGGCTCGTGTCGGTTGCCGACGAAATCTCGGCCGATGCGTTCAATCCGCAAGGCAAGGAAGTTCGCCAGCTGCTCGACGAAGCCGAATCGAAGGTGTTCTCGATCGCCGAAGAGGGCGCGCGCGGCAACCAGGGCTTCCTCGAGATCGGTCCGCTGCTCACGCAGGTCGTCGAGCGGATCGACACGCTGTATCACACCGCGAACCCGAGCGACGTCACGGGCACGCCGACGGGCTTCGTCGACCTCGACCGGATGACGTCCGGGATGCACGGCGGCGAGCTGATCATCGTCGCGGGGCGGCCGTCGATGGGCAAGACCGCATTTTCGATGAACATCGGCGAATACGTCGCGGTCGAGTACGGGCTGCCGGTCGCGGTGTTCTCGATGGAAATGCCGGGCACCCAGCTCGTGATGCGGATGCTCGGCTCGATCGGCCGGCTCGATCAGCACCGGATGCGTACCGGTCGCCTGACGGACGAGGACTGGCCGAAACTGACTCACGCGGTACAGAAGATGAGCGAGGCGCAGCTCTTCATCGACGAGACGGGCGGCCTGAACCCGATGGAGCTGCGCTCGCGTGCGCGGCGTCTCGCGCGGCAGTGCGGCAAACTCGGCCTGATCATCGTCGACTACCTGCAGCTGATGTCGGGTTCGTCGCAGGGCGAAAACCGCGCGACCGAAATCTCGGAAATCTCGCGATCGCTGAAGAGCCTCGCGAAGGAGCTCGACGTGCCGGTGATCGCGCTGTCGCAGCTGAACCGCGGTCTCGAACAGCGTCCGAACAAGCGTCCGGTGATGTCGGATTTGCGTGAATCTGGCGCAATCGAACAGGATGCGGACGTGATCCTGTTCATTTACCGTGACGAAGTCTACAACCCCGACAGCCCCGACAAGGGTACGGCCGAAATCATCATCGGCAAGCAGCGTAACGGCCCGATCGGTCCTGTTCGCCTCACGTTCCTGGGGCAATACACGAAGTTCGACAACTTTGCCGGGGCGCAAACCTTCTACGGCGAGTAAAGCCGGTTGTAAACCCCTAAATTGCCAAGCGTTGTATCCAATCCCGTCGCGCGCATAAGTGCGCGGCGCGGCCTGACCGGAAACGGTACAATGTCGCCCGTTTTCGTGACAGTAGTTTGACAATCTCTCAGGAATCCCATGTTCGGTCGATTCATGCCCACCGAGGGCAAGTTCTTTGAACTCTTCAATGCGCACGCGAAGTACATCGTTGCCGGTGGCCGCGAGCTCGAACTGCTGATCGACAATCTCGCCGACGCCGAGATTCACAAGCAAAACGTGCAGACCGCCGAGAAGGCCGCAGACAAGCTCACGCACGAAGCGATCGATCTGCTGCACAAGACTTTCATCACGCCGCTCGATCGCGACGAGATCCACAAGCTGATCACGACGATGGACGACGTACTCGACCTGATGGAAGACGTCGCGACCGCCGTGTCCCTGTACGACGTCCGCGCGGTCACGTCCGAAGCGAGCCAGCTCGCGCATATCGTCACGCAGTCGGCCCAGCACGTGCAGCAGGCGGTCTCGATGCTGTCGGACATGAAGCAGTCGGCACAGATCCTGAAGGCATGCGAAGAGATCGACCGCTGGGAATCGGAGGCCGACCGCGTGCTGCGCGCCGCCATGTCGAAGCTGTTCCGCGAGGAAGACGACGTGAAGACGCTCATCAAGCTGAAGGCGATCTACGAGCTGCTCGAAGAGATTACCGACAAGTGCGAGGACGTCGCGAACATCATCGAAGGCATCGTGCTGGAAAACGCCTGAGCGGACCACGATGCATTCGATACAACTCGCCCTCTGGATGGTCGCGACGCTCGTGCTCGTCGCGCTCGTATTCGACTTCATGAACGGTTTTCACGACGCGGCGAACTCGATCGCCACCGTCGTGTCCACCGGGGTGCTGAAGCCCCAGCAGGCCGTGGTGTTCG
>NZ_JPGM01000113.1:0-13403 GCF_000731655.1 Burkholderia sp. MSh2 | reverse complement strand
CAAAACGGATTCGTCGAGAGCTTCAACGGCAAGCTACGTGACGAATTGCTGAACCGGGAATGGTTCCGCAGCCGCGCCGAGGCCAAGGTGCTCATCGAACGCTGGCGGCAGTTCTACAACGAGCGCCGGCCCCATAGATCGCTATCAACCTCCCGCCACGGTCCGTCGAGCCTGGCTGGATTCCGATAATATCAACGCGAGACTCACTGCCTGATTGGGTACAAAATTCCGCCTCAGGTCAACTGCATAATTGGTATATTCGAACTCGCCAGCGACGCTGACTCTCGCGGACCACAGGCGAACAACCTCGGGGCTGTGTAGCATGACATCACCAGAGCTCACCGGCGGCGCCGGATTCACATATGAAGACGCCGTCGCGGCCTACTACCTAGTCGCGTTAGTCGGAGGCACGACCGCCGCCGGACTGACGTCGCGCGTCGTCGAACGCGTCGCTCAGCAGCAAGCCGACTTCGGCGAGCCTCTCGATGACATCATCGTCGATGCTGTAGGGCTGGCCGACGCGACAGTCATGCGGATATCTTTGCAAGTCAAGCGCGAACTCACGATCTCCAGCGCACCCAGCAACAGCGATTTCCGTGAGGTAATCCAGCATAGCTGGCAAACGCTACAGAAGCCCGATTTCCGCGAGCACATCGACCGGGTCGGCGCGATCACCGGCTCCGTAGCCGAAGAGGCGTTCCGAAGCTTCACGACAGTCTGTGAGTGGGCGCGAGCATCTGACACTGTGGCAACCTTCGTGCTGCGTTTCGCAGATGGTGGCAATGCATCGGCATCTCATCGCGCAGTGGCAGAAGCGGTCCGTCAGGCCGCACAAGATAGTACAGCCGGGCCCTTGCCCGACGATCAGCTGTACCGCCTGTTTCAGCACCTGACGCTCATCCGGTTCGACTTCCTCCAGGCCGGATCCACCCACGAAGCGGAGGCCGTCGCCAGCTTACAGCGAACGCTCGTCGCGAGCCAAGTCGGCCGAGCCGGCGATTTGTGGAACCAATTACGACAGCTCGCGCGCGATGGCGCGGGACGTAGCGCGGCGCACACGAAGGCCTCAGTACTGCGCGCCCTTGCCGGCTGGCGGTTCAACAGTGCCCCGGCGCACGCTGCCGACATGCAAAATCTGCGGGAAAGCACGAGTCACTGGCTTATGCAACAGGCTGATGACATCGGCGGCATGCATCTCGATCGGCAACCGCTGCGCGACAAACTTTCCGTTGAAATGGAGGCGCACCGCCTGACCTTGATCAAGGGATTGCCAGGCACAGGCAAGACGGTACTACTGCGAGACCTCGTTCAACGCCTCGCGACCGACGGGACGACGCTGTTCCTCACGGCCAACCGGCTCGCGGGAAGAAGCTGGGCAGAACATGCACGCGCCACGGGGCTGTCGATCACATCAATCGAACCGCTCTTGGTCGAGATCGCAGCCACCGGCCATGCTGTGCTGTTCATTGATGGCCTGGACCGCATTGCACCGGAGCAGCGCGCAGTCGTGACAGACCTGCTCGGCCAACTCCTGACGAATCCCGCTCTGGTCGGCTGGCGCGTGGTGGCAACGGCTCGTGATGCAGGCATCGAACCCTTGCGCAATTGGGTTCCCGCCGATCTACTCGTAAATGGTGGCGTGGGCTACGTCGATGTCGAAAACCTGTCCTCTGAGGAGGCAGTTTCCCTCGCCAGGACGCTGCCGGCCCTGCAGTCGCTCCTGACCGGTGGTGACGAGCGAGTTCGCACGCTAGCACGTCGGCCCTTTTTCGCGGCGGTGCTGGCTCGAGGATTTTCGAGAGCGGCATATCCCGCCGATTTCGCGCCGCGGTCCGAAGTTGAACTTGTGGATGCTTGGTGGTCCCGCGGCGGCTACGATTCGCAAGCGCCCCAAGCTCTTGCCCGACAGAGGGCCCTTGTTGAGTTGGCACAGCACAGTGCGCCCGACCTCGGCCGCAATATGCGGCTTCGGGACCTATCCGCCACCACTCAGGCCGTATTGCCGGCCCTGGAAGAAGACGGCTTGGTGCAGCAAGTCCGGATCGGGCACACGGCTCAGTTTAGCCATGACATTTTCTTTGAGTGGTCATTCTTGCATCTATTGCTGGATCAAAGTGAGGACTGGATCGACACCTTGACAGCAGTCGGCGAACCGCCCGCACTGGCGCGGGTGGTTGAACTCTTGTCGCAGGCCACCTATTCGGCTCGAGAGCAATGGCCGCACCAACTACACGCCCTCGAGCAGGTCCAAGTGCGGCCGCAGTGGCTAAGAGCGTGGCTTGTCGCACCTGTGTTCGGTTCGCGATTCGCCGAGCAAGTTGATATGTTTTCCGCGACGCTCGCCGCGAACGAGCACCGCCTGTTCGGCAAGCTGCTGGTATGGATGCAGGCAGAGAAGACAACACCCAATCCGCTCGTGTTATCAGGTCAACTTGGTAGCGACGACCTGGAGCCCGCGGCCCGAATCCGCCTCGCGGATTTGCTGGGCTGGCCCTCCGACTTCCTCGCCTGGCGCCGCCTGCTGCTTTGGACGCTTGAGCAACTCGACTCGATTCCAGACGCTTTCCTGCCGGACTTAGTCACGCTGTTTGAGACTTGGCAGATAGCGACTGCAGATATTCCAAACCCGGTGTCGCAACGGATCGTTTCCCAATGCGTTTCTTGGCTGCAAGCCATCGACGATGAGCACCTCTCATGGCGTTTCCGGCGCACCAACTCTGGAAACGACGCCGAGCCGCGTCCGCGTGCACCAACCAACCTGGAAACCGAGCTGCGCGCTTTGCTCCTTAGGACTGCACGCGCCTACCCTGATGTCGTCCATACCTACCTCGCGAGAATCATCGCGATCGAACACTGGAGCGACGACGGTTTCCAAGAAGTAGTGAACTATGCACCGTTACTGTCAAGCACCCATCCCGCACAACTAGCGGAAGTCGGCCGACGATGGTTCATGAGCGAACTGCCAGACGAAAGCGTGCAGCGCTGGCACGATGAAGCCGCTGAGCGGCGACGCTTGCGCGAAGATCTACATGCGATACCACCGGAGCGCCGCTCGCGTTCCGACCAGATGTTTCTTGAAAGCCCCCACTTTTCGCACAACGGTTTCTCTGATCATGACTGGGACCGCCTCTCGATCGGCGCCGATCACCGAGGATTTTTCCCAGCGTCGCCCATGCGCGAACCCTTTTACTCGTTGCTGGCGAACACCCCGCAAACGGCGCTTGCCCTCATTCGCGACGTCACCAATCACGCTGTAACTGCCTGGCGTCAGCTGCACCACCATTGGCGTGACGCGTCGACGCCACGGCCTCTCATATTAACGTTTCCGTGGGGGCCGCAGGAGTTCTGGGGCGATGACCGGCACTATGCATGGTTTAGAGGCCATGGCGGCCCTCAGGTCGTCGAATGCGCCCTCATGGCGTTGGAGCATTGGGCACTGGCGCAGGTAGACGCCGGGCGGTCACTAGACGAAGTGATGCGACAGACCTTGGAGGGGCACACGAGCATTGCGGTCGTGGGCATTGCAGTTCATCTTGCCTTGCGAGCTCCGCAAGCTTCAGCTACGACGCTGGCCCTCCTCGGGAACCTAAGGCTCTGCCGCCTCGACCTTCAACGCCACATCCAAGAGCCTCAACTAGCGAGCGCGGGACTCATCGGTTTCAATGATGAAACCACCGCCGCAACGCATTATCGAGCCGTATCAGAGAGCGCCCAGCTGTCATCGCGTCGACAGGAGCTACGCGATCTCATCCCATACTTCGTGCTTGGATCGGACATCGCAATGCGCGATGCCTGTCGAGCAGCGCTCGACGACTTTCCAAACCGACTGGAATTCGCCTACGAAGAGGAAGGAAGTGACGCGAGCCATGTAGCAGGACTTCGACATACTGCGGAATTGTGGTCCGAACTTGGTCACATCGAGAACTATTCGACGAGTCCGGTTCCCGGTCGCAACGACGTCGTCCAGATCTCCGTGAGCAGCCCGCGACACCAAGCGCCTGAGGTTCAGGCTGCGCTTCAGCAACATGTTCAGATATCGCGCGAAATGGAACTGTGGCTGTGGGTCGAAAAGTGCTTTTCCTCAAAGAAGTTGGCGCCCGGATTCACGCCGGACGAGGCAATCGCCCGCGCTACAGAACTCGCTGCGGCGCGGGCCAAAGGGCAGGCACAATCGCTGATGCCAGGCAGCGGGTTCACGGATGGAGCGATTGCAGGGACAGCTGCGGTCATCGCGTGTTACTGCGACGTCGCGACGCACTCAGAGTGGACAGCTACCACGATAGATCATTACCGGACAACGCCGGACGAGGTCTCAGAGGAAACGTTCTCCGGGTCCATCATTCCCTGGCATCCGAAGATTTTTGTCGCGCATGCCCTAGCCGCACGAATCCGGGCTGGCAATGGGCAACCGATCAACTGCGAAGCGCTGTATCAGCTAGTGGTGCACCCGCTAGAAGGCGTCTCCCTTGCCGCACTCTCTGCGGTCGCTTCGTGCTGGGACCGCGACCAGCGCTTTGCCTGGTCAGGGCTGAACCTCGGCTTGCGTTTAGCGCAGCTCTTACCTTGGCGGGATACACATGGAATGACGCCGGAGGCCCGGAGGGAAGCGGAAGGAAGCCGCCGCAATGCGGCGCTTATCGACGCCTGGAACGAGTACCAAGCAACGGGGTCGTTGTCTCCTTGGGTCCGCCCACGGCCTTCGTGGATTCACACTCCGCCGTCGACCACATCTCGGCGCCGCCGTCGGGCGAACGACGACGATGAGTGGCAGCGGTCTGAGGATGTGTGGCACAACCAGTACGCCGCGAAGATCCTGAAGTTGGTTCCCGTGGCAGCGGTCATGGCAACCCCGACAGCAGCTACCAAATATGTCGATGCGCTAGAGGCACTCATGGCATGGACATTGGATACGCTAAATCCTACCTGGCGAACGGAAAGGCGCAGAGGGCGAGAGCGCGATGATGCGAACCTGTTCGAGTGGCAACATCAGGTTGGGCGTTCCTTAGCGCATGTTGCGATGCACGCGTCCGAACCCGAAATACAAGACCGGCTGCTGCGCCCGATACTGGAACAACCCGACGAGATTGCGATGCAGTTCTTGGAACCATTCGCCGAGGTACTGGTTTGTGCCGGCGTCCTCGATGCTCCCCAAATTCAACAGGAAACTTTACAACTGCTAACTCGCGTACTTGAACGAACCCTGGAACACGACGACCTGCAACGCTCGCCCTACAACGATGGCCGGCTCGGCGGATTCGACCTCCCGGAGTTAGTGAAGTCGCTGCTCTTCGTGAGCGTGGAACGAGCCCCTGGAGCCGAGCGTTTTGCCAATGGCCAATGGGGCGACTTGGCGCAAGTGATGCCGCTGGTCGACTGCATGATCCGACAGGCTGGTTGGAATCCTTACGTGGCTCGCCAGTTCGTAACCCTATGCGAGCGTGCCGGTAGCACTTACCCGGCCGATACGTTCGCCGAACAGGTACTAAGCCAAATACTCGAGGGTCGGTTGCCCGCCGGCTGGAAAGGCACCACCATTCCGGCGGCAATAGCAGCACTTGTACAAGCGCATGCAGATCGGCAGCACCCATTGCCGACAGCATTGGCACGAAAACTACTCCGAGTGCTCGATGCGCTTATCGATCTCGGCGATCGCCGCAGCGCCGCCTTACAACAGAGCGAATCATTCCGCGGAGTCCGGCTAGCAGGGCCTGCCTAAGGCGATATTGCGCACCTTCATTCCGATGAAGTATCCGGCCCGTGTCGGACAAACTCAATCATTCTTTCGCTCAAGGTATTCGTATAGCGACCGTAGTTGTCGACCGCACGAAGGATCGCGTCCCAAGCGACCGACTCCACGTCGGCAACGATCGTCTCCGAATCGTTAGCATCATGGTGCTTGGTCCCGTTCCGAAGCGCATTCAAGGACGTGCCGAATTCCTTCTCCGTGCGTTCTACCCCATGCACCTTGAAGATCTCCGCAAGCGCAACCAACGTCTGTTCGCGAGCGGTCCGATCCTGCGGGCCAGCCAAAGGCGATGCCGAACGTCGCCGCTTGAGCAATCCTGCAACAACCTCTTCAGCAGCCGACGCAAGATGCAGTACCGAAAACCTACCGCCCACTCGCTTGTCAACAAGATTGACCAGGCCGCCTAGAAATTCGCCCTCCGGGAGATGGTCATTTTCGTACCGTCATCGATACCATCTGATCGACTACGCAGTTGTTAACCATGCGAACCGATCATTTTTTCTAGCCGGCGGTTTTTCGACTGCCGCATCATTATCGACATCATGAACAACCGATATGATTCTGGTCGACTGTGGCTCGCCGGCCAACCGCAGTCAACCCATAGCAGCCGTTCGCCAGAGGAGCTGCATTCAATTACGCTCGGATCGTTCCGCTGGAAATCTTTTAAAAGAAAAATCGATGACGTGTGGCGCAAGCAGAGACTCGAGTTTTGCATACTCTGACCGGATGCTGTCAATGTATTGACTCGCCTCAGGTGACTTCCAGGCGCTTGCCAAGCCGTCTGGGGCTATTTCGATATCTTGCAATGCTGTGTAGTAACGTTCGCACTCAATTGCCCATTCAAAAACCGCCTCTTTGGCTTGTTCGGGCGTGAAACAAAAAAACTCATCCGACAGTACGGAATCACTAAAAATATACACCAGAAATAGCATGCGTATAGGTGAAGTTGGGTGAGATAATGGCGCTTGCAATTCTAGAGTCCAACGATCCACCTCGAACATTCTCAGCGGAAAATACATCGACATAAAGATATATTTTGCCGAACGCACAACATCTGAATTCAAGAGCTCCAATGCTTTTGTAATCGGCACATTGGGACCAGATAAATTTCCCTTAATAATTTGCTCTCGCAAAGCGAAGAAATAATTACACGACTCCTCGATTGCGCCACTGTCGGCGTCAAACTCTAAAGCCTGTCGTCCCAAGGATGATAATTTAATAGTTCCCTTGTCTTTTTCCGTCCAAATTGCTGCCCCATTTTCCCGAGCAAGTCCGAGATGACCTCTAATTAGGTGTGCTGTCTCGTGGAAAAACACACTATCAATAAACTTGGCAAACAGATAGACAGAAAAAGCTTTGCGAATTGGGCAATTGGGTTGAACTGGGTGGATGCCAGAGTCAGCAAGATTACTAGGTATATATGAAAGAACGATATCGGCCTTTTCCATACCAGGGTCACCCACCTCAGTAAACATATCACTCCGGGCGAGCATTAATGAAACCAAGCATGCTGCATTGAAAATGAATCCATAGCTAATTCCAATCAACATATCTCCACGCGATTTTTCATTTGATGAAATTGAAGAAAATGCTTCCGGAGAAAGAGAACCAAATACTGTTGCGTGAAGAGTAAGGCCATTATTTTTGAAATACATAGCCTCGATTATATTTTTTTGGTTGTCGATGGCCGACTTGGCTTGAGATATCAGGTGCCGCGTCCATGGGTCGGTGTGTTCAGGCAAGATAACACCACCGCGTTCTTGAATGATAGTTAGCAAATCCTGAGGAATATTATCCATTTTCATTTTCACAACTGAGTCAAAAATGATAATCGGACGATCATGCTAGAAGTGCTACTGAGCGTCGGCAAATCAATAACATGACCGTGTCAACTGCTTCCACTAATTTTCCGTGATTCGGCGCAAGATGTCGAACGTCCGCGCATGTGCCGAACTGAGCCGCCCCGCAACTACCCTTAGATCTAACGTAGTCTTGGCGCCGGTTCCCAAGGTATAAGCATCAACAATCATTTCAGCCTACGTATCTGTGTTTAAAATAGCGGAACAACAAAGGCTCCTACGGGGAATCATGAAGCCGAGACTGACCGAACTGCTGAAGGCGGTAAAACCGGAACGCGCGCTTTTCACGACCTACACGTTGAGCTTAAGCTGGTTTGAGTCCTTCTGCCTTCCCATCCTTCGGGCTGATGGCTGCGAGCAGATTGACCTACTTGTTGACTCAAAGGAAGCCTGCAAAGCAGGTGCAGAGACTGCCAGTGCCTATGCAGGCAATGCGTTCTGGGTTACGCCTGTCGCAATGGAGAAAGCGGGCATCTTTCACCCCAAAATTGCATACCTTCAGGGCTCCTCGGATGACACGCTGGTGATTGGTAGCGGTAATCTGACGCAACCCGGCCAAGGGGGCAACCTGGAGGTCATCGACTCCGTCAACTCGAGTGCCCACCCGCACGTCTTTGAAGAGTTCGCCAACTTTGCAGACCTCTTTCTGAACCGGACGGGACTTTCCCCACACGTCGTTTCTACGCTCAAGAGCTATGCGTCACGGGCTCGGCAAGTCGCTTTGAAAGCCTCTGAATTTGTCCGAAATTCGCCACGTTCAGCATGGCTTGTTCACACGCTCCAAACTCCGGCTCATGAGCAGCTGGGCGTGCTTATCGAACAACAGCTGATCAACCCTTCACGGATCACGGTCTTTTCGCCGTTTCACTCCCGCTCTGCCGAAGCCGTCGGTCGCCTCGCTACCCGCTGCCAAGTACACCAAACGCGCATCGCGCTGCTGCCCAAATGGCTTTCGGAGACTAACGAACACCGCTACATCGCGCCGTTCGACCAGAATGCACCTCATCTGCCAAAGACGCACTCTTTTGTCCGAGCGGTTACGGGCCTGACTCCTCGCCCTGTCCATGCGAAGTGCATCGAAATAGAAGGCTCCGATGCCGTTCTGATTTTGGCGGGATCTATCAACGCGACGCGCCAAAGCCTCTGTGAAACGCGGAATGTGGAAGTGGGACTGGTGCGTAAGCTGGAACGTTCTCCCTTCGAGTGGGAAAGAGCAGAACCCGACGAATACGAGCCGTGTGAATATGATGCAGAAGACGATTCTGGTCCGCGACTGTGCGTTGAAGCTGAACTGAACGAACAGCGCCTGAGCGGCAGACTCCTGCCCAATGCTGCTGAACGGGTGGTTTCGGTCGAACTCTGGTCCCGCAATCGCCGCGAAAAAGCCCTGCCGAACGTAAGCGTCGCACGAGACGGCAGCTTTTCCGTCACGGTAGACGGCGATCTTGACACGGAATATGCGCTTCGCATCAAGCTGTTGGATGCGGACCAGTTGCTCGCCACCGGATGGCTCAACGTGGAAGCCGTGCTGGCTTTCCCTCCCATCGACCGAAACCTAGCGCAAGCGGCAGCTAACATCGCCTCAGGGAAACCATCCGAAAGGGATTTGCGCGCTATCCTCGAGCACTTCCGAAGAATTCTCAAACGAGCACAACGTGACGCTGCCACGGAAGAAGTAAATATTGCATCCCGGACGACGGTCACGGTACCTGAGCTACTGCAAAAGACTGGTTTCGACCAGTGGAGCCCCGACGAACTGAGAGCCCTCGGAGTCTCACCGAAGACGGCGCGACAGATTCTTGCAGCAGCATTCGCGAGTTTGCGTAAGCCCGTCGGTGGCCCCGCTCGTGGCCGCATCGTTCCGGAAACGGAGAACGAAGATGTCTGTACCAAGGACGCCGCGAACGAGGCAGAACGCGCAGTCTCGCTAACCCGTCGCTCGCAGAAACGGCAACCACATCGCCGGGAACCTCCCGAAAATCCGCTTGCCGAGATGCTCAAAACTCTTCCTCAGGTTCTACGCATCAATGCAACCGGTGTGTGGATTCCGGGACTGGTTGCCGTGTCGTTCTCGGAATACCTCCAAAGCAACCTCAACGCCATGCGGACGCTCGCCGGCGACGACGAGCCCGACTACGCTTCGCTTGGTCCCTTGCTCAAGCAGTGGTTCACGGAATTCTGCAGATATGACTACGGTGAAGCCAACCGCATGCGACTTCTTCCGCTGTTCTGTGGCGTCGCAGCCTGCACAGTCTTTTTTGGTGGCGAGACCGTGAATCCGCCCAAAGTGAAGCAAAACCTTGAAACGTTTGTCCGACGCACATTGAACGCTGACGAATGGCTCGAATTCGCAGACGATGCTCTGGGAACTCCGCCCTTTGCGGCGCTGGATGAGCAAATGCAGGCAAAGGTGCTCGAGGGGGCACTGACGCTTGCGGAATCTCTCGCCACCCGCCAGGAACTCGAAGAGCTTGTGGTGGCAGTCTTCAGCGGCAGCGCAAACGCCTTGAAGTTTCCGCGTCACAAGGGGGTGTATCGCACGCTCGACCTGTTGCACCGAAATCTGATTCGAAGCAAAAAAAAGAATCGTATCTTCGGCATCCTCGGCGTGGCCGTGAATCCGTTCGAATCGAAGATCGGCTGTCCCGCCTGCAACGAACGGCTGAACGACCTCGACTTTATGAATCAGTTGACACGCGACGGCGTTGCAATCCACACGCCAAACTGTAATAAACCGATTTTCGTGGGTCTTTCGCGTGAGACGCTAGTCGCCGCGCGAATTCCAGCCTGGGCCTACGGCTATACCGACGACTGAGTTCGAGGATAAATGAATGCTTTCTCACCCTCACTACGTCTCGCAGGTCGAGACCTCCCGTGGCCGCGACCCTCTCGGTCTGCAATCGTCGGTGATGACACTTTACCGACAGGTCTATCCTGGGCTGAACAATCGGGCACGATACATTCGTGTCTACTCCGCTATTTGCTGGATGGTCCAGCAAATCTGGGGCGTGCTGGGTCAGGACGCGACGGAGGATGAAATTCAGGATGCATTCGACACCGGAATGCCGAAGATTCAGCTGCTGCTTGTATGGGCAAATGCTCGGGCCGAGGTACCCGCTCTTCCCGGTTCGACTCGCCGCTGGCCCGCCGAGGGCACCTCGGCTAACCTGACCTTCCGGGAGATGCCTACGCCTTCGGCAACCTATCCGAGTGACTCCGATTCAGAAGATATTGATGATGAGCCCACGGGCTCCGATGGGACCACGTTTCTCGGTCCCGATGAATACGCCCCGAGTATTACGAATGGATTGCGGTTAATCGAACGGTGGTCTGGCTACAACAACGTCTTTGAACTGACTGAAGCGGGTGAAACGCTAGCGAACGCCTTCAAAGAAATGGTCGCGGGGCAAGATCCCCAACAAGTCGAGTGGCTACGCAACCTTGACGCTATTACTATCGACGCTGACGGCGTTGATGCACTGTGGAAAATTCTGCGTCTAGACAAACCGACAGCTGCCGAGCGAAAGGCTTTCGCCGCACAGTTTTTCCCAGAAAAGCCCGCCTTCGCTCTTGAGAGTAACTTCCGCCATCGACGCGATGGGTTGACACTTGCCCTACGCGCGCTCGCGGCAGAAGAATCAGCTAGCGGGATGCCGGGTACCTACATCCCGGTTGGCCAGATTCGGCACACAATGGCACGAGGGTTTGCCACTGACGGGACGCCGCTAGATCTGACCGACTTGGCTGAGACTCAGCGTGCCTGGCAGAGCCTTCAAATCCGAAAATATCTGAAAGTCGCACTCGAAATACTTTTCCGGTCGTGCGAGGTTCGAACACACCATGCGATGGTGAAATCTTTTGCCCGTGACGAGAACGGCAAGCGCATCGCCGTACCTCGCACCATCGACGCAATTGCACGGACTGTTGGGGAACTGGCGGAGGAGCATCTTACGTTCCAGGTTGGAACCGTGGGAGATCTGCTTGATGCTTTCAAAGCGGCTCAAGGTACTGCTTCCTCGCTTTATTTAGCCGGACTCCAGCAATCTGTACTCGACTTGCAGGAAAACATGCGCCTGATGGTCAGCAAGTCGCATTTTCCCTTAAGCGCCAGCAAGGACAGTTCGGAAGGGGACGCGGTCGCCAGTGCACTATGTGCGCTTCTCTGGTGCGCGGTGGAAACGCCGAATTTGCCTGTCGCTAGTCGGGAGGAAAGTGGTGACCGGCTAACACTGCCGGTCTTGCAAGACCTCGTCGAACGCTTCAAGCATTCAAGGCCTGCAGAGTTCGTTGCCGAAGTCGCCAGCAATCACGTCCTGAATTTGCACCTGACTGTAGTCGGCGAGCGTTGCATTGAAGACTTTGAAGCCAATCGCCCCGTGAAAGACCGATACCGCATTCTGGCCGGCGACGAGGGACTTGAAAGAAACCAGTTAGGTGGGGCGCGCCTGTCTACGGCCGAGGAGATGCGCGATATCCTGCTTCACGCGCTTTTTCTGCTGGCGCAAGCAGGTTTTGTGACCCAGCATCCGTCTCAGCCCCAAAGCTTCCGGATAACGGCTGTCGGGAGAAGGAGAGCCGCGACTGATCTCGCGGCTCTCGATGCGTCAGCGGGCGAGGATCGTAGCGCGCCGACTCACAACTAGTGATCTATAAGAGAGAGCGCACACATATCGAACACGCGACCAACGAACTCGGCATGCCCCTGTCCCGGCGCACCATCAACAAGTATCTCGCCTGCATCGACGACGCCATCGAACGGCGAAAAGACCTGGCCGCTCGACACCACGGAAACGACGCGGGCGAGATCCCAGGCGACTCTGCGTCAGATACGCATCATCGCGTCTCGTGCGCTTCAAGTTACCGCGACCTTCCACACGGCCTTTCGTTAGCCCCGGATCAGGTTCCGATGCCTCTGAATGCTATACTGGGCCCAGACAGATTGATGAGCATCATGTGATTGTCTTTCCGCCTTATAATCATAAGGTTAGAATGATGGTGGATGTTTGACGGAGGTCATCATGATCCTGCGAGACAAATTGAGAAAGGCGCTCGGTCGGAAAAAGGCCAATGTCTTCCTGCGGGCTGATTTTGTAGGCCTGGGCAGCGAAGCCCAGCTAAGTCGTGCGTTACGCAATCTGGTTGACGAAGGTGCGGTGGTAAAAATTGGGGTAGGAATCTATGCCAAGGCGAAGCGCAGCGCCTTGAGCGGAAAACCGATTCCGGTCGAACCCGTCGAATTTCTGGCGCCAGAAGCACTGAAAAAGCTGGGTGTGAAGGTGTATCCGAGTCGCCAGGCTGCAGCATATAACGCGGGTACGACGACGCAGATTCCCGCCGGCGTGGTGATCAATACCGGGAACAAGCGCATCTCCCGCAAGCTCGGCTTCGGCCCCAAGACCATCGCATATGAAAACAATTACGATCGACCAGCGGGAGTTGATCGACGCCCTGCTCGCTGAAAAAGATGTCGGCGGGATTTCCGCCGCCATTCTCGAAAAGGACATCCACGTCACCGACGCCCTGCGCGCCCTGTCGGCCATCGTGCACGAACACGTCCAGTTGGTCTTCTGCGGCGGCACGAGTCTTTCGAAGGCCTACGGCATCATCGAGCGGATGTCGGAGGACATCGATCTTAAGATTGTGCTGCCCCCTTCCCATGGTCTCAGCGACAGCGCACTAAGAAAGTGACCTGAGGCGGAATTTTGTACCCAATCAGGCAGTGAGTCTCGCGTTGATATTATCGGAATCCAGCCAGGCTCGACGGACCGTGGCGGGAGGTTGATAGCGATCTATGGGGC
>NZ_JPGM01000112.1:0-15002 GCF_000731655.1 Burkholderia sp. MSh2 | reverse complement strand
GCGGCAGTTCTACAACGAGCGCCGGCCCCATAGCGCACATCGCTATCAACCTCCCGCCACGGTCCGTCGAGCCTGGCTGGATTCCGATAATATCAACGCGAGACTCACTGCCTGATTGGGTACAAAATTCCGCCTCAGGTCAACTAGATGGTCACTGAAGACGGCACGGCAGCGACGACGAATCCCCCCACGCTGTATGTCATGCGCCAACCCGCGTATGCAAGGACGGCCACTCATGCCGTCCGATCACTTTCCTTACCTGATCTCGCGTAGCGGGTCATGTCTTCCTCGTAGCTGACGGAATCGAGTGAGCGCAAGACGGCGAGCTGCTGCTCCTCCTGCAGGCCAACGTATCGGAAGCAATTGGGACTCTGCGAAAAGAACAACTCCAAGCCGTATATACGATTGATGTAGAAGTAAAGGTCCCGTAGCGCTTCGTAAGGTGTGACTGTCAAGAATCGCATGACAGTGCGCGTCCTTGCGGTGGCGGTGAATGCCCGGTCGACGGCGCGTGAGATCGCGTAATCCTGGGCGATGCTCGCCTCAAGAGCCTGCTCCATGTGCGCGAAGAAACTTGCGAGCAAATCGTCCAGTCGCTTGAGGGGATGGCAAAGAAGCGCCCCCTCGACTGTCTTGTATCCAGCGTTGTTGAAGACCTTGATCGCGTCCATGACTATTTCATCGGCGGCCGTCAGCGAAGGCGAATCAGTGAATGGGCAAAAAGGCGAGGGGTGCCCGACAGAAAAGGTCCACCGCTGCTCTTGGGCTTGCGCCAGGTACGTGATCAAAGGATCCAGACGGCGAGCGTTCCAGTGCTCGCTGACGAGGACTTCCAACGCAATCGCGCTCCTCGCGGCCCCGGTGCCAAGCGTGCCTAGCTGCTGCCAGCGCGCACATTCCACAGCTCGCAGGAACCCCGCCAATGCGCGTGCTAGGTCCCCATGTGCCAAGGCGAAGTGTGCTTCCGCATTTTCGGCAAACGGTCTAAGCGCTGTGTAGTTTTCGTGTTGCTCGAAAGCTGCTTTTGCGGACTCAAACGCGCCGCACTTGGTGCTTGTTTCGCCACTGAGGCGCAACAGCGCAACGAGCGGTGCGCAATCGCGCGGCTCAATCGACTTAAGAACTCGCCAATGAAGGCGAACGAGGAGCTGAAGTGTTGAATTTGCATTACGAGGATCC
Organism: Burkholderia sp. MSh2; assembly: GCF_000731655.1. NCBI lineage: Bacteria > Pseudomonadati > Pseudomonadota > Betaproteobacteria > Burkholderiales > Burkholderiaceae > Burkholderia > Burkholderia sp. MSh2. The sequence goes on along the minus strand of NZ_JPGM01000112.1, from coordinate 13,823 downwards.
ATCGCGCGAGAAAAGTCCGACCGCATTTCATAGAAAAGCGAGGAATGCAGCCATACCAGATCACTGTCACCTCTTTGTTTCGTGGGTTTTTGCAGGATCTCGCAGTGTGAGCGAATCGAGCGCAGGAACTGCAAAGGATCCGGATGCTCGAGTCCGGAAAGGGCGTCGATAAAGCGCTTTAACGCGATGCCGGCATAGTAGGAGGCTTGTATGTTAGCCAGCAGATTCGGGAGCGTTTCGGCATCGATTCGCCCGTTCAGCGATTCGCCAAGCTTCTCGATCTCTCGGTTGATGGTTGCGAGCTTCTTGTCTGATCTTGCATCGAGCCGGTTCAGTGCGTGGCGGAACTCGGTTGTTGCGGTCTCGTTTTCCGCAGGTAGCTGGCGTTTCACTGCCTGCTTGACACGTTTCACGATGTCGTAATCCGTTTCCTCGTGCAGCGGCAGCAGGTCAAAGATATGGCCCAACGGTGACGAAAGCCCGCCTAACTCTTTTGTGTGCCGTAGCAGCACGGCGATCTGGGGGGAGATCCAGAGCGCCAAAAATCGATTAATACCGTATGAATGATCCTGCTGCGTGAACAGCGGTTTGGCCCGCAGATGCGACACCAGCCCCTCATACGAGCGAAAGCACTCGCGGAGTTCTTCAACCAGAGCTGGCGTACCCCCGGCAAGCAGCAATACCAGTTCGTCGGCCAACCCGCGGATTACCGGGTGCGGTGTCGGCGTTGCATAGCGGGCCTGCTTGCCTGTCCAAGAGCGTGCCGTCGACAGTTTTTGTTCCGGCGACGCGGCCAGGCCGAAGCCGACAGCCAGCTGCTCAAAGACATCCGCGTAGGTCGGGATCATTGCGAATCCCTTGTCAGTTGGGGCGTTCACGGTCTGTCGTCCTTTCCGGTCGCAGGAAAAATTCCCGCAAATTACCATCGGTCTCCCGGTTAGGTGAGGCTTCATCGCATCGACCGGGTCTGTCATGAACCACTCGAAATGGCGAAAAGAAGGTCGCCATTCGAAATTTTAGGATTTACGCCATGATTATCCCTGATGAGATCGACGAGAACCCGAGCAACGAGCAGGTGGAACACCTGCAGAGCGTAGTCTGCAGCGTTCACGAAAACGTAATGCACTATCGCGACTGCGCCGGACAAATCGACGACGACTTCCGCAACGCAAACGAGCATCGCCGCATCGGCCTCGACGACCTGCCGTATGGCGAAGAGATGGTGCGTACGCAGGATCTGCCCGCGCAACTGGCGAAGGCGGCCGGTTTGCTCGAATCGGAGTCGGTGACGACAAGCGCCTTCAACGAGGCTCGCGAGATCGTCGTGACTGCGACCGAAACGCTCGACGATTGCACGCCGCTGCCGCCGTCCATGCGCGAACCTGAGTGATTTGCTCCTCAAGAGCTGATATTGCCCCCCAGAAACGCCCCGGCAGGGGCGTTTTTTCTGAGTCTTCAGGGATCAAGGTGAGAAATTGGCCCAGAAGACAGCGCAGGACATCGCGAATTTCCGTCTGGCCGACCTGGGCAGCCATTCTGACTAATATTTGACATAAGTATATTTAACGTCGGGAGTGGTGTAGTAGCTTTTTAGAAATGTCATGTTCCGGTGGCAACTTTCCTTTGGTCTACGCGTGAGGAGCAATCGGTCATTGATGTATCTCGGTATATATCCTAAAACGCTCCTGATGACGCGAAGCAGCGTCGCGCCACGAATGAGAATCATCGTATCCTCGGGGGTTAAAATGAAACGCTTCAGGCAAGTCGCGGTTCTTTCGTTACTTACAACGTTACTGTCGATTTCGAGCACTTACGCCGACATCACCGCCTTACCCGCAGGTACCGCGGTTAATGCGCCCGCCACTTGTGACGACGCAACGAAGCAACTCTCGGATGCCTTAGCGGGGAACCTTCCTCCTGACAGAATCCTAGGAGTAATGTCCAAAATCAACCAGTGTGCTGCTATCGGATATAACCGCGCGGCGGTGGCAAAGGGAAATGCCGAACGTGCGGTGCCGACGGCTCACGTTCAGCAAGCATCGGACGGAGAGAAGACGGTCGTATTCAACTTGTTGGTACTAGATCCCAAAGACGAGGAGTCGCTTCGGCAAGTTTGTTCCGCCGGTACGAGTGTGGTCGGAGTAGCGACGGGTGACCCTCTACTGGCACCGGTCATCTCTAGCGCGGGAAAATACAGTTGTGGGTCGTACGTAAAAGCACTCATGCAGTCCGACAACTTGCTAATTTTCGCCCCTGAACTCATTCCCGGAATCGACATTACCGAGGACGTTCTCAGACGTGCGGGCGTTCCTGAAGCCGCGATCAAGCAGGCAGATGCGTTGCTTCATCAGGCCGGCCCTGACGCGCTCAAAGTCAGCGCTGCCACTCTCGCTCTACCGGTCGTGCTTGTTCACAATGGCAAAGTGCCAACATGCGTGAAGATTTGGGGCCACAAAGCTTGCCGCTAGAGGCATACGACGAGGATCGCGCTCGGCCAAATGGCGACGATGTACCAAGCCTTCTTATCACGCCGGCACGATTGACCACTCAAACTCGGGTTCCGCGGAACGCGTAACCGCGCCTGCCGGCGGTGCGAGTGCGTCCCGGGTGAGTTGACATCTGTCTTCGCAACGCCGGGACGGTGACGACTTTATTGCGCGACACTCAAGTCAATGAATTTGCGAAAGTTTTCCGTTTCCCAGTCGATGCCGATCGGCGAAGTGACATTTTTACTTCGCAAACGGTGACAACTTTGCTTTGGTCTACGGACGTCGCACGTCACCCCGCTCCATTCTTTCCCGTCTACTTCCGTTGATGCTCGCGCTCGGCGCGACCGGTACCTCCGCCTGGATTTCGATCGTCGCGGGGCTCAAGCGCGGCGGCACGCCCGCCGAACGCTTCGCATGGGCCGCGGTCGCCCTGGTGGTGCTGCTGGCCGCCCATCTGCTGCCGGCGCTGACGCGCGGCGAGCCCCGCCGAATCGTGATCCCTGCGAGCCTGCTGTGGCTCATGTGCCTTGTCGGCACCGGATACGGCCATGCGACGTTTTTTCTGGCCGCGCAACAGCATGCCGGCGCGCAGCGCGCGGCAACCGTGAGGACGCCCGACGTTGCCGCCCCCACGACGACCACCATCGGCCGTTCGCGCGATGTCATCGCGCGGGACCAGGCCCGGGTGACGCAGCTGCTGGCCAATGCACGCGCCGAGCGCTGCCTGACGCGCTGTGCGGCGCTCGGCGCGCGCCGCGAAGCACTCGCCGCACAACTCTCCGCCCTCGCCGTGGAGGCAGAGGTGGCGAAGCGCCGCGAGCGCGACGCGGATCTCGCTGCTGCAGAGCGGCAGTCGCTCCGCGCGCGGGCGGATATGGCACGACTCGACCCGGTGACGGCTCGGCTCGCCCACGTCCTGAACCTCTCTCGCGATAGCGTGGATCTGGCGATCGCGCTGCTGTTCGGGCTGCTGCTCGAGTGCGTCGCGTGCCTTGGCTGGTTGCAAGGACTGCCCCGCCGCATGGCTGCTCCTGTGGCCGCCGTTGCCCCGGCAGTTTGGGACGAGAGCGCGGATAATCCCGCCGCGTCCACCAAGCGTCACGTCACTGAGCGGCCGGTCGCCGACGTCCCGGTTGGCGAACACCCGCCTGTCCCGCCGGCGCAGGACGCGTTCGCCCCGATCGACGCGACGGTGGAACGCCTGCCGGCACAACCTGCGATCGACACCGACGTGCTCCGGCTCGCCAACGCGATCGCGGCCGGCCACGTCCGAACGACGGTAGCCGACATTCGTCGCTACATGCGCTGCTCTCAGGCCCGCGCGTCGCAGCTGCGTTGCCACGTGCTGGCGATGGCCGACTTCGACGCGCCGGCCGTCATCGACAGCGAAACCGTCAACACGGGCGCACCGTCAAGGCCGCGTCTGGTGCATTCGCTCCCGGCGCGCGTCGCATAGATCGCGCGAACGACCTAGCTTGACATCGGCACGGCCTTAAGGATTCTCAAGGGCGTGCCGATATTTCGCTGCCGAAGCCTTCTTGGAGACACGACGGCATTCTAGAATTCAGTCGCCCCACAGGGCCCGGAGCGCCCAGGCTCAAGGCCCGTCAACGCCTGCATTACTGGCGGAAAGGGTCCACGGTTTTCGCCGACACCGCATCTTAAAAGCGATCAGGGACATGCAAATGAGCGAATTAGAACGTACTACCGTCGATGAAAAATTTACCTACAAGCTTCATCGCCACCTGATTAATCTGATGTGTTATGACAGTGGAGATGAAGCGCGGAAGACGAATGGCGGCAGACCAGTTGTCTATAATTTTAGTGCGTTTGTTGTCGAGCTAGAGGGAAACCGGCTTGCAGTCACGGCAGGCCATGTATTTGATGATTTAAAAAAAGCGATCGCCGGCGGTGGAATAATATCTCATTGGCATATCGACGACTCCGCGGTAGCGGAAAAGGAAGCGCCGCCCCTGCCAATACACCTCGACCTCGATTCGGTATTTTATCTGCACGATGACGTACCGGGGATGGATTACGCAACGTTTCTGCTCGATCCACTCACCGTACGAGCGCTTCAAGCTCAAGGCATCGTGGCGATTACAGCCGACCTGTGGGAGGGCGATGACTTCCATAATTATCCGTACTGGATTCTCGTCGGAACGCCCTACATTCCCGAATTACTTTATAAAGGAGCGACATACGAAAAATATATTATGTCGATCTATTTGACTCAGCGGCAAACGGCCCCGGATGGCATAGAACAAAAGGAATTTCCATGCCTGTTCGCCGACCTGGACTGGGGGTCAGTCGACGGGGATAACAAGCCGGCCACTATCGATGGCATGAGCGGCGGGCCGATCTTCGCGTTGAACGTCCTCAACGGGGGTGACTATTCGTACAAGTTAATCGGCGTCCAGAGCTCGCGCAACAACAGCAACTCGGTTGCATTTTGTGCAATGCCGCCGTTCCTCCAAGCGCTTCGAGACGCCGCCTCTAAACTCGACGCAGGGAAGTCGGATGGCCCGACGACGATATCCTGATGATTGAGAGCGCCAGTCTTGGCACGGGCTAACTGAAGATTGACGGGCGCCGAACTATCACCTGTCCAAGAGCCGCGCGTGGTATTTCGCGATTTCCGCGCGGCGCCGCTTCTCCTCGGCGGTCACATAGACCGAGGTCGTTTGCAGCGACGCGTGGCCGAGCAACTGCTGGACGACGTCGAGTGGCACGTCGGTGGCCACCGATTGCGTGCCGAACGTGTGACGGAACGCATGGGGCGAGACTTCCGCCAACCGCCGCCGTTCCGACTCAGTTAGATCCGGGATCTTCTCGAGCAACTGCTCGATCGCCCACTGCGCGAGGCCCCGGGCGCCGCGCACCGAATACCCGGGCGCCGCCTTCGGCGATGTGTCGCTGCCAGCTTCATCGCCACGCGCAAATTTCTCGCGTGCCCGCGGGGTACGCGGAATGACCAGCGGCGCGACCAAGGCGACGTCAGCCGGTCCCGCGCCCGCCGGCGCGTCGAAGTCCAGCCCTCGGTCCCGCCAATGCGCGCGCAGCGCGTCGACGCATGTGCCGCTGATCGGCACGAAGCGCTCCTTGCGCCGCTTGCCGATGACCCGCAGCTCCCAGGTGGCCGGAATCTCGGCATCGGCTGGATGAAGCTCCAGCGCATCCCGCGATGCGGCGCTCGCCTCGGCGATACGCAGGCCCGCGTCCCCCATCAGCAGCAGCGCGCGGGCCGCCCGCCAGCGCGGCGCCTGCGGGCCGGCTCCCTCGCTCTCGTCAGCCAGTGCGACGCGTGTGCGCGTCCACAAATCGAACGGCAGCGCTCGGCCCACCTGCAGGCGTTTCGCCCGCTTGACGGGCTTCGGATCGACGACGGCTGCCCATGGATTGCCGGCAAGGTAGCGGACCTTGACGAGCCACTCGAAAGCCGCGCGGATCGTGCGCACCGCGTACAGCTGACTGTCGAGCGACAAGCCGCCGGGGCCGAACGGGCGCCAGCGGCCGGAGGCCCGCGACACAGGCGGTCCGCTGAACGCGGCCGACGGCGAGGCAAGAAATGCCTTGTACGCCTCGCAGTCCTCGACCTGCATCGACGACAGCGCGATCCTGCGCTCGACGATCGCCCACAGCAGCAGCCGTTCGAGCTCGCGCCGATACGCGCGCTGCGTCGCGTCCTGGCCAGCGTAGCGGCTCAGATAGGCGCGCACGGCCGCGAGATCGTGCGGCGCCTGGATGTACGGAAACATCGCCGTCCGATTCGTGCCGGCGGCACCGGACAACCGGTGAGGCACCGCGATCCGCTCGAGCGGCACCAGCTGCCCGCGCGCGGGTTCGACGGCCTGCCCCGGCAACATCAGCGGCTCGGCGGTATCGACGTCGACATCGACCGGTCGACCGATCGTGTCAGCATGGCGTCGCAGCCACGCGACCAGCACGCGCGCGCGGCCGGCACCAATGCGCGGTACCGAGCGCCACCAGCTGCCGCCTCGCTGATTGCAGAAGTCGACCAGCTCGCCGAGCGTGGCGATTCCCTCGCCGGCCAGCCGATCGGCGACGAGCGGCCGCCACCAGCGGCTCACCGGATGGTCGGCGGCCGGCGTCGCGGCGGCCCACGCGCCGGCGGCCTGCTCGATCATCTGCAGGGACACCGGCGTCAGGCGGGGTTTGCCATACTTCGCGATCGACGCCTGCAGGTGCGACACCAGCACCGCCGAGCCTTCCCGGAGCGCATGCGCCACCAGGTCGTCGCGCATCGTGCGCAGCAGGCGCTCGACGTCGAGCGGGTCGGTCGTGTCAGCGTCGAAGTAGAGCCGTGCAATCGTCGCGATCGGCAAGCCTTTCACGCGCGCGCGCAGCGCCGTGAATTCGGTCCGGCTGTAGGTGCGCAACGGGGGCAGCGTCAGCTGCTGCGGCTGGTTCGCCATCGATCAGGCCGCCGCGGCACGCGTACGTGCGCGTGGCTTCGCTGATCGCTCGGGCGGGAAAAAAGCCCCCCATTGCTCAGGGGTAGCCCGGTCGATGATCTCGATCGCGACGGTGCGCGCGGCATCGATTGAACCCTCCATGATTCGGCCGACGCTACGCCCCGTTTCCACGTCGGAGACCGAGAACAGCGCCGGCGCATGCGGGTCCGACAGCGTGCTGCGATGCACGGCCCAGGTGTGGCCGCGATGCTCGAACGGCACGCCGATCGTTTCGATCCAGCGATCTTCAGCCAGCGCGATGTGGAAGACGATGCCGTCGACGCGTTGCGGTGGGGGAATTTTCTGCGAGCGTTTTGCAGCCATGCCTGACCTTTCGTGAATGGACTTAATTGCGAGACGCCGGCACCGCGGGTTCCGCCGCGCCGGGGTGCGTCGCCGGGTGGCAAACCTGGTCGATTGTGGCCGTGTCGAACCGCACGAGCCCGTCGCGAGGCACGAAGTGCGCGACCTGGCGAACCGGATCGAAGACAGCGCAGCCGGTACTCGCGCAGATGATCGAAAAGCCGGCGTAGCGCACTGTGGTGCTACCGATCGCGCGCTCGATGAGCACCGGTTTGTACGTTGGCATCGGCAGCTGTTGAGGTCCGCTAATTTTTCTAACCATGTCCAATCACCCTGCTAATGGAAGTCCATCCTATGCCATTGATTTTTCAGCAGAATTGTCGAATTTCCGCCATTGCGGCACGTTGCCATTTCACAACACTTCGCGTAAGACTTTCCTACTAATTCAGCTAATAGCAATTTCTTGTCCGTCAATTGTACTAACGTAGATTGAACGACATCGGCAATCGACATCATCATGCGCAAGGCGGACGGAAGCGAAGCTCGGGAAATCACGGTCGCCCGCATACTGCGACCTCTCGGAAATGGGCCGCTCACCAAGGCTCAGGCATTAAAGGCTGCCGAACTGCTTGACGTGCACTGGACCACGATCTACAGGCTTCGCCAACGCTTTCTGGCCAATCCTGTCGCCAGTGCTGTCAAACCCCGTGGGCGAGGTCCGAAGACAGGCGGCCGCCGCTTGGGGGCCCGGGCTGAGACAATCATCGAGGAAGTGCTGACAACCTGGCTTCCCAAACAGCCTCTGCTGGCACATCCACTCTCCGATCTGGTGCTCGAGATCCGGCGCCGATGCGCCGCCGCAGGCGTGACGCCTCCAAGCCGCAACTCGGTAGACCGGCGATGGACGGCCCATCGTGCAATCGAAAATCTCGAGCAGGCTGGCAAATCCACATCGGCACCGGGCAACTTTGTCGTCCATCATCCGCTCGACGTGGTTCAAGTTGATCATACCCAGGCGGATATTCTGGTGGTCGATGCGATCTCCCGTCGGCCGATCGGCCGACCCTGGCTGTCCCTCGCCGTCGACGTTGCCACCCGATGTGTCATGGGCTTCTATGTGGGCATGGATCGCCCTGGCGCGGCAACTGTCGCCCTATTGCTCACCCGCATGGCGCTTTCCAAAGCGGCATGGCTCGACAAACTCGGTGTGCAGCTCGAGTGGCCCATGCGCGGTGTGCCCAAGATATTACATCTCGACAATGCCGCTGAGTTCAAAAGTCGAGCGCTCCGGAGTGGCTGTTCGGAATACGGCATTGAACTCATGTACCGTCCCGTCGGGCGCCCTCATTTCGGTGGCCACATCGAGCGATTGAATCGCACGTTGATGGAACGGGTTCATGGGCTTCCAGGCACGACCGGCTCGTCTCCAAAGGGTCGTAAAACGCGTCCGCCGGAAAAACAGGCTGCCTTAACGTTGCAAGAATTCGAGCGCTGGCTCGCATTGGAAATCGGACAGCGCTATCACCACAGCGCACATCGCGGTCTGCATGGCGCCACGCCTTCCAGTACATGGGACGCATTGAAGGGCGCCACCGTGACGTCGCGGCTGCCCGCTACACCGGAAGCGGAATGGCAATTCTTGTTGCAATTCCTCCCCGTCGCCCGTCGGACCATTCAGGCCAATGGCCTGACCCTCTTCCACCTCCGTTACTGGCATCCGATCTTCGCTGCGTGGCGGTTAGAGCGGTGCACCGTGATGGTCCGTTACCACCCAGAAGACCTGTCTCGCATCTTCGTGAGCTTGTCCGGCAAAGACTTTATCGAGGTCCGATTTGCGGACTTGCGTCATCCCCCGATCTCGCTGTGGGAACAGCGCTCCGCTGTGCTGCATTTACGCGCCCAAGGGCACGCATTAATTTCGGAAGCGATGGTGTTCCGTGCACTCGAGGAACAACGCCGGCTCGTCGCACAGGCCCAGCGTAGTACATGCCGTGCAAAGCGCCAAGGCCCCGATCCGGATCGCCGACGATCAGGCAAGATAGCTCATCCAGGTACAGTGGTTCCTGAACCACCCTCAGTTGACCAGTCGGCTGAAGCAGTCGATTACAGCAAGCCAGCGCCAGCCTATGATGCTGAACAATGGTGAGGTGAGACATGAAAAGCACGCAGCTCGGCCACCTGCTGCCGGCGATCCGGCCACAGGCGCAACTCGACGATGAATTGCGCATTCACTCCTTGCTGCGTGACCGCTGGATCGATTACCCACGGGCGACTCAGGCGTTGGAACAACTTGAAAGATTACTCGCGACGCCACGACGTGAGCGGATGCCGTGCCTTCTGCTGCACGGCGATTCGAACGTCGGTAAAACGCAGATCGTTGCCAAATTCCGACGCGCCCATCCCGACGAGTTCGACGAAGGACGGGGTATTGAAATGCGCCCGATCATCTCTATGCAGATGCCACCGACGCCAGACCAGCATCGTTTCTATTCAGCCTTGCTATTTGAGATCGGCGCGCCACACCACGCAGCAGCAAGCCTGGCCGTACTCGAGCGGCTCGCACGGGATCTACTGCGACGCATGGCCCCGAGTATGCTGGTCGTCGACGAGGTGCATCATCTCCTCGCTGGCACTTACCGGGAGCAGCGCGCAGCGCTGAACTTACTGAAATTCCTCGCCAATGATCTACGCGCGAGCATTGTCCTGGTTGGCACCGATGACGCGGTGATTGCCCTTCAAAGCGATACGCAGATGGTCAGCCGATTTACCCCGTTCGAGATGCCTCGCTGGCGTGAAAGCGAGACGTTTCGCCGACTTCTGTCCGCGTTTGCTCGCATCTTGCCGTTGCGTCGACCCTCTGATCTCGCTCAACGGGACATCGTCCAGTACATGCTGGCCGCCAGCGATGGACTCACCGGCGAGGTATCTCGTATCCTGAACGCCGCGGCCGAACTGGCGATTCGCGACGGAACCGAGTCGATCGGGCTGCACCACCTCGAACAGGTGGCACCTGTTGCTCACTGACCTGCGCCCGTGGCCCGTTGCGCCTCGGCCCTTTGGCGAAGAAGCATTCGGCAGTTGGCTGGGCCGCATCGCCAGCCGCTACGCACTCAGTATTTCCCAGTTATGGGAAACCAGTCAACCTGGACGCTTCCCGGCACTGACGAATGCGGGTTGGATCTTGTTTGCCCCATTGCCGGAGGACACACTCAAAATCTTCGCAACCCTTGCGCGCGTGGAGATCGGCCATCTCGTGCGAATCCAGACCCCATCCGACTGGATGACCGATCGCGCGCAATTACCGTACTGCTTCAGATGCCTGGTGGTGAATCCTGCCGATGTCACCGCCCCACGCTGGAAGCAGCGTTGGCTGGACCCCAATATCAAGGTATGCGAAGAACACGGAGACGATCTGGAGCACATTCCTGCATCGATGCCACGCCAGGCAAAGAACATGGATCGTTTGCTCTCGAACATCAGCAAATATCGACGGCGGCGCTCTGAGGCACTGTGGTACAGGCGATATTAGCGCAATTAGTGCACCCAGTAGCAGAATTAACGGACTTCAACATCTGGATACGACTGCGCAGCGACGACGGCGACTGGCGCTTTACGAGCAAGGCGGAACTTCGGTCAATGACGCTGCGCCGCAGGCGCCAAGGCCAATCATCAACCCTTTGATTCATCTGCACTTTATTTAAGGGGCTGACCGGAAAGCCTTGTCGTGGTTAGGCTCTCCTACCCCTGTAGATTGCACGAAAATCAAGGGGACCCCATGGTTGAGGAGTTGCTCGCTGCGCGGGGTATTGAGCTCACGTACGAAACGGTGCGCTGCTGGGCAACGACATTCGGTCTGACGATCGCGAAACGGATTCGCTCGACGGCACCGGGGCGCGGTGACAAGTGGCATTTGGACGAAGTGGTCGTGACGATCAATGGCCGCAAGTACTGACTGTGGCAGGCCGTCGATCAGCACGGCGCGGTGCTCGATGTGCTGGTGCAGCGTCGTCGCGACACGGCAGCGGCCAAACGGTTGATGTGCAAGTTACTCAGGCGCCACGGCTGCCCGCGCGTGATGGTGACGGACAAACTGCGCAGCTACGCGGCGGCGAACAACGAACTGGGGCTGAGCGTCGAGCATCGGCAGCACAAGGGATTGAACAACCGGGCGGAAAACCCGCATCAACCAACGCGGGTACGCGAGAAGGTGATGCGGCGGTTCAAATCGGCGCGCCAGTTGCAACGATTTTGCTCGGTCCATGGACAAGTTTCGAACCTGTTCATGGGGTGCCGCTACAATCGGAGCGCGCAATGCAAACGCGAGGCGCGTGCTCAGGTCTTCGCGGCCTGGAAAAGGGCTGCATGCGCCCGGATGCCGGCGTAAGCTGATCAGCACCCGCCTCAGTTGTCCTTGCTTGTCCGGCCACCGAACAACCTGACAATCCCCCCTGAGCCCGAATTTCTTCAACCTACCTCCGTTTTCGTGGCGTCCGGTGCGTCTGAACCGTTGCCCCCCAGCATTGCCACGCGCGCAGAAATACCAAATGTTGCCTTGAACGACCGGCAGAAATGCGACAGATCGCGAAATCCAAATGTCAGCGCTACTTCCGTCACGCTGCGTGCCTTGCCGCAGGTCAGCACGTCGTGACTAGCGGCGAGCCGTTGCGACCATAGCCAGCGCATCGGTGTCGTGCCCAGTGAGGCGAAGAGGCGCAGCAACGTGCGCGTCGACACGCCGATACCGGCGGCCACGCTCGCGGACGTCATGTCCGTCTCGTGCAGTCGCTCGGACATGTAGCGCTGCGCCCGTTGCAGTCGGGCGTCCTGAGATTGCACGAGGCACGGCTGAAATGCTTCGTTGAATGCCGCCGACCATATCTGCATAGCTCCCGCGCACAGACGGCGGACCGTCATGACCGAGAGTTCCGTTTCCGAGGTTTCCCGGTACAGCTCCGAAACGACAAGTGACGAAATCCGTGCGAGCGCTGACTCGCCCGGTAGCCGCATCGCGACCAGGTTCTCCGCCCCGGGCAGCCACGGAGTCAGCGTGTCGCGCGGAATCCTGACTATCGTCGAGGCTGACGTGTTCGAGAACGTCAGCGAGAACGGGTATGCCTGGTCATGCAGCATGATGTCCCCGTGTCGTAGCCGGACCGAGCGGTCATGCTGCTCGAACATCACCTCTCCCTCCTGCGCGACCCACAGGAGAAAGTCGTCGCGCCGGTCCTGCCGGATGTCGCACGCAGTGCGAGTCACGCATAGGGGTGAATCGCCTGAGACGGTCGATGCGATCTGGCAGATAGCGATGTCTCCTAGATCGCGACCGATGATGCTTGCACGAAAACCCTGGTTGCGCTGTGCGTCACATTGCGTAACAGAGTAGTTGCGGCAGGTGACCTGATGCCATTGCTCAAAGCTGTCACCCTCATCGACCGAGGTGAGTGGGAATGCGGACTGAGACATGGGTACGCTCCTTCGTTGCGCTCGCGAGCCGATGGCCGGGCGCTTTCAGCACATACGTTGGCGATCCAGGGCAAGACTTCTGCCGAATAGCAACCAAGAATGTGATCTTGACGAAAACAACGAGGCTATATCATGTCATACCAGATTAAGCAGATCGAGCCGGAAAAAACCGTGGTCATCGTGGTTGATATGCAAGCGGATTTCGTCGCAGCCGGTGCACCGATGCTGGCGAGACAGGCGCACGATTTTGCGCCCAGGCTCGCCGAATCGCTTGCCCGCTGCCGAAACCTCGGCATCCGGGTGATCTACACGGCGCACGTGCATCGCAGCGACCGTTCGGACATTGGGCACTACGGCGATCTGTACCCGCCCATCGAGCAACAGACCGCGCTTGTGGACGGCACGCCTGGCGCCGACATCTACCCACCGCTCGCCCCGGCGGCCGGCGAACACGTCATCAAGAAGCACCGTTACAGCGCGTTCTTTGCTACGGACCTCGATCTGATGCTCAGGGAATGGGGCATTACAACGGTGGCGATCACCGGCACCACGACAGAGTGCTGCTGCCACGCGACCGCGCGCGATGCCATGTTCCGCAACTATCACGTCGCATTCCTCTCGGATCTGACTGGCACGTTCGATTATCCGGACACGGGCTATGGCGCGATGACGGCAGAGCAGATTCACGACGCCACGCTCGTGATCCTTGGAGCGTCGACCGCGCACGTCATGACGAGCGAGGTGTTCTTCGGGAAGGTGACGGGACGGTAAGCATTCGGTGTGGAGCCTGGTCGGGAGAAACACGCGCAATGTCAACTACTGTCGACTAGGCGATTTAACAATCCGTTGACGAGCGAGTGGGCCCAGTGCTGCGTTCAGTTGCCGAGCGGCACATGAACACCAATATGTCGTCCCCACGACTTCCGTACCGTTCAAGTTTTGCTGGTAAACCGTGTTTGAAGTTTGATGACTTCGGTAAATTTCATATACCGGTTGTATTGCGAAGAGCAGCTGCAGTTGCGCTCGAAATTGCCGAAGCGACGAAAGATGGTGGTGACGCGCGTGGCGAAGATCGTGCCGGTCAGGCCAAACG
>NZ_JPGM01000111.1:0-15323 GCF_000731655.1 Burkholderia sp. MSh2 | reverse complement strand
GCCCCACCGGCGGCATCGCGGCGGCCGGGCCGTGGTTTCCGGCGGGGCCGCATGCGCAAGGGGGCGGCAGCCGCCGCGATGCCGCCCGTGGCGGCCGGCCGGGGGCCGCCGGGGACGGATGCGTTAGGTCAGCGGCACTTGCGGCAGCGGCGACGACGGTTCGAGGTGGCGTTTCGCGAGCCATACTTCCTGCTGCAGCCAGTCGCGGAACTGCACGATGTGCGGCAGGTTCGTCTGCTCGGGGCGCGTGACGAACCAGTACGACTGGTGGCCGTCGACGTGCACGTTGAGCACCTGCATCAGTTGCCCGGTCGCGAGCTCGCGGGCGACCATGTGGCGGTCGGCGATCGTGATGCCGAGGCCGTCGATGGCCGCGCGGATCGCGTGGTCGAGCAGGTCGAACTCGTAGCCGCCGCGCGTGTCGACGTCGGCGATGCCGGCGGCCTTCAGCCAGTGCTGCCAGGTCAGGTAGCGCTGGTCGTCGGTGGCGAGCACGTGCAGCAGCGTGAAGCGGTTCAGGTCGATCGGCGCGCCGTCCTGTCGCAGCCGCGCATACAGCGCGGGCGCGCAGACGGCGATATGCTGTTCCTGCATCAGCAGCGCATTGTCGAAACCGTCCCATTCGCCGTCGCCGAACCGGATCGCGCAGTCGAGCACGCGCGATTCGCCGAGGCTGTCGTGGATGCGGGTCGTGAGGCTCAGCTCGAATTCCGGATGCGCGTCGCGCAGTCGGCCGAGACGCGGCATCAGCCAGCGCGCGGCGAAGGTGGGCGGCACGTTTGCGCGCAGGCGGTTCAGGTGGGTTTTTTCCTGCAGGCTGCGCACGGTCAGTTCGATCTTGTCGAACGATTGCTGCAGCGCGCGCAGCAGCACGCGGCCGGCCGCCGTCAGTTCGAGCTGGTGATGGCGGCGCTCGAGCAGGGTTTCGCCGAGCTGGCCCTCGAGCTGGCGGACCTGGCGGCTCACCGCGCTCTGCGTTACGTTGAGCAGTTCGGCCGCGCGCGTGAAGCTGCCGGTGCGGCCGGCCATCTCGAAGGCTTTCAGCGCATTCAGCGCCGGCATCTTGCGTCTCACGGGGCGGTGTCGTGTTTGGTGCGGGATGCTTATTGTAGGCGGGTGGCGGAGGGCGCGGGAACGATGAATGCCTGCAACCGGACGCGCGGGCGCGACGGGTTGTCGCGGCGCGGCGCTTCGCGCGTCCGGTTGCGACCCGGCTGCCTGCCGGTGGCCGGCGGCGCCGGCCGGCAACGAAATGAACGATACGAACGGAAGGGACACACATCATGCGACGCCTGCCATCGCTGATCGCACTGCGATTTTTCGAGGAGACCGCGCGTCACCTGAGCTTCAACCGCGCGGCGGTTTCGCTGTGCGTGACGCAAGGCGCGGTCAGCCGGCAGATCCGGCTGCTCGAGGACGCGCTCGGCGCACGCCTGTTCGAGCGCGACCATACGGGCGTGCGCCTGACCGACGCCGGCCGGCGATTGCTGCCGTACATCGGGCAGGCGTTCGACACGATCGAGCGCGGCGTCGGCGAAGTCGCCGCCGAGAGGCCGGGCGCGAAGCGGCGCCTCACGGTATCGCTGCCGCCGACGTTCGCGACGCAGTGGTTTTCGCCGCGGCTCGGCACGCTCGCGGAGGCGCTGCCGGAAGTCGAGCTGTCGATCCGCACGGAGCCGGCCGACGATTGCCATTGCCACATCCGCTTCGGGCGCGCGGCGCGGGCCGGGATGCAATCGGAGCTGCTGATGATGGAGCGGCACGCGCTCGTCGGCGCGCCGCGTTATCGCGGCGATGCGCTCGACGTGCTGCTCGGCCGCCTGCCGTCGCTGCATGTGCTGCACGAGGGCAAGCGTCTGTCGCTGTGGGCCGACTGGTGCGAGCAGGCCGGCGTGCCGGTGGCGCGGATCGGCGACGGCATCGAGTTCTCGACGCTCGAACAGGCGATTCGCGCGGCGCGCAAGGGCGCGGGGCTCGCGGTTGTCGACCTGAACATGATCGAGGAGGAGATCGGCGAAGGCAGCCTCGTGCGCTTGTCTCCGGTGCAGCCGATCGGGCCGTTCGGCTACTGGCTCGATATCGAGCCGGAGAGCGTCGCGTTCGGGCACGTGGTCGCGTTTGCCGCGTGGTTGCGGGAGCAGGCGGCGAGGCGGGGGTAGGGCGAGGGGCGTGGCGATGGGACGCGGCTGACGCCGCCGTGGCGAGCATCGGCCCGGTCCATGTGTGTCCTGCCGCGCGCCCGGTGCCGGTATCTGTCAACGATCGTGACACGGAACGGCGTGGGCGCGATCGCTGTCGGCCCGGGCCGAGCGAGCCACCCGCCTTCATCGTCAATGCCCGGCCGCCTCCTCCAGCGTCAGGTGCTTCGTTTCCGGCGCCCACGCGATCGACACGATCATCCCCGCCAGCAGCACGCCGGCCAGCGCGAACATCGTCGCGTGAAAGCCGAGCGTTGCGATGCCGGCCGGCAGCAGGAACGTGCCGATCGCCGAGCCGAGCCGGCTGCACGCGATCGCCAGGCCGACGCCGCAGGCGCGCACTTCGGTCGGGAAGCATTCGGGCGGGAACACGCCGACGAGGTTGCTGAACGCCGACATCGTCAGCGTGAAGATCGCGAAGGCGACGATCATCGCGACGGCCGCCGTCGACGGCAGCACCGCCAGCGCGACGAGCGACGCGCAGGTCACCGCGAACGAGCCGATCAGGAAGCCGCGCCGCGACAGCCGGATCGTCAGCCAGATGCCGATCAGCGCGCCCAGCACGAGGAAGCCGTTCAGCAGCAGGTCCGCGCCGAAGCCTTCGGCGAGGCCGATCGTCTTCAGGATCGTCGGCAGGAACGTGTAGATCGCGAAATACGGAATCACGAGGCACACGAAGAACGCGCAGTTGAAGATCGTGCGGCGGATCAGGTCGGGCCGGAACAGCCGGCCGAAGCCCGCGTGCCCGGCCGGCTCGGTGGCGCCGTCGAGCAGCACGTGCGGCCCGAAATGCTTCGCGACGATCGCGCGCGCTTCCTGCACGCGGCCCCGGCCGAGCAGCCAGCGCGGCGATTCGGGCGTGCCGATCCGCAGCACCAGCACGATCAGCGCGGGCAACGCGGCCGACGCGAGCAGCCAGCGCCACGCATCGGGCGCGGCGTCGCCGTACGCGAGGCCGAGCACGTTCGCGGCGACGTAGCCGATGGTCCAGATCACGCTGAACGAGCCGAGCAGCGCGCCGCGATGCTTGCGCGGCGAGAATTCGGCGAGGATCGCGTGGCCGACGGTGAAGTCGCCGCCCATCCCGAAGCCGATCAGCACGCGCAGGATGCACAGTTCGAGCGGCGACGTGACGAAGAACTGCGCGAACGCGGCGGCCGTGATGATCACGAAGCTCGTCAGGAAGATCTTCTGCCGGCCCATCCGGTCGGACAGCCAGCCGAACACGAGGCTGCCGAAGAAGATGCCGATCAGCGCCGAACTGCCGATCATCCCCATCCAGAACGCATCGATCGGCATCTGCCTGCCGAGCGCGGCGAGCGCATAGCCGATCGTGCCGAGCGTGTAGCCCTCGGTGAAATGCGCGCCGAACGTGAGGCCGGCGATCTTCACGTGGAAGCGGTTGAGCGGTACGTCGTCGAGCGCGACGGGGCGGTGCGGCGTGTCGGCGCCGCGCGACGGCGGCAGCGCGCGGGCGGCGCCGGATTGAACGTTGGCTTGGGTCAAGCTGCCTCCTGGATTGTTGTGCGTGGCGCAGGCGGCGCGCGGAGGCAAGGCGCCGCCGCGCCGCCGTGCGAGGCGCCGCGGGGTGCGCGGCGCGGATCGGCCGCACGGCGGCCGGCGGTCAGAGGTCAGCGGCCGAGGCCGGCCATCAGCGTGTACTTGAGTTCCACGTATTCGTCGAGGCCGTACTTCGAGCCTTCGCGGCCGAGCCCCGATTGCTTGACGCCGCCGAACGGCGCGACCTCGGTCGAGATGATCCCGTCGTTGACGCCGACCATCCCGCTTTCCAGCGCACCCGACACCCGCCATGCGCGACCGAGGTCGCGGGTGTAGAAGTACGCGGACAACCCGAACGGCGTGTCGTTGGCCGCGGCGACGGCCTCTTCCTCGGTCGTGAAGCGGAAGCAGCCGGCGACGGGGCCGAAGGTTTCCTCCTCGGCGATCAGCATGCCGGCCGTCATGCCGGTCAGCACGGTCGGCTCGTAGAACGTGCCGCCGAGCGCGTGACGCTTGCCGCCGGTCAGCACGCTCGCGCCCCTGGCGGCGGCATCGGCCACGTGCCGCTCGACCTTGGCGAGCGCCGCTGCGTTGATCAGCGGCCCCTGGTCGACCTCGCCCGCGAGCGCGTTGCCGACGCGCAGCTTGCGCACGGCGTCAGCGAGCTTGCGCGTGAACGCGTCGTACACGCCGTCCTGCACGAGGAAGCGGTTCACGCACACGCAGGTCTGCCCCGTGTTGCGGAACTTGGACGCGATCGCGCCCTCGACCGCCGCATCGAGATCGGCATCGTCGAACACGATGAACGGCGCATTGCCGCCGAGTTCGAGCGAGAGCTTCTTCAGCGTGTCGGCCGACTGCTTCGCGAGCAGCTTGCCGACCCGCGTCGAGCCCGTGAACGACAGCTTGCGCACGACGGACGAGCTCGTCAGCGTCTCGCCGATCGCGACCGCGTCGCCCGATACCACGTTGAACACGCCGGCCGGCACGCCCGCGCGCTCGGCCAGCACCGCGAGCGCGAACGCCGACAACGGCGTTTCCTCGGACGGCTTGAGCACCATCGTGCAGCCGGCGGCGAGCGCGGGGCCGGCCTTGCGCGTGATCATCGCGAGCGGGAAATTCCACGGCGTGATCGCCGCGACGACGCCGACCGGCTCGCGCGTGACGACGATCTGCGCGTTCGGCTTCGGGCTCGGGATCACGTCGCCGTACATGCGCTTCGCTTCTTCCGCGAACCACTCGAGAAAGCTGGCCGCGTAGGCCACTTCGCCGCGCGCTTCCGCGAGCGGCTTGCCCTGTTCGAGCGTCAGCAGCTCGGCGAGCGCGTCGCGGTGCTCGAGCATCAGCTCGCCCCAGCGCTTCACGCGCGCGCCGCGCTCCTTCGCGGTCAGCGCGCGCCATGCGGGAAACGCGTGCGCGGCCGCGTCGATCGCGCGCTGCGTGTCGTCGGCGCCGCCTTGCGCGACCTTCGCGATCGTCTCGCCGGTGGCCGGGTTCAAAACAGGATAGGTCGCATCGCTCGCGCCGTGCGGCTCGTGCCACTCGCCGCCGATGTAATGGCCGGTTCTCAGAAATTCGTTCATCGTGTGTGGTTCCTTCCGTGCGTCAGTCCGCCGCGAAGCTGCCCTGCGCCGGGCGCGCCTCGCGCGCGATGCGCTTGCCCGCCGTGTAGTCGTTGATCAGGTCGCAGGGCGTGTAGTTGCGTTCGAGCTCGTGCAGTTCCTCGTCGGTGAGCCGCGTTTCGAGCGCGCCCAGCGCGCTGTCGAACTGCGCGACGGAATCCGCGCCGACCAGCATGCTGGCGATGCCGGGCCGGCTCAGCACCCAGGCCTGCGCGATTTGCGCGGGCGGCACGCCGCGCCGCTGCGCGACCTTCGCGACCGATGCGGCGATCGCGAGCGACGACGCGTCGCCGTACATCTGCGCGGTGAAGAAATCGGTCTGGTTGCGCGTGGATTGCGGCTCGCAGGTGAGCAGGCCGCGCGCGAGCGGGCTGAACACCGACACGCCGACGCCCTGGTCGATGCAGTACGGCACCATCTCGCGTTCTTCCTCGCGATACGCGAGGTTGAGCTGCAGCTGCATGTTGATCGGCTTGTCCCAGCCGTTTCGTTCGCATGCCTGCATGATCTTCGCGAACTGCCACGTGTACATCGTCGAGACGCCGATATAGCGCGCCTTGCCCGCGCGCACGATGTCGTGCAGCGTGCTCATGGTTTCCTCGACAGGCGTGTTCACGTCGAAGAAATGCAGCATGAAGATGTCGACGTAATCCATCCCGAGGCGCGTCAGCGAGCCGTCGATGCCGTCGAGCACGTGCTTGCGCGAATGGCCGCCCGCGTTCGGGTAGCTGCCCATGTCGTAGCCGACCTTGGTCGTCACGACGAGTTCCTCGCGGCGCGCGTTGCGCTTCAGGATGCGGCCGACCACTTCCTCGCCGACGCCCGTCGAATAGAAATCGGCGAGATCGATGAAGTTGACGCCGGCGTCGAGCGCGCGGCGAACGATCGGCTCGCTCCGCGCTTCGTCGAAGATCCACGGCTTCCAGTCGGGGGTGCCCATGTTCATCGTGCCGAGACACAGGCGGGACACCTTCAGGCCGGACTGGCCGAGGCGGACGTATTCCATGCTTCCTCCTGGTGCGGCCTGGCCGGCCGCGTGTTGTCTGTCAGTTCTTTTTCGGCGTGTAGAACGGGTTCGACACGTCGCGCGCGGCGGCGAACACCGCGTCGCGATGCGGCAGCCCTTCCATCGCGGCGACGATCGCGTTGCGGCACGCGCGGTAGTTGTTCTCGAACACGGCGTCGAGGTCGTCGGTCTGCGGGTTCACCCAGTTCGCGGATACGACGACCCAGTCGTTTTCCGCTTCCGGCGGCAGCGTGCCGTTCTCGAGCGCTTCGGCCACGGCTTTCGCGATGCCGGCCTGCGACGCGCCCCACGTGGCATTGCCGTGGAAATCGCCCGCGATCTGGGCCTTGTTCACGTACAGCGTGAGCGGCTTGGTCGGCACGCCCGGCTGCGCGATCACGACGAACGGCGCGTGGCCGGCCGACGGCGTCGCGAGCGCGGTGGCGAACGCCTGGCCCGCCGGGCCGTTGCGCGGGCCGACCAGCACGTTGATGTGCGCGAGATTGACGCCGGGGCCTTCGAAGCCTTCGCCGATGTAGAGCTGCCTGGGTTGGGATGCGGTCATTGCGGTGTCTCGTCGATGAGGTTGGGTGTGAGGCGATTGTGGTGGGCCGCGGAGCGGCCGGTGAATCGATGTTTTCTGATCGGGCCATGAGTTTTCGTCGTCTCCGTGAAAACCCTGGCGCGACGCGCAAACGCCCGCCGGGCGGGCCTCGGCCGCCGTCGCGACGACGGCCGGGGCGGGACCGGCGGGTGAACTTGCCTGCACCGGCTCCGGGTTTGTCATACCCGGGCAGGGGTTGGAGGGCCGGGCGCATCTGGACAACAATCGGCGTACTCCGAACCCTATCTTTCGTCTTCCCTTCCATTTTCGAAAGCGAGTAATTCCGATGGCTGCCATTGAGAAACCTGTCGCTTCGCGACAGCCCCCCCGGGCGGAGCACGCCTCCACGGGGACTTCCTGCGGGGCGCCGCAGGCGGCGCGGCCCGGCGGTTTCTCGAAGCCCGACTGGTCGAAGCTGACCTCGCTCGATCCGGAGCTGATCCGGGCCTTCGTCGCGGTCGTCGAAAGCGGCGGCTTCACCGCGGCGGCCCGGCAACTGCACCGCACGCAGTCGACGATCAGCCTGCGGATCCGCACGCTCGAGGAGCGGCTCGACACGCACCTGTTCATGCGCAACAGCCGGCGGCTCGAACTGTCGCGCGACGGCGAGAATTTCCTGATCCACGCGCGGCGGATCATCCAGGTGCAGAACGACGCGATCATCGCGCTGAAGCAGACCAGCAGCGACCGTGGCGTCGTGCGCTTCGGCCTGCCCGAGGACTACGCGGAGCTGTGGCTGCCCGACCTGCTGAAATCGTTCTATGCGATGCGGCCGGGCGCGCGTCTGCACGTGCATTGCCGCACGTCGCTCGAGTTGCTCGAACGGCTGCAGGCCGGCGAGCTCGACGTCGCGCTCGTCGTGCGGCACGGGCCGAACGCGGGCGGGCGGCTGCTCGGCCGTCACGACGTCGTATGGGCCGCGCATCGCGAATTCGCGCTCGGCCCGCATGCGTCGGTGCCGCTCGCGCTGTTTCCCGAGACGTGCTGCTACCGGCAGCGCGGGCTGCAGGCGCTCACGACGGCCGAACGGCCGTATCACGTCGTCTATACGAGCCAGAGCCCGACCGGCATCAAGATCGCGGTGAACCACGGCGCGGCCGTGACGATGATCGATCGCTGCACGCTGCCCGAGAACTGGCGCGTGCTCGACGAGACGGACGGGCTGCCGCCGCTGCCGGCGGCGGATCTCGAACTGCATCGCTCGCCGGGCATCTGCGATCCGCTGACCGACGATCTGGTGTCGCTGATCGAATCGATGGTCGACGAACGGCGGCGGGCGTCGCTCGAGGCGTTCGCGTAGCGGAGCGCGCGCCGCGACGGGAGGCCGGCGCACGCCTGGACCCGGGCGCCGGGCGGCTGCGGCGTTGCGGCGCGCCCGTCGATCGCAACCCGCCGGCGGCCGCGCCGCATCGCGGGCAGCAAGCGCGGCAAGCCGTTTTTTGCACCGCCGCCGCGTTTTTTTGCACGACGTTTATGCGGTCTCTTCTAAGCTGGGGCTGTGTCGAACAGCCGTGACGGCTTCCGTCCGCTCCATGACCTTCATTCGTCCCGTTCCCGCCTTCGATGTCGCCGGCCGCCGGTTGCGCGCCGGCGTACGCTCCAACGTCATTCCGTTTCCGCCGCCGCGCCCGCGTCTGGCGTTGCCCGTCACGCTGACGGCCGACTCCGGCGAACGCGCGCACGCCCGGCTCGCTGCGCTGCTGCATTCCCCGCTCGGTGTATACGTCGTCAGCGCGCGCGCCGTGCGCGACGTCGTCCACGTGCAGTTCGACATCGCGCAGGAAGACCTCGATTTCACGCTGCACATGCTGATCGCGCAGCAGGCCGACGCGGTGATCGGGCCGGTCGCGCGCCGGTTGCACATCGGGCCGACAGCCCGCTGACGCGGAGCCGCGCCGCCGCCCGTGCGCGGCTTGCGCGGCCGGTTTGCGTCCGGTGCGAGGCCGGTTCGCCGTCCGCCTGCCGGCGGCGGCCATGCGTGCGCCGCGTCGTGCGCGGCGCCGATCCTGAATACGGAGTGTCCATGTACCTCACCGAAGCAGTGCATGTCGCGCGGCCCGCCGGCCGTCGCGTCCGGACGGCGTCGCTGCCGTCGGGCCAGCAGCTCGCGCGTCAGCTCGTGACGACGGTGCGCGTGGCCGAAGTACTGCTGCACCAGGCGATCGCCGTGCCCGACGGGCATCAGTGGTCGGTCGACACCGAGCGGGTCGACGCCGCCGGCGGGCCGCTCGAGGCCTGGGAAACCTGCGTGACGTTGCGGATCGGCAAGGTGTTCGCGCCGGCGGTCAGCCCCGCCGCGCGCGTCAACGATCGCGACCAGGTCGCGGTCGACATCCGGCTCTGCCTGCCCGAGCAGGACTATGTGGCCGAACGGCGCGTGAGCACCTTCGGCCGCTGCCACGGCAACCGCTACGGCGCGACGCTGTCGGTCGCGTCGGGCGCGCAGTGGGGCTGGCAACGCACCGAGCACGTCGCGCCGGAACACATGCACGTGTACGCCGACACGCTCGAGGCGCTCGTCGACGCGGTGGCCGCGCACGTCAACACGGCGCTGGGCGCGGCCGGGTTCGACGCACCGCGCTGATCACGCGTCGCCGGTCTGCCCGGTCTGGCGCTGCAGGTCCGTCATCAACTGTTCCGCGAGGAAGTCGCACGGCGGCCGCTTCGATTTGGTGCTGCGCGCGAGGATCAGCTCGAGCGGCGGCAGATCGGGCAGGCCGTGCGTGCGGCCGAGCATCGACAGTTGCGCGGGAATCGCGCAGCGCGCGAGCGGCGCGACCGCGAGGCCGGCCTCGACCATGCTGAGCAGCCCGAGCAGGCTCGGGCTTTCATAGGAGGTGCGGTACGGCACCTTCGCCCGTTCGAGGCTGCGGATCGCGTTCTCGCGCGCGACGCTGCCCGGCATGAACACGGCGATCGGCAGCGGCCGCTCTTCCCATACGCGCGGGCCGTTCGTCATCGCGGCCCACGCCATCGGCTCGTGGCGGATGAAGTCGCCGGACAGCCCCTTGATGCGCGTGCCGCAGACGAGATCGACGGTGCCGTCCTTGATCAGCGGCGCGAGCGCGCTGCTCGGCAGCCCGATCACCTGGATCTCGACCTTGGGGTAGGTCGCGGAGAATTTCTTCAGGACCGACGGCAGCAGCGACGACGCATAGTCGTCCGGCACGCCGATCACGACCTTGCCGGTCACCTCCGGCCGTACCACGGCCGCCCATGCCTCGTCGCGCAGCGCCAGCATTCGTCTGGCGAATCCCAGCAGCACCTCGCCCTCGCGCGTCAGCACGATGCTGCGCGGCTTGCGCACGAACAGCGGCCGCCCGATCGCGTCTTCCAGGCTCTTGATCTGCATGCTCACGGCCGACTGCGAGCGGTTCACGGCCTCGGCGGCGCGGGTCATGTTGCCGGTTTCCGCGACGGCGACGACGGTGGCCAGCACGTCGTGATCGAGCATCTTCATGGGTATCAGGAAAACTGAACGTAACGATCAGCATTATGCGTTTTTATTGTTGCTGTGTGTCTGCCATAGTGCGATCACGCTGGCACGTCGCCCGGCACGCAGGCTGGAACAGGGAAAGTGGTGTTTCGATGATCGACCATCCGTTGCGCGCCGCACTGGCCGCGGAATTGCATGCGCGGCCGTTCCTGCGGATCGCCGAAGCCGTGTCGCTCACGCATTACGCGATCTACGCGGACGGCCAGCCCGACATCCACGAAACGCTGCTGCACGCGCTGTGCCGCGACACCGGCATCGCCGCGCCGCACGAGGGCGCAACGCACCACGCGGTGCAGTCGCCGTGCGGCTGGTACCTGAAGTGGGAACGCCACACCGAATTCTCGACCTTCACGTTCGTCGCGCCGCGTCGCGACACCGGCTATTTCGACGACCTCGCGATCGAAGGCATTCCGGCCGCGTGGTTCGCGCGCCTCGCCGGCATCCGCTTCGTCGCGGTGCGGATGGAGCTGCTGTCGGGCGACGCCGCGCGGCTCGTCTGCGGCGACCTGCGCCGCTGGATCGACGGGCCCGCGCTCGTCGGCAGCAACGTGCTCGGCGGCGGCAAGGTGTTCTGCGACTGGCATGTGCGCGACGACGGCTTCATGCGGTTTCTCGTCGTCGACGAGGATTTCCGCGAGGAGCAGGGCGGGCGCCTGCTGCAACGGCTGTACGAGATCGAGACGTACCGGATGATGGCGCTGCTCGCGCTGCCGGTCGCGCGCCGGATGAGCCGCGAGCTCGACGAGATCCACGCGGCGCTGCATGCGCTGATGCAGCGGATGGACACGAACGGCGCCGGCGGCGACGACGCGGCGCTGCTCGTCAAGCTCACGCATCTCGCGGTGCGGGTCGAGTCGCTGTCGGAATCCGGGGCGCGCTTCAGCGCGTCGCGTGCGTACGAAAAGCTCGTGCTGGCGCGCATTCACGAGCTGCGCGAGGAGCGTATCGAAGGGATGCCGACGATCGCCGAATTCATGGAGCGGCGCTTCGCGCCGGCGATGGAAACCTGCCGCAGCGTCTGGGCGCGTCACGAGCAGATCGCCGCGCGGATCGCGCGTGCGGTCGACCTGCTGCGCACGCGCGTGAATCTCGCGCAGGAAAAGGACGTCACGCGCCTGCTGGCGGGCATGGAGCGCACCGCGCGCAATCAGCTGCATCTGCAGCATGCGGTCGAGGGGCTGTCGGTGGCGGCCATTTCGTACTACGTGCTGTCGCTCGCGGCCGCGGCGTTCAAGGCGCTGCACGTGATGAGCCTGCCGGTCGATCCGGAGCTGGCGGAAGGCCTGCTGATCGCGCCGGTGGTGTTCGCGGTGATTCACATCACGCGGCGCACGCGCGCGCAGCTCGCGCACGCGGAGGCCGTGCAGGACGCGGCGCCGGCAGCGGCGCATGCGACTGCATTGAAGCAGGTCGGTTAGGACATCGATAACACGGTCGAGATCAGGAGTGGAGATGACTTTTTCGCGGAAGCAAGCAGCGTTGCGTGGCGGTTTCGATGCGTTCGACGCATCGGCGGCGGACGAAGCGGGCGTGCCGGAGGCGGCGCGCGTGACGTCGTATCAGGCCGTGCTGCAGGAGCCGACGACTTCGCTCGTGGGCAATACGATCGACCGGCCGGACGTCGCGGCGGTCGCGATTCTCGGCTACAACTGACGCGTTCCGCCGCGCCGGCCCGATCCGGCGCAGGCGTTCATCGGCCGGCCGCGTGCCGGCGCGCCGGGCGCGATTCGCCTTCCGGCTTCCCTTTTCCCTTCCCCAGCGCAAGCGCCAGCTCGACGAACGCCCGCGCGGCCGCGCTCCGGTACGCGCCCTTGCGCTGCAGCAGCACGGCCGTGCGCCGCAGCACGGCCGGATCGAGCGCGACGGCGACGAGTTCGTCGTGCCCGGTCGCGATCGTCGCGGGCAGCAGCGTCGCGAGGCTCGTGCGGCGCACGATCTCGATGACCGCCCCCAGCGAATTCGCTTCCATGGCCACCTGCGGCTGCACGCCGTGCTCGCGGAAATAACGATCGATCTGCACGCGCGTCGCGAATTCGGCGGTCAGCAGCACGAGTGGGGCGTCGTGCAGCGCGCGCAGGCCCGCCTTGCGTTTTCCGGCCAGCGCATGCCGGCGGTTCACGACGAGCGCGAGCGTCTCGACCAGCAGCGTTCGTGCGTCGATATCCGCCGTCTGCACCTCGTCGAACGCGATGCCGACATCGAGCGCGTCGTCGACGAGCAGCGCCTCGATGCGTTCCTGCGACATCTCCTGCACCGACAGCGACACACCCGGGTAGCGGCCGTGAAACGCCTCGACGAGCGGCCCGACGAGATAGCTCGTGAAGGTCGGCGTGAGTGCGATCCGCAGCGAGCCGCGGCTGAGATCCTGCACGTCGTGCAGCGCGCGCCGGCCTTCCGCGAGATCGTGCAGCGCCTGCCGCGCATAGCGGAAATACACGTCGCCGGCGTCCGTGAGCCGCGTGACGCGCCCGGTGCGGTCGAACAGCTGCGCGCCGAGCGTCTCCTCGAGCTGGCGGATCTGCTGCGACAGCGCGGGCTGAGAAACGTGCAGCGCGGCGGCCGCGCGCGTGAAGCTGCGGTGTTCGGCGACCGCCAGGAAGTAGTGGATATGGCGCAGGAGCATCGCGGTTCTCATAAGTCGTGCTTATCCGGTCGATCATAAATCAGTCTTTTACCTTATGGGAAGTCCGGCGTAACCTGCCCTTCATCGATTCCACCCGCACCGGAGAACACGTGATGAAGGACATCATCGAAGGCTTCCTGAAGTTCCAGCGCGACGCCTACCCGGAACGCGCCGCGCTGTTCCGGGATCTCGCCCGCAGCCAGAACCCGCGCGCGCTGTTCATCTCGTGCTCGGACAGCCGGCTCGTGCCCGAACTCGTCACGCAGCGCGAGCCGGGCGACCTGTTCGTGATCCGCAACGCCGGCAACATCGTGCCGTCGTACGGCCCCGAGCCGGGCGGCGTATCGGCGTCGGTCGAATACGCGGTGGCCGCGTTGCGCGTGACCGACGTCGTGATCTGCGGGCATTCCGATTGCGGCGCGATGACCGCGATCGCGACCTGCCAGTGCATGGACCACATGCCGGCCGTCGGCCATTGGCTGCGCTACGCCGATTCGGCGCGCGTCGTGAACGAGGCGCGTGCGCATCGCAGCGAACGCGACCGGATCGACTCGATGGTGCGCGAGAACGTCGTCGCGCAACTGGCCAACCTGAAGACGCACCCTGCCGTGCGGCTCGCGCTCGACGAGGGGCGTCTCGCGCTGCACGGCTGGGTGTACGACATCGAATCGGGCTGCATCGACGCCTACGACGGCGCGGCCGGCCGGTTCGTATCGCTCGCGGGCCATCCCGAGGTCCGCGCCACGCCCGCGACGCCCGTCGTCGCGGCCTGAATCGCTCCCACCCCACCACGAGGAATTGCCATGATCCAGTCCCAGCACAGTCAGACCGCCCGCCACGCGCTTGCCGAAACCGTCGTGCTCGCGAAGGCGCGCAAGCAGCTGTCGTTCGCGCAACTCACCGAAGGCACCGGCCTGAGCGAGGCGTTCGTGACGGCCGCGCTGCTCGGCCAGCATGCGCTGCCCGCCGATGCGGCACGCATCGTCGCCGACAAGCTCGGCCTCGACGACGACGCTGTGCTGCTGCTGCAGACGATCCCGCTGCGCGGCAGCATCGACGATCGCGTGCCGACCGATCCGACCATCTACCGCTTCTACGAGATGCTGCAGGTGTACGGCACGACGCTGAAGGCGCTCGTGCACGAGAAGTTCGGCGACGGCATCATCAGCGCGATCAATTTCCGGCTCGACGTGAAGAAGGTCGACGATCCCGAAGGCGGTTCGCGCGCGGTGATCACGCTCGACGGCAAGTATCTGCCGACCAGGCCGTTCTGATGCGGGCGCGGCGTCGGCCGGCGCGGTTGGCGCCGGCTGGCGCCGGTCGCACGATGAAGTAGTTCGCGCAGCGCACCGGCCGCGCGTTGCAGCCGCCCCGGCTGCGCGTTTTCCCTGCCATTCGCGACGCCCGGAGCGCATCCATGCCGCAGGGCGCCCGCGCCGCGGGGTACGACCGTGTCGTACCCCGTTCTCCCGCCTTTCAAACATCGATCCCGTTCAATGTCCGGAACGGAAATCCGCGATCCAAAAAGTTTTTGACGGGTTTAAAAATTCGCACTGGAGACGACGGAAACGTGCGGAAAGCCCGATGAAAACCGATGAAATGTTCATGACAGCCGGCGCGGCCGCCGCTGCCGGCCGCGATCGGTTCGCGCCGGCCGCCGTGCTTCCCGTCGTGCCTGTTTCGTCGCGCCATGCGTCCCGCGCCGTCCGCATCGCGCGACCGCCCGGCCGGTTGCGCGTGACGCCCGAGATTCGCTTACCTGCCTGAAACGGACCATCATGAAACGGGATTCATTCAGTACACCTGACGCGACGCGTCGCATCGCGACGGACATGCTTCAACCGAACGACGCCTTCGTGCGCATCGAGAACGTCGTGAAGAAATTCGGCGACAGCACGGCCGTCGACAACGTGAACCTGACGATCGCCAAGAACGAGCTGTTCGCGCTGCTCGGCAGCTCGGGCTGCGGCAAGTCGACGCTGCTGCGCATGCTCGCCGGGCTCGAGACGGCCACCTCCGGCCGGATCTTCGTCGACGGCGAGGATCTCGCATCGCTGCCGCCGTACCGCCGCCCGGTGAACATGATGTTCCAGTCCTACGCGCTGTTCCCGCACATGACGGTCGAATCGAACGTCGCGTTCGGCCTGAAGCAGGAAGGCACGCCGAAGAACGAGATCAAGGAACGCGTGGCCGACGCGCTCGCGCTCGTGCAGATGAGCAAGTACGCGAAGCGCAAGCCGCACCAGCTCTCCGGCGGCCAGCAGCAGCGCGTCG
>NZ_JPGM01000110.1:0-16222 GCF_000731655.1 Burkholderia sp. MSh2 | reverse complement strand
GGTGCGACAACGGACCGGAGTACCTGAGTGAGGCGATCACGCAATGGGCCGGCCAGCACGGTATCGCGTTGAACTACATCCAGCCGGGCAAGCCGCAGCAGAACGCCTACGTGGAGCGCTTCAACCGCACGGTACGCCATGAATGGCTGTCCCAGTACTACTGGGACGACCTTGAGCACATCCAGCAGTTCGCCACGGAATGGATGTGGCAATACAATCATGAGCGCCCCAACATGGGCCTTGGTGGCATAACGCCAAAACAGCGGCTGGCCATGGTCGCTTAGCCTCTACTTCTGACTCGCGTTAAAAGCGGGGGTATTACCTCTGGACGGCTCTGTCAGCCTCGCTGATGTAAATAGCTACACACGTCGTCTGAGTACGTCTGACCGAGCCTCAGCGGCTTTCCATCTGGCGCGGTGCGTGCATGCCCATCGCACACTGTCGGGATGCCTACCGGATCAAGGTAGACCTTGTTTGAATGCCCCTCGAATTGGGCGATGAACAGCGCGGCGGCCACTGCGGCGGCACCTGCTACACGGGCGACAATGGCCCTGTTGATTTGTGGCATAGGAATCCTGAATAGAAAGACAAAATAAAAAGCCTGCGCTAACTGCTCGCGGGCTTGTGTTCTGCAACGACTGGTTTGGTTATCGCGTGATTGGCGGCAGCGTTACGCCGTGAACCTCGTACTTCTCCATGGCTTCCACAAGTGGGAGGAGCGGATAGAACTCGCCGCCGTAGTTGCTTGAGGCGTCGCCGTCGCTATGGCCCTGCAAGGCGTCTGCAATTTCCTTCGTGATCCCATGATCCCGGCATACATCTTTGAATGTGTGGCGGAAGCTGTGAAACACCATCTTAGGGTCGCTCGGATTGCAGTACTTGCGCAAATATTCACGAATCCACCATAGCGACCATGTGCCAGATTCCACACCGAACTTGTCGGCTTTCATCTCGTAGAACACACGCTGCTTGTCTCGCCGGGATGCCACAAACTCCACGAATCCCCGCTGCACAATCTGGCGATGCAAAGGAATTCTCCGGATTGACCCAGCAGTTTTAACGCCCTGCTGACGTTCTTCATTGTGGGTCAATCTCATCACCCAACATGATTGACGTTGCCCGCTGGCAGCGATGTACGTTTCCTCATAGATGTCGTCCGGGTGTAGCTGGCTCAGTTCTTCGACGCGCGCACCTGTGTACAGTCCTAGAATCGGGAGCCAGTACGTAGCCGGAGACGCCCCGACTCCAGACCATGCGGGACGCTCACCGAGGTAGGCAGGTCCAGAGAAAATCTGATCGAGTGTTGGCGTGTCAAACGATGGGCGCGCGGCCTTGCGCGCGCGCCGCACCTTAACGTCTACACGCACCCCGGCGCAGGGGTTGTCGTCTCGCCATGCACGACTAACGGCGACCGAGAACATCGAACCAAGTTGCGTAACGCACGTTTGAACTACATTCGTGGAAAAGCCCGCGTCGGTAAGCTTGTCTTTGAACAGCACGACGTGGGCCTTTGTCACCAAAGCAGCATCCAGATTACCTACGAATTTAACGAAACGGTCAATAACGCGTGCATGTGATGCGACGGTCTTGGGGGCCGGGGAACGTGCTTTCTCCCATTCCGCAAACAGCGCATCCATGTTGCGGCCGGTTTCTCGCGCGTGTGCCGCTGCAACGGCAGAAGATACGCGCGCCTTTCCGACAGCGTTCGACGCCTGGAGCGACGCCCGTTCGGCTTCTCCCTCGTACTTCGCTAATTCATCCGGATTAAGTAACTGGGTATGCGCGCAGTGTTCGACAACGCGGGCAGCGCGGTACATGACCATCCGCTCAAACATTGCCTCCTCGTGTTCGAAAAACCATGCGTCCCGGTCCTCCTCTTCCTGTGCCTCAAGCTGCTCTAGAGGGAGACCGTCCCAATATTTCGGATACGTCTTGTTCTCGATCGCACGGCGGTGATCGGCAAACATGACGGCGTAAGCAAGATCGTGCACGTTACAAAGTTCAGTTGCCTTGGCTCTACTGTCCACGCCCAGCGCAAATTTGATTACCTTTTTGCCCATATGCTCGACCAGATCGAGCGGAACCCGGCGGCGGTAGTAATATCGCGTCCCAACCTTGTGCAAATGTGCGCTCATGCGTGACCCGTGTGTACCGTACATGTGTACTAGCTATTCCCGCCAAAGCCTTACTGGGCGGGGCTCAATCGTACATCGGACGTTTGAATTGTGTCCCAAGAAACCTATGACATCGCCGTGATCGGCGCGGGCGCCGCCGGGATGATGAGCGCCGCGGTTGCCGGGCAGCTCGGTCGCCGCGTCGTGCTGATCGATCACGCGCCGCGGCTCGCCGAGAAGATCCGCATCTCGGGCGGCGGCCGCTGCAATTTCACGAACCTGTACGCCGGCCCCGACAACTATCTGTCGGCGAATCCGCATTTCGCGCGTTCCGCGCTGGCGCGCTATACGCCGCGGGACTTCCTCGGCCTGCTCAAGCGCCATCACGTGACCTGGCACGAAAAGCACAAGGGCCAGCTCTTTTGCGACCACGGCAGCGACGCGATCATCGACGTGCTGAAGCACGAGTGCGACGCGGGCGGCATCGCGTGGCGCCGGCCCGTCGTCGTCGACGCGGTGCGCCACGCGCCGGCCGACGGCTTCACGCTCGACACGCAGCAGGCGGGACAGATCGGCGCGCGTGCGCTGATCGTCGCGACCGGCGGGCTGTCGATCCCGAAGATCGGCGCGACCGATTTCGGCTACCGGCTCGCGAAGCAGTTCGGCCACAAGCTCGTCGATACGCGGCCCGCGCTCGTGCCGCTCACGTTCGCGCCGCAGGACTGGGAGCCGTTCGCGGCGTTGTCGGGCGTGTCGCTCGAAGTGCGCGTATCGACCGGCGACAGGAAGCGCGGCGGCGAATTCGTCGAGGACCTGCTGCTGACGCATCGCGGGCTGTCCGGGCCCGGCATCCTGCAGATCTCGAGCTACTGGCAGCCGGGCGACCCGATCCGCGTCGACCTGCTGCCGCAGCGCGACACGGTGGCCGACCTGCTCGAAGCGAAACGCACGTCGAAGCGCCAGATCGGCTCGCTGCTGGCGGACTGGGTGCCGTCGCGCCTCGCGCATGCGTGGCTCGACACCCATCGCGTCGCCGCCGACGCGCGGCTCGCGGACCTGCCCGACAAGACGCTGCGCCAGGTCGGCGACGCGTTGTCCGGCTGGACGCTGACGCCGAACGGCACCGAGGGCTACAAGAAGGCCGAGGTGACGAAAGGCGGGGTCGATACACGGGAGCTTTCGTCGGCGACGATGATGAGCGCGCGCGTGCCCGGGCTGTTCTTCGTCGGCGAGGCGGTGGACGTGACGGGCTGGCTCGGCGGCTACAACTTCCAGTGGGCGTGGGCGTCCGGCACGGCGGCCGGCCAGGCCGCGGCGGAGTATTCGCGCGACGCGTGACGTGAGTGACGTGACCTGATGTGCGGGGCGGGCGCCGGTTTGACGGGGCCGGGCCCCGTGCCTTTGGGTAATCGCTCTGCTATACTCGGTAGCCTTTCCCTGCAAACCTTTATTCGTGTCGGATCATGACGATCATTCGCGTTAAAGAGAACGAGCCGTTCGAAGTTGCAATGCGTCGCTTCAAGCGCACGATCGAGAAGAACGGTCTGCTGACCGAGCTTCGTGCGCGCGAGTTCTACGAGAAGCCGACTGCGGAGCGCAAGCGCAAGAAGGCTGCTGCAGTGAAGCGTCATTACAAGCGTATCCGCAGCCAGACGCTGCCGAAGAAGCTGTACTGACCGATTGGGCGCCGCGCGGTTCGCTGAGCGGCGCACCGGCGGCCCCGCGCGATCCGGCGAGATCGCGGGCGACCGGCGCCATTGCGCGGCCGGTCGCGCGAGCCGCCGATGCCGGATTCGAGCAACCCGCTTGAGACACTGTCCCAAGCGGGTTTTTGTGTTGACGTCCGCTTGCGGGCGTCGGATTCACGTTTCCATTCCGGGTGAAAGATGAGTTTGAAAGAGCAGATCAGCGAAGACATGAAGGCCGCGATGCGCGCGAAGGAAAGCGAGCGCCTGGCAACGATTCGCCTGCTGATGGCCGCGATCAAGCAGCGCGAGGTCGATGATCGGATCACCCTCGACGACGCGGGCATCACGGCCGTGATCGACAAGATGATCAAGCAGCGCAAGGATTCGATCAGCCAGTTCCAGGCCGCCGGCCGCGACGATCTCGTCGAGAAGGAGCAGGCCGAGCTGGCCGTGCTGGGCGCCTACATGCCCGCGCAGCTGTCGGATGCCGAAGTGGCGGCCGAAGTGCAGGCGGCGGTCGCGCAGACCGGCGCGGCAGGCCCGCAGGACATGGGCAAGGTGATGGGCGTGCTGAAGGGCAAGCTCGCCGGCCGCGCCGACATGACGGCCGTTTCCGCGCAGGTCAAGGCCGCGCTCACGAAGTAACCTCCGTGCCCGGCGCGCCCAGCGATGCGCGCGCCGGGCGTCGTATTGTCTTTTTTCGCTCGATCCCACGGTGATTCCGCATTCGTTCCTGCAGGATTTGCTGAACCGCGTCGATATCGTCGACGTGGTGGGCCGCTACGTGCAGCTCAAGAAGGGCGGCGCCAACTTCATGGGGCTGTGCCCGTTTCATAACGAGAAAAGCCCGTCGTTTACCGTCAGCCCCACCAAGCAGTTCTATCATTGCTTCGGTTGCGGGGCGCACGGCACGGCGATCGGCTTCCTGATGGAACACGCGGGGCTCACGTTCCCGGAAGCCGTGCAGGAGCTCGCGCAGTCCGTCGGGCTGACCGTGCCGCACGAGCCGTCGATGCGTGGCGGCGGAGGTGGCGGCGACTACCTGGCGCCGGTGTCGAAATCGGTTGCGACCGCGTTGTCCGATGCGATGACCGCCGCGTGCGACTACTACCGCAAGCAGTTGCGCGGCGCGACCGTCGCGATCCAGTATCTGAAGAATCGGGGCCTGACCGGCGAGATCGCCGCGCGCTTCGGGCTCGGCTATGCGCCCGACGGCTGGCAGAACCTCGAGGCTGCGTTTCCCGACTATCGCGACGAGTCGCTCGTCGAGTCGGGGCTCGTGATCGTCAGCGAGAAAACCGATGCGCAGGGCGTCGCGCGCCGCTACGACCGGTTCCGCGAGCGGATCATGTTCCCGATCCGCAACGTGAAGGGGCAGGTGATCGGCTTCGGCGGCCGCGTGCTCGGCAGCGGCGAGCCGAAGTACCTGAATTCGCCCGAGACGCCGCTGTTCAACAAGGGCAGCGAACTGTACGGCCTGTTCGAGGCGCGGCTCGCGATTCGCGAGCGCAAGTACGTGCTGGTCGTCGAGGGCTACATGGACGTCGTCGCGCTCGCGCAGCTCGGGTTCCCGAACGCGGTCGCGACGCTCGGCACCGCGTGCACGCCGATTCACGTGCAGAAGCTGCTGCGCCAGACCGACACGGTCATTTTCAGTTTCGACGGCGATTCGGCCGGGCGGCGCGCGGCCCGGCGTGCGCTCGAGGCATGCCTGCCGCATGCGGGAGACAACCGCACGATCCGGTTCCTTTTTCTGCCGGCCGAGCACGATCCGGACAGCTATGTACGCGAGTTCGGCGCGGATGCGTTCTCCGAGCAGGTCGAGCGCGCGATGCCGCTGTCGCAATTTCTGCTGAACGAAGCAATCGCCGGCAAGGCGCTCGATCAGCCGGAAGGGCGCGCCAAGGCGCTGTTCGATGCGAAGCCGATGCTGCAGGCGCTGCCCGCGAACGCGTTGCGCGCGCAGATCATGCACATGTTCGCCGACCGTCTCGATATCCCGTTCGAAGAGGTGGCGGGGCTGTCCGACGTCGATACGCGGATCGCGGCGCCGCCGCGCCAGGCGCCCCCGCGCAGCGAGCGGCGCCGTGTGACGGACAGCGAAAAGCGCGCGCTGCGCACACTGGTGATGCATCCGCGCATCGCGTCGCAGCTCGACGACGAGCAGCTTGCGACCCTGCGCGCGTTGCCGCGCATCGGCGAACTGTTCGCGGAGGTCGTCGATCATGCGCGCGCGCTGGGCGAAGGCGCGGAGTTCCGGCTGCTGTCCGATGTCCTGCGGACGTCCTCGAACGGGGCGACTTACGAGGAAATCTTCCGCGAAATTCTGGACTATGATGAAAACGTCCGCGATTTGCTGTTACAGAATCCGGAAGACGAGACGGTGCCCGAGCGGCAGCGTGAACAGGAACGGATCGCGGGGGAGGAGCTGCAGGCCGCGGTGCTCAAGATGCGTTACGACGCCTGCTGCGACCGGCTTGACAGGCTGGCACGGCAATCCACCCTCACACCCGAGGAATTGGCCGAATTGACGGAATTGAACCAGCAGCGAACCGACATGAAGCGTCGGCTCGGGCTGTAGGGCGGCCGGGGAGCTTAGAGAGGGTTCCCCAGCGTGCTATAATATAAGGTTTCCAGCGGTTTGTTTTCCAAGCAGAGGCGAGAATCGCGATGGCAAAGACGACAGGCGGAAAGAAAGCAGCAGGCAAGGGCTCGACGGAGCCGACCAAAAAGGTCACAGCGGCCAAGTCTGCCTCTTCCGCCCGGACAGCGTCTTCAGCCACGTCAGCTCCTGCAGGAAAAAAAACCGCGGCCGGCACTGCTCAGGCTGCGCCGGCGCCGGCAGCCAGAACACGGGCTGCCGCCAGACCCGACTCCGGGCCGGCCAAGCCGGCGGCGAAGCGGGCAAGTGCGAAAAGCGCAAGGGACACGACTGCCGCCGCGGACGAAACGGCAGTACGTACTACTCATGCACCCACGGTTCAACCGGCTGTCGTCCAGCAGCCGCGAGTCGATATAGCCGGTACGGCGAACTCCATGACCAAAAAGCTGAACGAAGTATCCGTCGAAGACGACGCAAATCAGAGCGACGAGCAGCCCGCAGCGGCGGCTGCACCGGGCAAATCCAAGGTGCGCGACCGTCGCGCCAAGGAAAAGGCGCTGCTGAAGGAAGCGTTCGCGACGAGCACGCCGGGCACGGCCGAGGAGCTCGAAGAGCGCCGCGTGAAACTGCGCGCGCTGATCAAGCTCGGCAAGGAGCGCGGCTTCCTGACGTACGCCGAAATCAACGACCACCTGCCGGACAACTTCACCGAGACCGAAGCCCTCGAAGGCATCATCGGCACGTTCAACGACATGGGCGTGGCGGTCTACGAGCAGGCGCCGGACGCGGAAACGCTGCTCCTGAACGACAACGCGCCGGCCGCGTCGTCGGACGATGAAGTCGAGGAAGAAGCGGAAGTCGCGCTGTCCACCGTCGATTCGGAATTCGGCCGCACGACCGATCCGGTCCGGATGTACATGCGCGAAATGGGGACGGTCGAGCTGCTCACGCGCGAAGGCGAAATCGAGATCGCGAAGCGGATCGAGGACGGCCTGCGCCACATGGTGATGGCGATTTCCGCATGCCCGACGACGATCGCCGACATCCTCGCGATGGCCGAACGCGTCGCGAACGAAGAGATCCGCGTCGACGAGCTCGTCGACGGCCTGCTCGATCCGAACGCTTCGGACTCCGCCGATACCGACGGCTTCTCCGCGAAGGAAGCGGAAGCCATCGAGAACGAGGACGAGGACGCCGAAGAGGAAGAGGAAGAAGAGGAAGAGGAGGACGATGACGGCGCCGCGCAGGCGACGGCCAACGCCGCCCAGCTCGAAGCCCTCAAGCGCGCATCGCTCGAGAAGTTCGCGCAGATCAGCGAGTGGTTCGACAAGATGCGCCGCGCGTTCGAGAAGGAAGGCTACAAGTCGAAGTCCTACCTGAAGGCGCAGGAAACGATCCAGACCGAGCTGATGACGATCCGCTTCACCGCGCGTACCGTCGAGCGTCTGTGCGATACGCTGCGTGCGCAGGTGGACGAAGTGCGTCAGGTCGAACGCCAGATCCTGCACATCGTCGTCGACAAGTGCGGCATGCCGCGTTCGGAGTTCATCGCGCGCTTCCCGGGTAGCGAGACGGATCTCGACTGGGCCGACAAGATCACGAACGAAGGTCATTCGTACAGCGCGGTGCTGTCGCGCAACATCCCGGCGATCCGCGAACAGCAGCAACGCCTGCTCGACCTGCAGGCGCGCGTCGTGCTGCCGCTGAAGGACCTGAAGGAAACCAACCGCCAGATGGCGGCCGGCGAACTGAAGGCGCGCCAGGCGAAGCGCGAGATGACCGAGGCGAACCTGCGTCTCGTGATCTCGATCGCGAAGAAGTACACGAACCGCGGCCTGCAGTTCCTCGACCTGATCCAGGAAGGCAACATCGGCCTGATGAAGGCGGTGGACAAGTTCGAATACCGTCGCGGCTACAAGTTCTCGACGTATGCGACGTGGTGGATCCGCCAGGCCATTACGCGTTCGATCGCCGATCAGGCGCGCACGATCCGTATCCCGGTTCACATGATCGAGACGATCAACAAGATGAACCGCATCTCGCGGCAGATCCTGCAGGAAACCGGTCTCGAGCCGGATCCGGCTACGCTCGCCGAGAAGATGGAGATGCCGGAAGACAAGATCCGCAAGATCATGAAGATCGCGAAGGAGCCGATCTCGATGGAAACGCCGATCGGCGACGACGACGATTCCCATCTCGGCGACTTCATCGAGGACACCAACACGGTCGCGCCGGCGGATGCCGCGCTGCATGCGAGCATGCGCGACGTCGTGAAGGACGTGCTCGATTCGCTGACGCCGCGCGAGGCGAAGGTGCTGCGGATGCGTTTCGGCATCGAGATGAGCACCGATCACACGCTCGAGGAAGTCGGCAAGC
This sequence comes from Burkholderia sp. MSh2, assembly GCF_000731655.1. NCBI lineage: Bacteria > Pseudomonadati > Pseudomonadota > Betaproteobacteria > Burkholderiales > Burkholderiaceae > Burkholderia > Burkholderia sp. MSh2. The sequence goes on along the minus strand of NZ_JPGM01000110.1, from coordinate 7,442 downwards.
AGTTCGACGTCACGCGTGAGCGGATCCGTCAGATCGAGGCCAAGGCGCTGCGCAAGCTGCGTCACCCGAGCCGTTCCGACAAGCTGAAGTCGTTCCTCGAAGGGAACTGATTTCCAGCGTCTCTCCTGCGAACGCCGCCGGCATTTGCACAATGCCGGTGGCGTTTGTCTCCTTTGTTGTTACAATGCCGGCCCGGCTTCGTTGCCGGGGCGGCGTGTGACACGCTTCGCTTCTCATCAGGGCCTGTAGCTCAGCGGTTAGAGCAGTCGACTCATAATCGATTGGTCGCGGGTTCGAACCCCGCCGGGCCCACCAGATTCGCTTCCAGGGTTGTTCGGGGAAGCCGCGAAACCCGCGATGCCGAAAGGCTTCGCGGGTTTTTTGTTTTTGGCTGCGTCGAAGGGATTTCGTGGGCCGCCAGGGGGCGTGGCGGGCAGTATCGGGGGCAAGCATATCTTCCGCTGTCACCTGTTGCCCGTGGACCAGTGCAATGGCTTCGATCGATACCGCTAGTCGCTCGTTCGGCATCGAGGTCCGAACGCCTTGATGTAACGAATCCTGCGGCCGACGAAGCGTCGCTCCGTTCCCGCGCTTTCAGGCGTCGGGCGTGCCGATCGGGATGCGAAGGGTCCTGCCAAACTGGCGCTACTCAAAGACATGAGTCTTCACACCGGACGTGTTGACTCGAAGGTCACGCCCCTGTTGTATCGGCGAACCGATGTGCGGCCTTCGGTTGCTCCAGCCGGCGCGTGCGGAACGGGGCGCTGCCTCACACCTGTCGCAGCAGGTCGGCGGGGACCGTCCACCGCGGTCATGGTCGCCCGGGGAGCAGAATGGCTTTTCAAAACACCGATCGATACGATTGCGATCAGTATCGGCGCTGCTATCGGTTTGCCAATATTCCGGTCGCACATTTTCATCGATATTCATAACTGAAATTCACCTGATAACCCGTATATCCGATTCACCGAATATCACGCGATCGAGCTTCGGGGGATTGAATTGTTTGCGTCCGGGTGAGCCATGAACTTCAATCAAACGACCGAAGCGGCAACCCGCTCGAGCCGTGGCGTCGGAGCTGTTCGCCGCTCGCGCCGAGTGTGCACGGTCCGATTCGAGACATTTTCGTCCGCTATGAAAATACGGTCGGACGGCTTTTAATTTGTTTGGCCATTGACTTACTATGACTCGAAAATAATCTTCACTTAAAGGTAATTACGATGGCCTTTCAAGATAATTCGACGAATCAGGCGGCTGATCATTCGTATGTATCGACCTTGACGCAGCGCGTCGACGGCGTGCTCGAACGCACGTTGTCGGAGCAGCGCCTGGTCGGCGCCGTCATCCTGATTGCGCAGGCCGGGCAAGTGGTTTACCGGCGGGCAGCCGGCATGGCGGATCGCGAAGCCGGCAAGCCGATGCAGGAAGATGCGCTTTTCAGGCTGGCTTCCGTGTCGAAGCCGATCGTGTCGGTCGCGGCGCTGGCATTGATCGCGCAGGGGCGGCTGCAGATCGACGAGGACGTGACCCGGTGGTTGCCGGAATTCACGCCGCGGCTGCCCGACGGCACGCAGCCGCGCATCACGATTCGTCACCTCATGACCCACACCGCAGGCCTGTCCTACAAATTCTTCCAGGAGGAGAACGGCCCGTACGCGCGCGCCGGTGTGTCCGACGGGATGGACGGCAGCGACGTGAGCCTCCAGGAAAACGTACGGCGCATCGCCGCCGCGCCGTTGCTGTATCGACCGGGAAGCGAGTGGAAGTACTCGATCGCGACCGACGTCCTCGGCGCGGTCATCGAGCAAGTCACGCATTTGCCGCTCGACAAGGCCGTCGCCGAACTGGTGACAGGGCCGCTGGGCCTGCGCGACACGGCCTTCACGGCGGTGGACGAACGCCGGCTTGCCGTCGCGTACGCCGATGCTCCATCGGCGCCCCGGCGGCTCGGCGAACCCGATTTCGTTCCGTTCGTCGAAGGCACGGCCGGTTTCGACCTGTCGCCGAGTCGCGCATTGAATGCCGCCGCCTATCCGTCCGGCGGCGCCGGCATGGTCGGCTCCGCAGGAGACTTCCTGCGCCTGCTGGAAACGCTGCGCACGGGTGGGGCGCCGCTGCTGCCCGAGTCGCTGGTCCGGCAATTCACGACCAACCAGATCGGCGATTTGCCGATGGCCTTCTGGCCCGGCCGGGGCTTCGGCCTCGGCATCACGGTGCTGAAGGACCCCGTCGCGGCGCAGACGCCCGAATCCGCCGGAACCTGGCGCATGGGCGGCACCTACGGCCATTCGTGGTTCGTCGATCCGGTCAGGCAACTGAGCGTGGTGGCGTTCACGAATACGGCCCTGGAAGGGATGTCCGGCGCCTTCGTCGCCGAATTGTGCGAGGCCGTTTACGTGCCGGAGTTCAGCGCGGTCGAATAAAGCCTTCCGCACGACGTCGATCGCTTCGCCGCAGCGGCGCCGGTGCCGCTCGTTCCGGCGAGGAGCGCGCATGTGCTGCGTCCAGCGCCGCAATGGCGGAGCGCGCGTTCGACCGCGCGCGAGCGCCGAGCGGCCCGACATGATCTGCCGTACTCAACGAAGGGACGGACATGCCGCCCAAACGAAAGTACCCGATTGCGATTGCCGTCTTGCTGATCGTCGCGGCTGCCGGCGCGGCGACCGCCGTGCTCGGTCGCGGCGGTGCGATCACCCCGGTTCATGCGGAAGCCCGGCCCCCGGCCGCGGAGGTCGATGTCGCGGCTGCGGTGGCAAAGCGCATCGTGGATTGGCAAAGCTATTCCGGCCGGCTCGAAGCCATCGACAAGGTCGAGGTGCGGCCGCTGGTATCGGGGACGATCGTCGCGGTCCATTTCAAGGACGGCGCGCTGGTCAAGAAAGGCGACCCGCTCTTTACCATCGACCCTCGGCCATATGCCGTCGAGGTCGATCGCGCGCAAGCGCGGCTGGCGTCGGCACAGGCCCGATGCAGTTTCACGGGCGCGGACCTCGCGCGGGCGCAACGCCTGATCGTCGACAATGCGATCGCCAAACGGGATTTCGACGAAAAGCAGAATGCGTCGCGGGAGGCGGATGCGGACCTGAAGGCCGCGCAGGCCGCCCTGGAGGCAGCCCGGCTCAATCTCGGCTATACGCGGATCGTTGCCCCCTTCGCGGGACGGGTGTCTCGCGCCGAAATGACCGTGGGCAACATCGTTTTCCCCGGCGCATCTTCGCCGCCGTTGACGACGCTGGTATCGCTTTCGCCGATCTACGCGTCGTTCGATGTCGACGAGCAGACCTACCTGACCTATCTGAGCCGAAACGGCAAGGGCGCGATGCCCGTCATGCTGGGTCTGGCCGACGAAAGCGGTTATTCCCATCCGGGTTGGGTTTCGTCGATCGACAATCGCATCGATAGCGGGTCGGGCACCGTTCGTGTGCGGGCAATCTTCGACAACCCCGATGGCACGCTGCTGCCGGGGCTGTACGCCCGCGTGAAGATCAGCGGCAGCGAGCCTCATCCCGCGGTGCTGATCAGCGACGGCGCGATCGGCACCGATCAGGAAAAGAAGTTCGTCATGGTGGTCGATGCGCAAGACCGCGTGCAATATCGCGAGATCCTGCCGGGACACCTGCAGGACGGGCTGCGCATCGTCTCCCGCGGCTTGCAGCCCGGCGAACGCATCGTCGTCAACGGCCTGCAGCGCATTCGTCCCGGCGCCAGCGTGAAGCCCAACCTGATTCCGATGGCCGCCGACAGCGTCAGCGGCTAGCGAAGCACCCGTCACCACCCCGGCAGGATTCGGCGCCCGGATCGCTACGTCGCGGAAATCGCGGGCCATTCAGGCAAGCTGGCGTTGCCGTGGCGTCATCGCGCGCGGCAACGATAGCGCCGGCCGAGGTCGTCCGCCTGCCGGGAAGGTGTGCCACCGAATATTGCATCGATCTGTCGTGATTGAGCCATTTTCAATAAGGAGTGCTTTATGAATGACGCGATCAGGAATTCGTCCGTTCTACCTCATCACCATTTGATGAAATTGCCGTCGCTGACCGGGTTGCGTTTCGTCGCGGCTGCGCTCGTCTTCGGCTTTCATGCATCGTTGACACGGATCATCGGATTCAATCCATATGCCGACCACCAGGTTTCGCACGGGTTCAAGGTGCTGTTCGGGGAGGGCGGCTGGCTCGGCGTTTCGTTTTTCTTCGTGCTCAGCGGATTCGTGATCACGTGGTCGGCCAGGCCGGACGACACGGTCGGCAGCTTCATCTTCAGGCGCGTGCTGAAAATCTATCCGAATCACTTCGCGACCTGGGCATTGACGATGATCCTGTTCGGCGCATCCGTCACGCCGGCTTCGGTCTGGTTGCCGAACCTGTTGCTGGTTCATGCATGGGTTCCGAAAGACGAGGTCTATCTCGGCGTCAATGGGCCGTCGTGGTCGCTCTGTTGCGAACTGTTCTTCTACGTAATTTTCCCTTTTATTTTACCCAATATAAAAAGGATTCCTGAAAATAGATTATGGATATGGGCCGCGGCCATGGTGGTCGGGCTGTTCTCGTGCCAGTTGGCCGTCAATCTGCTGGTGCCGGGCACGCCGTGGGTGAACGCATGGCCGATCTCGGTGGAGCGCTGGTGGCTGTCCTACTTTTTCCCGCCGTTCCGGCTGTTCGAGTTCGTGCTGGGCATGCTGATGGCGCGCATCCTGATGGCGGGCCGCTGGATCGACCTGGGGCTCGTACCCGCATTCGGGCTGATGATCGCCGGCTATCTCCTCGCGATGTTCGTGCCGTTTCAATTCAGCTTCAATGCGGCGACGGTCGTTCCGATCGCGTTCCTGATTACATCGGTGGCGTCGGCCGACGTGACCGGGCGCAGGACCGGCTTCGCCGGGCGAACGATGAACTGGCTCGGCGACATCTCGTTCGGGATGTACATGATCCATCTGGTGATCCTGACGGCGGTGACGAACTGGCTGAACGGTCGCCTGCTGGGTACGCCGGCGGCAACGGCCCTCGTGCTGGCGGCTTTCGGCGCATCGGTGCTTGGCGGCTGGCTGCTCTTCGTCTGCATCGAGCGTCCGGTCATGCGCCGGTGGGGGAAGGTCGCACCCGGGAAGTCCGCGCTGATGGGCGCCGAAGTCTAGCCCGCCGTCGAACGACGGCGCACCGCATCCGGGCGGGGCGAGGCGGCTGAAGCCGCGCGTCCCGCCGGCACGCCTTGACTCCGGCAGCGGGGCGTCGCGGGAACCAATCCTGAACGATGGAACCTTGATCATGAACGTTTCGCGGTTTTTCGTCGACCGGCCGATTTTCGCCGGCGTCCTGTCGACGCTGATCCTGCTGGCCGGCGTCATATCGCTGTATTTCCTGCCGATCGCGGAGTATCCCGAGGTGGTGCCGCCGGTGATCGCCGTCAATGCGCAATACCCGGGCGCGAATCCGAAGGTGATCGCGGAGACGGTTGCGTCGCCGCTCGAGGAGCAGATCAACGGCGTCGAGGGCATGCTGTATATGCAGTCGCAGGCGAACAGCGACGGCACCCTGGCGCTCACGGTCACCTTCAAGGTCGGCACCGATCCGGACAAGGCGCAGCAACTCGTGCAGAACCGGGTTTCCCAGGCATTCCCGAAGCTGCCCGCCGACGTGCAGAGGCTTGGCGTGACGACCGTCAAATCGTCCACCACGCAGACCATCGCCGTGCATCTGGTTTCACCGGACAACCGCTACGACGTCAACTATCTTCGAAATTATGGAATTCTGAATATAAAAAGCCGGCTCGAGCGTATTCCCGGGGTCGGCGAAGTCAGAATCTGGGGCGGAGGGGACTATTCGATGCGGATCTGGCTCGATCCGCAGAAGATCGCGGCACGCGGGCTGACTGCGACCGACGTGGTCAACGCGATTCGCGAGCAGAACGTGCAGGTCGCGGCCGGCGTGATCGGGTCGCAGCCGATGCGCGGCAACGTGCCGTTGCAGCTGTCCGTCAATACGCGAGGTCGACTGCAATCCGAGGAGGAATTCGGCGCCATCGTGATCAAGACGGCGCCAGCCGGCGGCGTGACCTATCTGCGCGATGTCGCGCACATCGAGCTCGGTGCATCGGACTATGGCCTGAGATCGATGGTCGACGGCAAGCCCGCGGTGGGGTTCGGCATCTTTCAGGCGCCGGGCGGAAACGCGCTGGCAATTTCCGACCAGGTGCGCGCCACGATGGAGGAGGCCAAGGCGGACATGCCCGCCGGCGTCGACTACCGGATCGTCTTCGATCCGACCAAGTTCGTGCGCTCCAGCATCGCCGCCGTGGTTTCCACGCTGCTCGAAGCCGTTGCGCTGGTCGTGGTCGTCGTCATCCTGTTTCTGCAGACGTGGCGCGCGTCCATCATTCCGTTGCTGGCGGTGCCGGTTTCGATCGTCGGCACCTTCACGCTGCTGCTCATGTTCGGATTCTCGATCAACGCGCTGTCGTTGTTCGGAATGGTGCTGGCAATCGGGATCGTCGTCGACGACGCGATCGTGGTGGTGGAAAACGTCGAACGGAACATCGCCAAGGGGCTGTCGCCGAAGGATGCGACCTATCTCGCGATGAAGGAGGTGAGCACGCCGATCGTCGCGATCGCGCTGACGCTGTCGAGCGTGTTCGTCCCGCTGGCGTTCATGCCGGGACTGTCCGGCGAGTTCTACCGGCAATTCGCGCTGACCATTGCGATCTCGACGATCATCTCCGCGTTCAACTCCCTCACGCTGTCGCCCGCGTTGTCCGCGCTGTTGTTGAAGGGGCATAACGAACCGGAGGACGGCGTGACGCGTGTGATCCGGCGTTACCTCGGCGGATTCTTCGACGCGTTCAACCGGCTTTTCAAGCGCGGCTCGACGGCGTATGGAACGCGGCTCGACGGGCTGATCGGCCGCAAGGCGCTGGTCATGGGCATTTACGCCGTGCTGATCGGCATCACCATCCTGGTGGGCAGGATCGTTCCGACCGGGTTCGTGCCGGCGCAGGACAAGGAGTACCTGGTGGGCTTCGCGCAACTGCCGAACGGCGCGTCGCTCGACCGCACCGGGAAGGTGGTCGATACGATGGCCGACATCGCGCTGAAGCAGCCCGGGGTGGAAAGCATCCTCGAGTTTCCGGGCATGTCGGTGAACGGCCTGATGAATTCGTCGAGTGCGGGCACGGTATTCATCACGCTGAAACCGTTCGACAAGCGGGGTGACAAGGCGCTGTCCGCGCAGGCGATCGCAGACGCGCTGAATCGCAAGTACGCGGACATCAAGGAATCCTTCGTCGCGATCTTTCCGCCGCCGCCCATTCTAGGGTTCGGCACGCTCGGCGGGTTCAAGATGCAGGTCGAGGATCGCGGCGCGGTCGGTTATGCACGGCTCGCGGATGCGTCCAACGACTTCATCAAGCGCGCGCAGCAGGCGCCTGAACTCGGCCCGTTGTTCACGAGCTACCAG
>NZ_JPGM01000109.1:0-16229 GCF_000731655.1 Burkholderia sp. MSh2 | reverse complement strand
CCTGTGATGCAGATGCAGCTCGAGCTCGCGATAGATGCGGTAGATCCTCTTATGATTCCACCCGAAGCCCTTCACGTTGCGCAGGTACAGGAAACACAGCCCGAATCCCCAGTTACGGTGGTTGTCGGTCAGTCTCAGCAACCAGTCGGCGATCTGTTCGTTCTCTGCATTGCGCTTTCGCTCATAGCGGTAGCACGTCTGGCTTACGCCAAATGCCTCGCATGCAAGCCGGATCGACACCCCCCGGCGTGCTACTGCGTCCCTGGCCATCTCGCGGCGAGAAGATGGCCTCAGTCTTTTTTTGCCAGCGCCTCTGCGACGATCTCCGCCTTGATCTTCTCTTCGACGTACATCTTGCGCAGTCGTGCGTTCTCCGCCTCCAGTTCCTTCATGCGAGCCATCAGCGACACGTCCATGCCGCCGTACTTGCCGCGCCAGTTGTAAAAGGTCGCCGTGCTGATACCCAGCTCCCGACAAATCTCCGGCACCGCCAGCCCGGACTCCGCCCGCTTGAGCGCATCCATGATCTGGCTATCCGTGAACTTCGACTTCTTCATTGCGTAGAACTCCCTTTGCTGAAAATTCTACTTCCGATCCCGCTTACTGGCCGGGGGTATTACCGTGAGGCCTGATGAAAACGAATTCGATTTTGAGATTGTCGGCAAGGTTGTGTGGTTCTCCCGTCAGATTTGACAGGAATGTAAGAAACGTGTACGGTCCCCGTTTGTTCTACGGGGAAATACATGACACGCACTTTTGAAAACCCTGCGAATGGTTATCGAGAAACCATCAATCCTACAGCCTCTGGCGTGGCCGCAATAATATTTGGACCTCTGTATTTCGCAGTTAAAGGAATTTGGGGATGCGCCCTTGCGGAATTTCTAATTTCCTGCGTGTTAATTGCGATACATCCCGCACTTATCCTTGTTGCTTTCTTGATCCAAGCAACCATTGGCGGATTTGCATCAGACATGCTTGCGAAACGCTATTTGCAGCGAGGTTGGAAAGAGATAAAAGAGGAGCCCGCCTCACCTAGTGCTAGCGATGCATCTGCGCTAGTTGCAAGAGCCTGTCCGCAATGTCTCCGTGTGATGGACGCAGGCAGCGTCACCTGCAACCACTGCGCTCCTGGACGTGGCTGAAACACAGACACAGCAAGGGTCCTGTCGCATGCATTTCACGATATAAAATAGGACGCAGCTTAGGAGAGGACGCCCCTCCCCGATGGGTAGGCATGCCCGATGGAAGGCTGGCTATAGGCTAGCCGCCAATGATGCCCCAGGTACGTGCAAGGCGAACCCTGTTCATCCCACGAATACGCACGGTAGTTCTATCCGAGCGAGCGAAGCGAGCGAGGAGATTGAGCTATCCAGACGATCACTAGAAGTTCTCGTCTTAGAGGCGAAGCAGGCGTTAATCAACGCAGACGCATTAGGCTTAGAGATAACTATATTTGCCAAAGATGCGGAATAGCTGTACGCATTGGTGAAGTAGACCACATCACCTCTTTGGAGGATGGTGGAACTAATGACGATGAGAATATGCAATTGCTCTGCATAGACTGCCATAAGAAGAAAACAGCTACGGATAGACGTTATGTCTTGAAGTCTGGTAGCTCACTAGATGGGTTACCTATGGATAGCTCTCATCATTGGAATAAGCCATAGGCGCAGTGATCTACGGAATAGCTAGACTCCCCAGTGATGAATCAGTGTAGCTACAGTGGTTGTCCCAGTGATAACCACAATGAGCTATCAATGATACTCACATCCGAAAATAAATATCAAATTCCCGAGATTTTCCATTGACAGGCTATCCCGCATGTGATGCAGGCGGGGGTATGGTGATTTGCGGAGACGTTTTCCGCCGACACCGGCGGGTCAGTGTCGAAATATCCCTAACTGCAAAAATTTCCGCCGATAACGCCCTAGCTCTCAGGGATCGGCCTGGAATCGCTCTAAACAGTCCGTAAGCTTTCGTTGTGCGCGCACGCGTACACGCGTAGCCCAATATTAGGCCGGCTCGACTGCCGCCAATAGCTGACCAATTTCGCGGATCACGGTGTCGTAGTACGCAATCCCGGCTTCTGCTAACGCTATCGCATCGAACCCGTCTACAGGGTTCCCCAGATGGAACAGTGGCGGGAAATACTCCTTCCCAAACGCCTCGAACGCAGCGGGAATCACTCGTCCCGCCCGAAACACCACTTCGGCCCCTTTGGGTGCGTCCAAGACCATGCGGCCAGCCTTTATCTCCATGTGCCGGATATACAGACCTCGTTCACCCTTTGGCGGATTTATCGCTAGGCCTCCAGGTTCATGCCGCGTGATGTCGACCAGCCCGTGTTCCTTCGCATTTCGGGCCATCCGCAGGTAGACAAGCAGTTGATCCCCATCGTCTCCGATCAGGGCAAGTGCATCACGCATGGTTTGATGCCCTTTCACCTCCGGGTGCGGTTTCACACAGCTTTGCGTGCGATGCCAAGCACGCGATAGGTCCATTAGCACACTTACCCAAGCACGATCAAATGCAGGAAATGTCTTTGCTCCGCGCATTTCTTCCAGATGCGCCCGAGCATCTTCCAAGTCTTGCAGCGGTCTCTCGATTCCCATCATTTCTCCCCGTGTCCGGACAATTCTACAGGCAGCAGAAACAATTTGAGAACTCGCTCTGATAGCACTACGACCGCTGTAGCTGCTACCCAGGCCGCAGCATCCGGCCCGATGAAGCCGCCTGACCATATCCGCTTACTTGATGACGATTGGCCCTACTGGGATGCAATTGTGCAGGCCCGTGCCGCTACGACCTGGAACAACGCTGACTTAGCCCTAGCGGCTAATCTGGCCCGCACCCAAGCCGATATCTCTCGCCTCAGTCTCGAACTTGAGGACGAGGGAGACATTCTGGAGAACGCACGCGGCACGCCGGTCGTGAATCCCAAGCACAACCTGCTTGAGACACTCACGCGCCGCGCAGTCGCTCTTTCTCGCGCTCTCCATGTCCACGCAGAGGCAACCGTAGGCCGCAGCCAGGACGCCGGCAAGAAGCTAGGCGCAGAGCAAGCAGCACGCGGAGCCATCCACAACGCATCCCAGGCAGATGACGGGCTAATCCCCGGTCTGACGCATTGAGGATTCGCGACCCAGTAAGCCCCGGCCCACTCAAGCAGACAATCCCCCAGACTCGCGGCGAGCGCGTAATTGCGTTCTGTGAGCGTTACCTCCGTGTTCCGGAAGGCGCTCTAGTCGGCCAACTACGTAGCTGGGCGGCAGGGATGGCGACTTGATAAAAGTGGCTGGTTCGAAATCAACAATACGGATGGACAAGGAAACCGATTGAACATTGACAGCAACGGCGTGCGTGGATTCGACGCTAACAACACGCTCCGGTATCGACTGGGGTTCTACTAATGTCCGTAGGGCTGCAACTATGGGACGCCTCCGGGCGTCTCGTCCTAGACGGTAGTACGCGCTGTGGCCGCATCAAGGATATGGTGCGTATCGACGGAAACGACGGAGCTATCGGCGCGAACCTCTCGGACGGTACGCCGTGGTGGTCATTCATGCCGGACTTTTTGTTTTGGCACATCAGCATGAACGTACCTGTACCAATTATTGACATCGACGCAAACGGGGTGCGTTGGCGGTATAGCGTTACTAGCGATGGCTGGCGGTCGCCCGTAAAGGGCTGGCTAGTGTACGGGGTGTTTTGATGTCGGTAGGGTTTCAGGCATTCACGGATTCTGGACTGTTCCAGATCGACGGCTCTACACCAAACTACCAACTCACTGCGAGCCTTTCCGCTGTCTCTCAACAGACCAATATCCCCACTGTCATTAACAACGCGAGTATTCAATACACGGGTACGTTTTGGCTTTGTTCATTTACTTTCCGCTCGGACCAACCCCCACTGTGGGCCTTTACAGCAGATAGCGGAATAATGGTCACGCCGTGGGACTTCAAACGCGACGGGAACCTGTACACGGTTCGATTGATTACTGCGGCGCAGACCACCGTTCACCTGTTTGTGTATTCCCGTGTGCCTGTCCCTTCGTCGCGCTTCGGGTTGCAGGTGTTCTCCCCAAATGGCACGTTGATCGCGGACGCATCACAACCCTTCTGCAAGATTCTTGACGTTGTGTCCGGACAGTACCTCCCCGACTACGGTTGGACAGTCACCAGATTTCCTCAAGGTGCGGCGCAAACATACGACTACGGCCGCCCCGTAGCAATCGGCTGCATGTGGCCCGCGCACTACATCAGCGGTTCCACGAACAGCAATCAGCGCCTTTGGGACATCGCAGAAATGAGTGCGGTTGGCGTCTCAGGCGGCGTAGTCACATGGGAACTTCATCGCTACAACGGCGGCAACCCGCCCAACATTACGTGCTACCGCGAGTGCATGCACTACCGATTTATGGTGCTGGACATGACCGGCGTTCTGTAGCAACGACACACAAGGAGAAGATGGGAATTTTTCAAGAGGCGGCCGACAGTGCCGCCGCATCGGCCGGTAAGGTCACGGTCACAACTGGGACGGCCCTATACGGCCTCACTACTCTCCCGCTCAGTACCTACGCGGCGATTGCTTCGATTGTCCTGTCGGCCTGCTATATCTGGGGCGCTATGCCCCGCGTCGCCCGCACGGCCGTAGCCCTCATGCGCGGTTTGATCGACAAGGACTGGACCCTGTGGCGCAAGCTAGGCGACCAACCAACCCCGAAGAAAGACGACTAATGCGCGGAATCGATCAACTACTCGCGGCCCTGTTTCTGGTTGCTGCGGTATGCGCAGCCGGTGCGGGCCTCTATGCGAAGCACGAACACATCCGGGCAATTGAGCTACAGGGCAAGGTTGATGAGGTCACACGGGAACGGGACGGGTACTCCCGCGCACTCGACGCCCAGAAGATCGCAGAAAAGAAGGCGCAGGAACGAGCTAAGGCGGCCTCAGACCGGCTGGCGTCGGCGATCAAGGGCAACCCTGCCGTAGCAGAAACGGTTGTCCCTGATGCGGTTTGGGACGCTATCTACGGGGAGTCGGATGAGGGGAATTAACGGAGGTTTGGCCGTACTGGTTACGGCCCTACTGGCGGGGTGTGCTGCGGGGAGTTCGGGAGGGATTCCGGACGCGTACTTACAGGATTGCGCCCATGCGCCGAGACCGGCGGGTAAGACGGTAGCCGACTTGGCCCAAGCCCTGATTAATGAACGGGCTGCGATGGAGGCTTGCGACTGGCGCGACAAGGCAGCGTTGCGAGCATGGAAAATAGGAGCAGCGCGTTAGTTTCCGTAGTAGGACACATTGCCAGTACACTCGCCCTCAGAGACTGCGAAAATATCGTTTAAAATCAATGGCATACGCGATGTCATAGGTTTCCATGGCGCGGATTGTTCAGGAGCTTTGCAAGAGTCAGGGAAATTTGCAGATTTATCAGCCACTTAGAGTCAGGTGGCGGATGAATGTCTTGAGGAAGGGCGAATGATACATGCGATGGCGGAGAACGCAACGCCCGGATCGTCGCGCGGCGTCGATCTGCAGGCGGTGGCGTACGCGGAACGTGAGGCGGGCGGTCATGACGCAACGCCCGCCCCTCGGCCGGCCTCGCGAGCCGGGCGGGCACTCCGGTCATGCATTTTTCGCGGCGGGCGCAGCGTTGCGAGAGACCCCGCCTCGAATGCCGAATCGGGATCATGTACGCGCAACCTCGAAACGTGCGAACGCAATCCACTCATCAGGACTACGATCGATCCGATCAGGCCGCCGACCTTGCGGAAACGAACGACGCGCATGACACACAGAAACGATGACTCGGAAATGACGCCGCGCAATCACGTCACGCCGAATATCCAGTCGAGCGTCCCGAATGACACAGTAAGCCAATGCGAAATAAAAGAATGTGATTTGAAAGAAATGGAATTGGCCGCCGCGACAAACGGAATCGACTTTTCCTTTACTGCAAGGTATAAGCGGAGCTGGTTTTATTCGATGCGGGCACAACGGGAAACCGGTGAGAATCCGGTACGGTCGCGCCACTGTGTCGGGACGGCGCATGCCATTGCATGCCGATCCCGAAGCCAGACCTCGTTATGCCGCCTGCCCCGTCACCGTTCGGAACGCGTGCCTTCCGGGAGATTCACGATGCTTGACCGATTCACTCAGATTTTCAACGACTCGAACACGAGTGTGCGACGAAAGTTGCTGGGCATCTATGGCGTCCTGATCGCCATCAACGTGCTGGCGTGGGTGTGGGCGCTGGTGGCTTTCCACAACTATCCGGTACTGCTCGGCACCGCCATGCTCGCCTACGGCTTCGGGCTGCGTCACGCAGTCGACGCCGACCACATCGCCGCAATCGACAACGTCACGCGCAAGCTGATGCAGGAAAAGAAACGCCCGGTCGCGGTCGGCTTCTTCTTCTCGCTCGGCCATTCGACCGTCGTCGTGCTCGCGTCGATCGCCGTTGCGGTCGCGACCACGGCGATCCAGAGCCGCTTCGACAATTTCAAGGCAATCGGCGGCATCATCGGCACGGCGGTCTCGGCGTTTTTCCTGTTCGCGCTCGCGCTGATGAACTTCATGATCCTGCGCGGCATCTACCGCGCCTGGCGCCACGTCCGCAGCGGCGGAGCCTACGTCGACGACGATTTCGACATGCTGCTCGCCGATCGCGGCTTCCTCGCGCGCCTCTTCCGGCCGCTGTTCCGGCTCGTGACGCGCAGCTGGCACATGTATCCGATCGGCTTCCTGTTCGGCCTCGGTTTCGACACGGCGACCGAGATCAGCCTGCTCGGCATCGCCGCGACCCAGGCCGCGAAGGGCTTGTCGCCGTGGGCCATCATGGTCTTTCCCGTGCTGTTCAGCGCCGGCATGTCGCTCGTCGACACGCTCGACGGCCACTTGATGCTCGGCGCCTACGGCTGGGCCTACCAGAAGCCGCTGCGCAAGATCTACTACAACATGACGATCACGCTCGTGTCGATCGTGGTCGCGCTCGTCATCGGCGGCATCGAGGCGCTGGGCCTGCTCGCCGATCAGCTGAACCTGAAGGGTTCGCCATGGGATGCGATCGGAACGCTCAACGACAACTTCGGCATGCTCGGCTATATCATCATCGGCATCTTCGCGGCCAGCTGGATCGTGTCGATCGTCATCTACCGGGTGAAGCGCTTCGATGAAGTGCCGTTGAACACGCCCACCTGACCGATCGACGGAACCGACGGGCGGCTTCCTCCGCCCGGTCCGGCAGCGACAGATGCCTGCCAGGCGCGATGCGTCGCCACCCATCGGGCGTGCCTCGACCGGGCATCGACGGCCAGCGGCGCCCCCCCGCTCCCCGCCTGGGCGCACCGCCCGCACCCGCGCCCGGCGGCTTCCGCCCGGGCCGCCGCCAGCGGCGGGCGGCCCTCGCCTGCTATACTTTCCTGTTACGTTGACCTTCCCGCGGCGCGTCCGACCCGGCGCGCCCGCCCGCACCCATGCTCGTTCTCGGCATAGAAAGCTCCTGCGACGAAACCGGCCTCGCGCTCTACGACACGCAGCGCGGCCTGCTCGCGCACGCGCTCCATTCGCAGATCGCGATGCACCGCGACTACGGCGGCGTCGTGCCCGAACTCGCGTCGCGCGACCACATCCGCCGCGCGCTGCCGCTGCTCGAGGAGGTGATGGCGCAAAGCGGCACGCGCCGCGACGACATCGACGCGATCGCGTTCACGCAGGGCCCCGGCCTCGCCGGCGCGCTGCTGGTCGGCGCGAGCATCGCGAATGCACTCGCGCTCGCCTGGAACAAGCCGACCGTCGGCATCCATCACCTCGAAGGCCACCTGTTGTCGCCGCTGCTCGTCGACGCGCCGCCGCCGTTCCCGTTCGTCGCGCTGCTGGTGTCCGGCGGCCACACGCAGCTGATGCGCGTGACCGACGTCGGCGTGTACGAAACGCTCGGCGAAACGCTCGACGATGCGGCCGGCGAGGCGTTCGACAAGACGGCCAAGCTGATCGGGCTCGGCTACCCGGGCGGCCCTGAAGTGTCGAAGCTCGCCGAAACGGGCACGCCGGGCGCGGTCGTGCTGCCGCGTCCAATGCTGCATTCGGGCGATCTCGACTTCAGTTTCAGCGGCCTGAAGACGGCCGTGCTCACGCAGATGAAGAAGTTCGAGGCGGCCGGGCTCGAAGGCGAAGCGCTCGACCGCGCAAAGGCCGACCTCGCACGCGGCTTCGTCGACGCGGCCGTCGACGTGCTGGTCGCGAAGTCGCTCGCCGCGCTGAAGAAAACGAAGCTCAAGCGCCTCGTGGTCGCGGGCGGCGTCGGCGCGAACCGCCAGTTGCGCACCGCGCTGTCGGCCGCCGCCGTGAAGCGCGGCTTCGACGTGCACTACCCCGATCTTGCGCTCTGCACCGACAACGGCGCGATGATCGCGCTTGCGGGCGCCTTGCGGCTCGGCCGCTGGCCCGAGCAGGCGAATGCCGACTACGCGTTCACGGTGAAGCCGCGCTGGGATCTCGCGTCGCTCGCGCGCTGACCCGCGGCGCGCGCCCGCCCGCGCACGTAGCGGTCGGGCAAAAACAAAATGGCCGCTCGAAAACGAGCGGCCATTTTTCATCGGCGCGACAAAACGCCGCGGCGTTATGCCGCCTGCCGCTTGTCGCGTTCGATCAGCGCATACGCGCTGTGATTGTGGATCGACTCGAAGTTCTCGGCCTCGAGCACGTACGCGGCCACGCGCTCGTCCGCATCGAGACGCTGCGCGACGTCGCGCACGAGATCCTCGACGAACTTCGGGTTCTCGTACGCGCGCTCGGTGACGAACTTCTCGTCCGGACGCTTCAGCAGGCCCCACAGCTCGCACGACGCCTCTTCTTCCGCGATGCGGATCAGCGCCTCGACCGGCAGGTCGGCCGCCAGCTCCGCGTCGATCGTCACGTGCGAACGCTGGTTGTGCGCGCCGTATTGCGAGATCTTCTTCGAGCACGGGCACAGGCTCGTCACGGGCACGAGCACCTTCAGGAACAGGCGCGTCTCGCCGTTGCGGCTTTCGCCCGCGAGCGTCACTTCATAATCGAGCAGGCTCTGCACACCGGACACCGGCGCCGTCTTGTTCACGAAATACGGGAACGTGACCTCGATGCGGCCCGCCTCGGCCTCGAGCTTCTCGAGCATCGACGCCAGCATTGCGCGGAAGCGCTCGACCGTCAGCGGCGCGCGGTTTTCCTCGAGCAGCGCGACGAAGCGCGACATGTGCGTGCCCTTCTGGTCGGCCGGCAGGCGGACGTCGAGGTTCCAGACGCCGACGGTCGGCTGCACGTCGCCGCTTTCGGTACACACCGTCAACGGATGCCGGACCGCCTTCACGCCTACGCGCTGAATCGGAATCTGACGGGTATCCACCGTGCTCTGCACGTCCGGCATCACGAAGGCGGGATTCATCTGGTTCATCTTGTTCAATCCTTGTAAGCCGCGCGTCCGACGACGCGCACACCGCATATGCGGCAGCCGGAAAAGCAACATGGGCCCGCAGGCCCATGTTTTCCGCATCAATGAAGACCGGTTACGCCAGTCGCACCGGCGCCGCCCGCAGGCGGCGACGGCTTACGCGACGCGCTTGGCCTGATCGGCGACATCGGCCGCCGGGCTCAGGAAGCGTTCGCGAATCGATTTCGCGATACCCGCGCCGTCGAGGCCGCATTGCGACAGCAGCTTCGCGGGATCGCCATGATCGATGAACAGGTCAGGGAGGCCCAATTGTAGTACGGGTCGGATAACCCCACTCTCCATCAGGGCTTCCACGCAGGCCGAGCCCGCGCCACCCATCACGCAGCCTTCCTCGACCGTGACGAGGTAGTCGTGCGTCTCGGCGAGTTCGCGCACGAGCGCCGCGTCGACCGGCTTCACGAAGCGCATGTTCGCGACGGTGGCATCGAGCTCTTCGCCTGCGACGAGCGACGGAGCGACCATCGTGCCGAACGCGAGAATCGCGACACGCTTGCCTTCCGTCTGCGACGTGCGGCGACGCACTTCACCCTTGCCGAGCGGGATCTCGGTGAATTCCTTCACCGTCGGCACGCCCGTACCCGCGCCACGCGGATAACGCACCGCCGTCGGGTTCGGCTGTTGCAGCGCCGTGTGCAGCATCTGGCGGCATTCGTTCTCGTCGGACGCCGCCATGACCGTCATGTTCGGGATGCAGCGCATGAACGCGAGATCGTACGCGCCCGCGTGCGTCGCGCCGTCCGCGCCGACGAGGCCCGCGCGGTCGATCGCGAACACGACCGGCAGGTTCTGCAGCGCGACGTCGTGAATCAGTTGATCGTACGCACGCTGCAGGAACGTCGAGTAGATCGCGACGACGGGCTTGAGCCCTTCGGTCGCGAGGCCACCCGCGAACGTCACCGCGTGCTGCTCGGCGATGCCGACGTCGTAGTAGCGATCCTTGAAGCGCTTCTCGAACTCGACCATGCCCGAGCCTTCGCGCATCGCGGGCGTAATGCCGACGACGCGCGTATCGCGCTCGGCTTCATCGCACAGCCACTCGCCGAACACCTGCGTGTACGACTTCTTCGCGGGCGTAGCGGACGGCTTGATGCCTTCGGCCGGATTGAACTTGCCGGGGCCGTGGTAGAGCACGGGATCGGCTTCGGCGAGCTTGTAGCCCTGGCCTTTCTTCGTCACCACGTGCAGGAACTGCGGGCCGCGCAGTTCGCGGATGTTCTGCAGCGTCGGGATCAGCGAATCGAGATCGTGACCGTCGATCGGGCCGATGTAGTTGAAGCCGAACTCTTCGAACAGCGTGGCCGGCACGACCATGCCCTTCGCGTGCTCCTCGAGCTTGCGCGCGAGTTCGAGCACCGGCGGCGCAACGCTCAGCACGCGCTCGACGCCCGCGCGCGCAGCCGCGTAGAAGCGGCCCGACATCAGGCGTGCGAGATGGCGATTCAGCGCGCCGACCGGCGGCGAGATCGACATGTCGTTGTCGTTCAGGATCACGAGCACCTTCGCGTCTTCCGACACGCCGGCGTTGTTCATCGCCTCGAACGCCATGCCGGCCGTCATCGCGCCGTCGCCGATCACGGCGATCGAGAAGCGATCGTCGCCGTTCAGCTGGCTGCCGATCGCCATGCCGAGCGCGGCCGAGATCGACGTGCTCGAGTGCGCAGTGCCGAACGTGTCGTATTCGGACTCCGAACGGCGCGGGAAACCCGAAATGCCGTCCTGCTGACGCAGCGAGTGCATCTGGTCGCGGCGACCCGTCAGGATCTTGTGCGGGTAGGTCTGGTGGCCCACGTCCCAGACGATGCGATCGTTCGGCGTGTTGAACACGTAATGCAACGCGATCGTCAGCTCGACCGTCCCGAGGTTGGACGACAAATGGCCGCCCGTCTTCGATACGCTGTCGAGCACGAACGCGCGCAGTTCATCCGCGAGCGGTTGCAGTTGGCGACGATCGAGGCGGCGCAAATCCGCCGGGTCGTCGATGGTTTTCAGCAAGTCGTACATCGTCGTTCCATTGTAGGAAATCAAACGCGCCCGCATTCTGTTGCACGCACCATGCAGAGCGAGTGCGCGGCGGCGGGCTTTCGCGTCAGCTGACCCGGTTTACCACCAGGTCGGCAAGTTCGGCGAGACGCTGAGCGCGTGCGCCGAACGGTTTCAGCGCATCGTGCGCTTCGGCGCGCAGCTGCGCTGCCAGCTCGCGCGACGCCTCGAGTCCGAGGATCGATACATAGGTGGGCTTGTCGTTCGCCGCGTCCTTGCCGGCGGTCTTGCCGAGCGTCGCCGAATCGGTCGTGACGTCGAGAATATCGTCGACGACCTGGAAGGCCAGACCCACGGCCCCCGCGTAGACATCCAGCGCCGCCATCGTTTCCGCCGACGGCGTTTCGCCGGCCAGCGCGCCCATCCGCACGGCCGCGCGCAGCAGTGCGCCCGTCTTCATCCGGTGCATCGTTTCGAGCTGCTCGCGCGTCAGCTTGAGGCCGACGCTCGCCAGGTCGATCGCCTGCCCGCCGGCCATGCCGATCGAGCCGCTCGCGAGTGCCAGCTCGCGCACGAGCGCCGCCTGTTGTACGGGCGACAGCGCGGCGGCGTCGGTCAGCGCCACGAAAGCCTGCGACTGCAGCGCGTCGCCGACGAGCAGCGCCGTGGGCTCGTCGTACTGCACGTGCACGGTCGGCTTGCCGCGACGCAGCGCGTCGTCGTCCATGCACGGCATGTCGTCGTGCACGAGCGAATAGACGTGGATCATCTCCAGTGCCGCGGCCGCCGCATTGCGCGCCGCTTCCGTCGCGCCGGTCAGTTCGCCCGCTGCATGGCACAGCAGCGGACGGACGCGTTTGCCGCCGCCGAGGACTGCGTAGCGCATCGCCTCGTGGAGTTGCGTCGGCACCGCGGTTTCAGCGGGCAGATAGTGGCCGAGAGCGTCCTCGACACGGTCCAGCACGGACCGCATCCATTGTTCGAATGTCATAGATCGTCGTCTTCGCCGTCCGTGGCGGCCGTTCCGGACGAAAGCGGCTTCAGCGTCGCGCCATCCAGCACGCGAACCTGTTGCTCCACTTTCTCAAGCTGCTGTTGGCAAAACGCAACGAGGGTCGCACCGCGGCGGTATGCCGTCAGTGAATCCTCGAGGCTCAACGCGCCGCCTTCCATCCGGGCAACCAGCGTCTCGAGTTCCGCGAGCGCCGTCTCGTAATTGTCCGGCAACGGTTCGGTGCCATTGTCGGGCGGCGCGGCGCCTGGGGATGCGGTTTTCGCCATGGACGAGGGTGTCAAATTTCAAAACAAGTCGGACATTCTACGGCAAAAGAGAATTTTCCGACCTGCCGTCGTGGGCACCCGGGTACATCTTCCGGCCCCATCTCCGCCATACATTGTGCGCCGCCCATGGGCCGCCCGACAAAAAATTGACACAAATCAGGCACTTAATCCTAGCCTTACGAGGCGATCCGGGTATAATTCCCCGTTTCCCTAAATCGATTTTTCGATGGTTGGGTTGTTCACTGCTTTCACGCTAACACCGGGAGTGGGAATGTCCAATCTGAGCGATGCGCTTCAGTTGAAGTCGGCTCACAGCCAGCTTCCAGTCACTGCATACTTCGATGAGGCGCTGCTCCAGCGCGAGATCGAAACCCTCTTCAAGAAAGGACCTCGTTACGTCGGGCACGAGTTGATGGTGCCCGAGGCGGGGGATTATTTTGCGCTGCCTTCCGAGCAGGAAGGCCGCGTGCTGGTCCGCAACCCGGCGAACCAGATCGAACTGCTGTCGAACGTCTGCCGCCACCGGCAGGCCATCATGCTCAACGGGCGCGGACACACGCAGAACATCGTGTGCCCGCTGCACCGCTGGACGTACGATCTGGAAGGCGAGTTGCTCGGGGCACCGCATTTCCCCGACAAGCCCTGCCTGAATCTCGGCAAGAGCCCGCTGCAGCACTGGCAGGGGCTGCTGTTCGAGGCCGAAGGCCGGAACGTCGCGCGCGACCTCGCCAACCTCGGCACAAAGCATCACTTCGACTTCTCCGAGTACCACTTCGATCACGTCGAAGTGCACGAGTGCGATTACAACTGGAAGACGTTCATCGAGGTCTACCTCGAGGATTACCACGTCGTCCCGTTCCACCCGGGCCTCGGCAGTTTCGTGTCGTGCGACGATCTCAAGTGGGAGTTCGGCGACTGGTACAGCGTGCAGACGGTCGGCGTGCACAACGCCCTCGCGAAACCGGGCAGCGCGACTTACCAGAAATGGCACGAGCAGGTGCTGAAGTTCCGCAACGGCGTGCCGCCGGAGTTCGGTGCGATCTGGATGGTCTATTACCCGGGCCTGATGATCGAGTGGTATCCGCACGTGCTCGTGGTGTCGTGGCTGATCCCGCGCGGCCCGCAGAAGACGACCAACATCGTCGAGTTCTATTACCCCGAGGAAATCGCGCTGTTCGAACGCGAATTCGTCGAGGCCGAGCGCGCCGCCTATATGGAAACGGCCATCGAGGACGACGAGATCGCCATGCGAATGGATGCAGGCCGCCGGGCGCTGATGGCGCGCGGCGAATCGCAGGTCGGGCCGTACCAGAGCCCGATGGAAGACGGCATGCAGCACTTCCACGAGTTCCTGCGCCGCCACCTCGGCGAGATCTGACGGCCGGTGCGGCATCTTGACGCCGCACCTCAACCGGCAGACGAAAAGACGGGCTTCGGCCCGTCTTTTTTTGTTTAGACTTGGAGTATCAGGCCAATTGCACTCCACGGAGCCGTCATGCCACACACCCACTACACCACGCTCATCTCCGCCGCCAATCTCGCCGAGCGCCTGGCGGCAGCGCCCGACAGCGTCGCGCTGTTCGACTGCCGCTTCGATCTCATCGACCCCACCACGGGCGAAGCCGCGTATGCGGCCGGTCATATTCCCGGCGCACAGTACCTTCATCTCGATCGCGACCTGTCCGGCCGCAAGACGGGCACCAACGGCCGCCATCCGCTGCCGACCCGCGACGCGCTCGCCACGCTGCTCGCCAGTCGCGGCCTCAAGCAAGGCCAACAGGTCGTCGCATACGACGCGCAAGGCGGCTCCTATGCGGCGCGCCTGTGGTGGATGCTGCGCTGGCTCGGCCACGATTCGGTCGCCGTGCTCGACGGCGGCCTGCAGGCCTGGCAAGCGGCGGGCCACGCACTGTCGACCGACGTGCCGCAGCCGATCGCCGGCGACTTCCGCGCGGCCACGCCTCTCGAATCGACGGTCGACGCGGCAGCCGTGCTCGCGAACCTGAGCGCACCCACGCGCATCGTGATCGATGCGCGCGCACCGGATCGCTACCGCGGCGAAAACGAAATTGTCGATCCCGTGGGCGGCCACATCCCCGGCGCGCGCAATCGCTTCTTCAAGGACAACCTGGCCGCCGACGGCCGCTTCAAGACCGGCCATGAATTGCGCGAGGCATTTTCCGCCGTGCTCGCCGGCACCGAACCGAATCGCGTGATCCTGCAATGCGGCTCCGGCGTCACCGCGTGCCACAACGCCCTCGCTCTGGAGATTGCGGGCCTGCACGGCGCGTCGCTGTATCCGGGCTCTTGGAGCGAATGGAGCGCCGATCCGTCGCGGCCGGTCGCAACCGGCCCGACGCCGTAAGCGCCGACGCGGCGCAGGCGCAACGAAGCGGCGGCATGTGCCGCCGCTTGTCGTTTACATCACGCCGTATTGGCGGAGCCACGCGATCGCGCGCTTCCAGCTCTCCTCCGCATCCGCCTTCACATAGCTCGGACGGTAATCGGCAAAGAACGCGTGACCGGCATCCGGATACACGACGATCTCCGATTCGCGCGCGAGCTTCGAATCGCTCGCCTGGATTGCCCGCCGCATGTCGGCGAGCGACGCCTGCGTGATGTTCGCGTCCTTCTCGCCATACAGCCCGAGCACCGGCACCTTGAGCGACGCGGCATGGTCGACCGGATTGAACGGGGTCATCTCGTCGGTCTTGCCTTCCACGAACCCGTACCACGCGACGGCCGCGCGCACATGCGGATTGTGCTCGGCATACAGCCACGACTGACGGCCGCCCCAGCAGAACCCGACCACGCCGAGACGCGCCAGGTCGCCGCCGTTCCTGCCGGCCCATGCGACCGTCGCATCGAGATCCTCGGTGACCTGCCGGTCCGGCACCTTGCTGACGACGTTCTCGTACAGATCCTTGATCGTCGGATACTTCGCCGCATTGCCCTGCCGCGCGTAAAGGTCGGGCGCGATCGCGAGATAGCCGAGCTTCGCGAAGCGGCGGCAGATATCGGCGATGTGCGCGTGCACGCCGAAGATCTCGTGGATCACGATGACGACGGGCAGGTTCGTCTTGTCCTTCGGTTGCGCGCGATACGCGGGCACGCTCGCGTCGCCCGAGCGGATCTCGACCGTGTCGACGTCCAGCCCGTCGCTGTCGGTCGTGACCGTCTGCGCCGACACGGGCAGCACGGCCGCCGCGAAGGTGCCGCCCAGCGCGGCCTGCATGAACTTGCGGCGCGTGAACGGAACGTGGGGGACCAGGCTGTCGACTTCGGGTTTCAACATGAATGCACTCCTCGATTGGGTGCCGCCGCCGCGATCTCCGACGCGGCATGGCGGGGCATCGCGCCGGCGCGCGGCGCGGATGTCGCGGCGGGTGGGCCCCCCCCCGCGAACGGAAACCCCAACAAGATGCCCAATAATCCGTTGTCCCCGCCACCCTCCGGGATTTGAAAACCGCATACGGCCC
>NZ_JPGM01000108.1:0-16584 GCF_000731655.1 Burkholderia sp. MSh2 | reverse complement strand
AGGCGGGGAGGGCGATGGGGAAAACGGAGTCGCCACCCGTTCGGGACGCCGGGGCGCCGGGGGCGGGCGGCCCGCGGCCGCCCGTGCAACGGCGAGCCGGTCAGCGCAACTGCACGGCCGCGAGAAACAGCACCATGCTGCCGATCGCGCCGTCCAGCACGCGCCACGCAAGCGCCTTGCGGAACCACGGCGCGAGCAGTCGCGCACCATAGCCGAGCCCGAGGAACCACACGACGCTGACGGTCATCGCGCCGATCGCGAACGCGAACCGCGCCCCTTCCGGCTCGCGTGCGCCGGCCGTGCCGATCAGCAGGAACGTGTCGAGGTACACGTGCGGGTTGAGCCACGTGAACGCGAGCGTCATCAGCACGACCGCCATCGCGCTTTGCGGCGGCGGCGCGACCGCGTCGCCGCGCACGTCGAGCGTGGCGTGGCCCGGCTTGAACGCGCGGCGCAGCGCGTTGATGCCGAACCACGCGAGATACGCGAGGCCGACGTACAGCACCGCATGGACGAAGGTCGGATAGCGTTCGACGAGCACCGACGCGCCGCCGACGCCCGCGCCGATCAGGATCATGTCGGACAGCGCGCACAGCAGGACGATCTTGCCGACGTGCGAGCGCATGATGCCTTGCCGGAGCACGAACGCGTTCTGCGCGCCGATGGTGACGATGAGCGATGCACACAGCGCGAGGCCGTGGGAAAAAGCGAGCCAGTTCATGGTGGGGAAGCGGTAGCAGCAGTAGACGGATGAATCGGGTAGCGCTAGTCTGCGGTCGGCATGAGAATAAGAGAAGCTAAATCACCTAATGCAGATTAAGGAAATCTAATGCTCGACTACGCGTTGCTCGATGCCCTCGCGGCCGTCATCCGCCACGGCTCGTTCGAGCGTGCGGCCAAGGAGCTGAACGTCACGCCGTCGGCCGTGTCGCAGCGCGTGAAGCTGCTGGAGGAGCGGGTCGGCAGCGTGCTCGTCAGGCGCGGGCAGCCGTGCGTCGCGACGACCTCGGGCGCGCTGCTGTGCCGGCACACCGAGCGCGTGCAATTGCTGGAGGCCGAGCTGGGCGGCCGGATGCCGGCGCTGCCGGGCCAGATCGCGAGCGCGTGGCCGACGCTGCGCGTGGCCGTCAACGACGACAGCGTCGCGACGTGGTTCATCGACGCGGTCGGACCGTTCTGCACGGAGCGCGAGACGTTGCTCGACCTCGTGATCGACGACCAGGACTACACGGCCTCGCGTATTCGCGACGGAAGCGTGCAGGGCGCCGTGACCGCGCAGGCCGAGCCGATCCAGGGGTGCCGTTCGGAGCGGCTCGGGCGCATCCGCTATCGCGCGGTGTGCTCGCCGGCGTTTTACGAACGCTACTTCGGCGCGGGCATCACGCGCGATGCGCTGCGCCGCGCGCCGTGCGTGATGTTCAATCCGAAGGACGGGCTGCAGGCGCGTTTCATCCGGCGCGTGACGCGCGCGGATCTCGATCCGCCGCAGCACTGGATCCCGCACGTCGCGGGCTACCTGCGCGCGTGCGAAACGGGGCTGGGATGGGGAATGTGTCCGGACCGGATGGTCGATCGCCAGCTGGATGCGGGCGAACTGGTCGACATGTCGCGCGGGCGCACCGTCGACATCGACCTGTACTGGCAGAGCTGGCGCCTGTCGATCGGCTGGCTCGACGATTTCAGCGCGGCGCTGAAGGCGCGCGCCGCGCTGTTTCTCGATTGATCGGCGGCGCGACGGGGGCGGCGCGCGAGAAGCGCGCGCCGGGCGGCGTCAGACGTGCTGCAGGCCGTCGAAATCGATGATCTGCACGTGGCGGCCCTGCATGCCGATCAGGCCGCGCTTCTGGAATTTGGACAGCGTGCGGCTGACCGTTTCGAGCGTCATGCCGAGGTAGCTGCCGATGTCCTCGCGCGTCATCCGCAGGTTGAATTCCGACGGCGAGTAACCGCGCTTCAGGTAGCGCGACGATACGTCGAGCAGGAAGGCGGCGACCCGCTCTTCGGCATTCAGCGAACCGAGCAGCATCGTTTGCGACGTTTCGCGCACGATCTGTTCGCTCATCAGCTTGTGCATGCGCAACTGCATCGAACCGGCTTCCGAGCACAACGCCTTCAGCGCGCTGTACGGAATCACGCAGACGGAGCTGTCTTCCAGCGCGACCGCGGTGCGCGGATGCGTGTCGTCGCAGATGCCGTCGAGACCGAGCGCCTCGCCCGCGAGATGCAGCCCGGTGACCTGCTCGCGGCCGTCATGGCGCGTGGCGACGGTTTTCAGCGAACCCGAGCGCACCGCGTACAGGTTGTCGAATGCGTCGCCTTCGCGGAACAGCGCTTCGCCGCGCTTCACGGGGCGCGCCGCGCAGATGACCGACTCGAGGCGACTGAGCGCTTCGGGCGCCAGGCCCTGCGGCATGCACAGGTGCCGCATTGCGCATGTCGAGCAGTGCGCGGCCTGGCGAGGAGCCCAGCTGCCGGCGTGAGGCGAGGCGGCGGGACGTGTAGCGACGGGCGTCAGCATGATCGTTTACTCCGGCGTTGAATCGACTGAATCATTGTCCCACCGCAAGTTGCCGCTGTCGGGTGACAAAACGTCGCGACGGGCCGCGCATGCCGCACACCGCTCAGGCGGCCGGCGTGTGGTCGTTGGCGGCCGCCGGAATCAGCAGCACGGGCAGCGTCGCATGCCGCACGCATTGCTCCGCGATGCTGCCGAGCACGAGGCGGCGGAAGCCGCGGCGGCCGTGCGTACCGAGCACGAGCAGATCGGCGCCGAACGCCTTCGCGCCTTCGAGGATCAGCGACGACACGTCGTTGAGCGACGTCGCCTCGTTCAGCCGCGTCTCGCCCTGCACGCCCGCGGCCTGCATCTGTTTCGTGAATTCCTTCGCGAGTTCGTTGCCTTGCGCGACGAGCTGATCGCGCAGCACGGACGGATCGTAGCCGGGCACGTTGTAGTAGATCGCGGCGTTCTCGACGACGTAGAACGGCTGCAGCTCGGCGCCGTGCGCTTTCGCGAGCGCCAGTGCGGCATCGAACGCATGGCGGGACGTGTCGCTGCCGTCGACGGCAACCAGAATACGCTTGTACATAGTGTCTCCGAGTGGCGGGTTGAAACGAAGCCGGCCGGATGGCCGATCGGGTCGGGCAATGCTGCGAGGCAGAGTAAACCAACGGCGGGGACTTTGCAGCGAGGTGCCGCGCGGCGCTGAACTGCACGCGCCGCACGACTCGAGCACGGTCGTTGCGCGCGTCGCCTGCGAGAACGCATGCGCGGCCATCGAAGGCGCGCATCGCGCGGGTAGGCGGGCACGCCGATCGCATCGCTATGGCGCGATCGTCACGGACGCACGCATCGCATGTCTTGCATGTATCGCACGCGTCACGCGCATCGCACGCATCGCCAGCCGCCATTCAATCGCAGCCGCGCCGTCTCGCCATGACTTCGATCAATGCAGGTGCATCCACGCGATCCGCGCCCGCATGAAACCGCCGATGCCGCCGCGCGGAATCGTTCGCCTGGACGGCGTGCGTGCGCCGGCGCGCGGTGCGGGCGCACCGATCCGCGGCCATCGGGCAGCGACCCGTGCCGGCATGCAAACGAACGACCGATTCAAACGCCGCGCCGGCTACCTCGGCACGACCGTCAGTTCGAAGACGCGTTCCGGCCGCGGCTGGTGGCCGGGCCAGTAGGCGCTGCCGTACATCCGGTGGACGGGGCCGAACGGCGCGTCGCCGGCGGGCGGCGGCGTGTCGAAGCCTTTCTCGATCACCATGTAGCCGGCCCGCAGCGCGAACGCCGGATGATTGCCGCCCGGGCGGCTGTCGAAGCCGGCGAAGCCGTCACCGGCTTCCGGCATCGCATTGACGAGCGACGCGTTGCTGCGCGTGATCTGGTCGGGCGAGATCGGCCCGCCGCCGGCGAGGCGCGACGCCTCGCGGTTCTTGCCGTCGGTGTCGACCGTGCTGTCGTGCGTGTCGTCGTTGTCGAGCTCGATGCTGCGCGGTTGCGAACGACCGGTTTGACCGGATGATTCCATCGCGGCTCTCCTCGCGGCGAAGCACTCCGGATCGAAGCAAATCCCGTTCCGGGCATGACGGGAAAGGGCGCGCGGGCGATCGCCGCGGTCGCGTGACGCGCACTGATTTGTCGTGATTTATTTCAGCTAGAAGACCCATTTTCTACAGAGTATGATTCTTTTCCTGCGACGCGGCGACAGGGATTCGGTCGTGCCGCCTCTGCCCGCGCCGGGGGCGCCGCAGCACCCTCAAGACGGGTAGTGAACAACAAGGCAAGGGACTAGAGGTGGCGGATTCATGCAAGCGACTACTGCCTTCACGCACCGCGGTTATCTGTTGAACTGCGCGCCCGCGCGCGCCAGTGACGGTTCGTTCAAGCCCTACGTCGTGATCTCCCGATCGAGCGACGGGGAACTCGTCGCGAACCGTTTCTTCCCGATCGAACTCCAGTTCAACGACGAAGACGCCGCGATCGCGCACGCGCGCGACTGGGCCGTGCGATGGATCGACGCGAGCACCATCTCGATATGACGCCGCCGCGATCCGGCGCCCTCGGCCGTTCGGCCGATCCCCGGTGCGCCGCTTCCGCACGAAAAACGCGGTAATCTTGCGGAACCCGTCACTTTATTAGCGGCCGTGCGACCGAGCGCAGCCGCCTGCATTGACATATGTCGACATCACCCTCCCGTCAATGGGGCCTTGAAGCCATCGTCGCCGGCTTGCGCGAGTCGCGCGAGGAACTCCACCGCACGCGTCATCCGCGCGGCATCCGCGAACTGCCGTCGCGCGATGCGATCTGCAAGATTGTGACCGGCCTGCGCGCATCGATGTTTCCGACGCACTACGGCGCGCCGGACCTGACCGACGAAAGCGTCGATTTCTACGTCGGCCACACGCTCGAAAGCACGTTGCGCATTCTGTCCGAGCAGATCCGCCGCGCGCTGCCGTTCCTGCCCGAACACGCGGATACGCCGTTCGCCGAGCTGGACGAACGCGCGTTCGAGATCGCGCGCGAATTCGGCCGGCAGTTGCCGGAGATTCGCGCGCTGCTCGTCAGCGACATCCAGGCCGCGTATGCGGGCGATCCGGCCGCGCAGCACGTCACCGAGATCCTGCTGTGCTATCCCGGCGTGCTGGCGATGATGCACCACCGGCTCGCGCACGCGCTGCACCGGCTCGGCGTGCCGCTGCTCGCGCGGTTCATCAACGAAATCGCGCACTCGGCCACCGGCATCGACATCCACCCGGGCGCACGGATCGGCCCGAGCTTCTTCATCGACCACGGCACGGGCGTCGTGATCGGCGAGACGGCGATCATCGGCGAGCGCGTGCGCGTGTACCAGGCCGTCACGCTCGGCGCGAAGAGCTTCCCGGCCGACGGCGAGGGCGCGCTGGTCAAGGGCAACGCCCGGCATCCGATCGTCGAGGACGACGTGGTGATCTATGCGGGCGCGACGATCCTCGGCCGCGTGACGATCGGGCGCGGCTCGGTGATCGGCGGCAACGTGTGGCTCACGCACAGCGTGCCGCCCGGCACGAGCGTCGCGCAGGGCAAGGTGCGCGAAGGCGGGAGCGCCGAGAAGCCGTAACGCGGCGCGCGGCCGAGGGCCGCCGCCCCGCGTGCGGTCAGTGCTTGCCGGCGGGCGAGCGGTGCTTGTACAGCACGTCCTGGTCGACGCGGATCAGGTTCTGCCCCGCGTCGACGACGAAATCCACGCCGTTGTAGGCGTTGCCCGTGAGCAGCAGGATCGCGCTCGCGACGTCGTCGGGGCCGGCGATGCGCGCGAGCGGCGTCGACGCGCGGCTCGCGTGCTCGAAATCGGCCTGCGTCTGGTCGTCGCTCGGCAGCATCAGCCCCGGGAATACCGCGTTCACCCGCAGCACGGGGGCGGACGACAGCGCGAGCATCTGCGTGAGGTTGCCGAGCGCGGCCTTCGCGACCGTGTAGCTGAAATGGTCGCGGTGAAAGTTTTCCTTGATCTTCTGGTCGACCACGTTCACGACCACCCCTTGCGTGCCGGCCGCGCGGGCCCGTTCGTAGAACGCGCGGGTGAGCAGGATCGGCGCGCGGCAGTTCACGGCCCACGCCTGGTCGAATGCCGCGAGGTCGAAGCGCGGGAAGTGGTCCTGCCAGAACACCGACGCGTTGTTGACGAGCACGTCGAGGCGCCCGAAGCGCGCATAGACCTGGTCGATCAGCGCGGTGATCTGCTCGGCGTCCGACAGGTCGGCCTGCAGCGCCTCTGAATCCTGCCCGCGTTCGGCGATCGCGCGGGCCGTGGCCTGCGCAGCATCGGCCGAACGGTCGTAATGCACCGCGGTGCGATAGCCGTGCGCGGCGAAATACTCGGCGAACGCGCGCCCGGCCCGGCGCGCGGCGCCGGTCACGAGCACGACGGGCGCGGGCGCCGCTTGCTTCGTCGGCTCCATTACGTGTTCGTCAGGTTGACTGAGGACGGGTTGGCGACGATCGACAGGAATTCGCGCCGCGTCGACGGATCGGTACGGAACGTACCCAGCATGCGCGACGTGACCATCTCGACGCCCGGCTTGTGCACGCCGCGCGTCGAGATGCACTGGTGCGCGGCCTCGAGGATCACGCCCACGCCCTTCGGCTGCAGCACGTCGAACAGCGTGTCGGCGATCTGCACGGTCATCTTTTCCTGGATCTGCAGGCGCTTCGCGAACGCGTCGACGAGGCGCGCGAGCTTCGAGATGCCGACCACGCGATGGTTCGGCAGATACGCGACGTGCGCGCGGCCGATGATCGGCACCATGTGGTGCTCGCAGTAGCTCTCGAAGCGGATGTCCTTCAGCACGATCATTTCGTCGTAGCCGTCGACTTCGCTGAACGTGCGCGCGAGGATGTCGCGCGGCTCCAGCGCATAGCCGGCGAAGAACTGCTCGTACGCGCGCACGACGCGTGCGGGCGTGTCGATCAGGCCTTCGCGCGCGGGATCGTCGCCGGCCCAGCGCAACAGCACGCGGACCGCGTCTTCGGCTTCTTCGCGGCTCGGCCGGGTGGCGGCCGGTTCAGGCCGTGCGGACTTCTTTTTACCCATCTATCTGCTCCGTTGAATGCGGCCGCCGGGGCGGCGCGTGATCCGGGCATTGTTTCATGCTTTCGGGGCGCGTGTGTGGGGCCCGGCGCTCACTTCGGCCATTCGTCCTGTTCGTCGTTGAACAGCGACGCGACGACCCCGCGCAGCCACGCGGTGCGCGGATCGTTGTGGTACTTGCGATGCCAGTGCTGCTTCAGGTCGAAGCGCGGCAACGCGAGCGGCGGCTCGACGGGCACGATGAACGCGTGCTCGGCCGCATACGCATAGCCGATCGCATGCGGCACCGTCGCGATCAGGTCGGTGCGGCTCAGGATGAACGGCAGGCTCATGAAGTGCGGCGTCTCGAGCACCGCGCGGCGCTGCATGCGCTGCTTCGCGAGATATTTCTCGAGCACCTCCTGGCTGCGGCCTTCGGCGCGCACCACCGCATGCCCGCACGCGAGGAACTGCCCGACCGTGAACGGCGGCGTCCGCTCGAGCGGATGGCCGCGCCGCATCAGGCAGACGAACCGGTGCGTGAACAGACGCTGCTGGAAGAAGTTGTTGCCGTCGAGATCGGGGAAGTAGCCGACCGCGAGATCGATCGACCCGGCTTCGAGGCCGCGCCCGACTTCGTCGTGCGCGAGCGAGACCGAACGCAGGTTCGCGTGCGGCGCGCGCGTCGCGAACGCCTGCAGCAGCTTCGGCAGGAACACGATCTCGCCGACGTCCGACAGCGCGATCGAGAACGTATGCGTGCTCGCGGCCGGGTCGAAGTCGTGCGGCGCGACGAGGCCGCGCTCGATCTGCGCGAGCGCGTCGCGCGCGGCCGGCAGCAGCGCGAGCGCGCGCGGCGTCGGCTCCATCCCGCGCGACGTGCGCACGAACAGCGGATCGCCGAAGTAGTCGCGCAGGCGGCCGAGCGCCGTGCTCACGCGCGGCTGGCTCACGCCGAGCAGGTCGCCGGCGCGGCTCACGTTGCGCGTGTCGTCGAGCGCGACGAGATAGGGAATCAGGTTCAGATCGAGCGTATCCATCGCCGGGCCAGTATCTTCAAAACGTATACAACATATCTCCTGAATCGCGTTGCCGCATAGTCGGGAAAGCGCTCAAATGTGTTCCATTATTCGAACCAATGTTCAGGAGACGAACAATGCGCACCCAAGTCGCGATCATCGGCGCCGGTCCGTCCGGCCTTCTGCTGTCCCATCTGCTGCGCCTGCAGGGCATCGATTCCATCCTCGTCGAAGCGCGTTCGCGCGAGTACTGCGAGAACCGCATCCGCGCCGGCGTGCTGGAGCAGGGGACGGTCGACACGCTGAACGAAGCCGGCCTCGGCGACCGGATGCGCCGCGAGGGGCTCGAGCATCACGGCATCGAGCTGCTGTTCGACGGCCGGCGCCACCGCATCGACCTGTCCGCGCTCACCGGCGGGCGCGCAATTACCGTCTACAGCCAGCACGAGGTCGTGCGCGACCTGATCGTGGCCGGCGTCGAGCATGGCCATCCGATGCATTTCGAAGTCGGCGACGTTGCGCTGCACGACGTCGAGGGCGAGCACCCGTTCGTCACGTTCACGCATGCCGACGGCCGCGCCGACCGCATCGACTGCGACTACATCGCCGGCTGCGACGGCTTCCACGGCATCGCCCGCCAGACGATCCCGGCCGACAAGCTGAACACCTTCGAGCGCGTCTACCCGTTCGCCTGGCTCGGCATCCTCGCCGATGCGGCGCCGTCGCTCGACGAACTCGTGTACGCGCATCACGACAACGGTTTCGCGCTGTTCTCGATGCGCTCGCCGACGGTCACGCGCCTGTACCTGCAGTGCAAGCCCGACGAGGATCTCGCCGAATGGTCCGACGCGCGGATCTGGGACGAACTGCACACGCGTTTTTCGAACGACACGGGCTGGACGCCGGCCGAGGGCCGGATCACGCAGAAAAGCGTGACGCCGATGCGCAGCTTCGTGTCCGAGACGATGCAGCACGGCCGCCTGTTCCTTGCCGGCGACGCCGCGCACATCGTGCCGCCGACCGGCGCGAAGGGGATGAACCTCGCGGTGGCCGACGTCCGCGCGCTGTCCCGCGCGCTCGGCGCACGCTACCGCAACGGCGACGCGACGCCGCTCGACACGTATTCGGCGACCTGCCTCGAACGCGTGTGGCGCGCCGAGCACTTCTCGTACTTCATGACGAACATGCTGCATGCGTCCCCGGAGGATTCGCCGTTCGTCAATCGCCTGAAGGTTGCCGAGCTGAAGTACGTGACGCGCTCGCGGGCCGCCGCGCAGTCGCTCGCCGAAAACTACGTCGGGCTGCCGTTCGACGACGCCGCGGCCTCCGAGGCAACCCGCCTTGACAACGCGCTGTGCACGACCCTATGATCGGCCATCGTTCGCTAATCGAATCTAGGTTCGAATAGTGAACAAATGCCGGAGTCGATATCGGCCCCGGCGCGGCACGCGGCACGCGCGTGTCCCCTCGACAGGCCGCGCATCGTGCCGCGGGTTCGTATCAGGAAGAGACATGGTCAACAAGATTTTCGAATCGCTTCAGTCGGCGGTGGCCGACATCCACGATGGCGCGACCATCATGATCGGCGGCTTCGGCACGGCCGGCATGCCGTCGGAGCTGATCGACGCGCTGATCGCGCAGGGCGCGCGCGACCTGACGATCGTCAACAACAACGCGGGCAACGGCGAGACGGGCCTCGCGGCGCTGCTCAAGGCGAAGCAGGTGCGCAAGATCATCTGCTCGTTCCCGCGCCAGAGCGATTCGCAGGTGTTCGACGGGCTGTACCGCGCGGGCGAGATCGAGCTGGAGCTGGTGCCGCAGGGCAATCTCGCGGAGCGCATCCGCGCGGCGGGCGCCGGCATCGGCGGCTTCTTCACGCCGACGGGCTATGGCACCCGGCTCGCGGAAGGCAAGGAAACGCGCGTGATCGATGGCAAGCCGTACGTGTTCGAGACGCCGATCCACGCCGATTTCGCGCTCGTGAAGGCGTACAAGGGCGATCGCTGGGGCAATCTCGTGTATCGCAAGACGGCCCGCAACTTCGGGCCGATCATGGCCAGCGCCGCGAAGGTCGCGATCGTGCAGGTGTCGGAAGTCGTGCCGCTCGGCGGGCTGAATCCCGAGCACATCGTGACGCCGGGCATTTTCGTGCAGCGCGTCGTCGAGGTGCCCCAGCCCGCACACTCGGCCGAGCTGGCCGCCGAACACGCCGCACCGCAAGCCGCCTGACCGAGGATACCGACATGAAACGACTGACCCGCGACGAAATGGCCAAGCGCGTAGCGCAGGACATCCCCGAAGGCGCATACGTGAACCTCGGCATCGGCGTGCCGACGCTGGTGGCGAACCATCTCGACCCGAGCAAGGAAATCTTCCTGCACAGCGAGAACGGGCTGCTCGGCATGGGCCCCGCGCCCGCGCCCGGCGAGGAAGACGACGAACTGATCAACGCCGGCAAGCAGCACGTGACGCTGCTGACCGGCGGCGCGTATTTCCATCATGCGGATTCGTTCGCGATGATGCGCGGCGGCCACCTCGACTACTGCGTGCTCGGCGCGTTCCAGGTGTCGGCGACCGGCGATCTCGCGAACTGGCATACCGGCGCGCCCGACGCGATTCCGGCCGTCGGCGGCGCGATGGATCTCGCGATCGGCGCGAAGCAGGTGTTCGTGATGATGGAGCACCTGACCAAGCAGGGCGAGAGCAAGATCGTCGCGCAGTGCTCGTATCCGGTCACCGGCGTGCAGTGCGTGAGCCGCATCTACACGGATCTCGCGGTGCTCGACGTGACGGCCCAAGGGCTGGCCGTGAGCGAGATCTTTACCGACCTGTCGTTCGACGAGCTGCAGAAGCTGACCGGCGTGCCGCTGATCGACGCGACGCAAAAGGCCGCCGCCTGAACCGCGGGCGTGCCGGCGCGTGCGCTCGTGCGCACGCCGGCGCGCCCGGGTGGACAATAGGCGCACGCCGTTTCCCCCATCCGATGCCATGCTTGAAGACAGCGCCCGCCTGACCTCCCTCATTTGCGGCACCGAGCCGCTCAACCGGATCTGGTCGCCTCGCGCGACGATCCAGCGGATGCTCGACGTCGAGGCCGCGCTCGCGCGCGCGCTCGCCGCGCAGCAGGTGATTCCCGCTGCCGCGGTGGCGCCGATCGAGCGCGCGTGCGACGCCGGCCGGCTCGACGCCGACGCGCTCGCGCGCGATGCGGCCCTCGGCGGCAATCTCGCGATTCCGCTCGTCAGGCAGCTCACCGCGCAGGTGAAGGCCGACGACCCCGAGGCCGCGAAGTTCGTGCACTGGGGCGCGACGAGCCAGGACATCATCGATACCGCCACCGTGCTGCAGTTGCGCGATACGCTCGACGTGCTCGAGCCGATGCTCGACGCGACCTGTGCGTCGCTCGCGGCGCTCGCGCGCACGCATCGCGCGACGCCGATGATCGGCCGCACGTGGCTGCAGCAGGCGCTGCCGATCACGCTCGGCCTGAAATTCGCGCAATGGCTCGACGCGCTGCTGCGCCATCGCGCGCGCTTCGCCGAGTTGCGCACGCGCGCGCTGGTGCTGCAGTTCGGCGGCGCGGCGGGTACGCTGGCCAGCCTGCGCGAGCACGCGAGCGGCGTGACGGCCGCGCTGGCCCTCGACCTGCGGCTCGCGGCGCCGGCCGTGCCGTGGCATACGCAGCGCGACCGCATCGCGGAAGCCGCGTCCTGCTTCGGCATGCTGACGGGCACGCTCGGCAAGATCGCGCGCGACGTGGCGCTGCAGATGCAGACCGAAGTCGGCGAGCTGGGCGAACCGGCCGCCGCCGGCAAGGGCGGCTCGTCGACGATGCCGCACAAGCGCAATCCGGTCGGCTGCGCGGCGGTGCTCACCGCCGCGGTGCGCGCCCCGAACCTCGTCGCGACGGTGTTCGCGGGGATGGTGCAGGAGCACGAGCGCGCGCTCGGCGGCTGGCAGGCAGAATGGGACGCGTTGCCCGACCTCGCGCGCCTGACGGGCGGCGCGCTCGCGCAGATCGCGCAGATCGTCGCGGGCCTCGACGTCAACACGGAGCGCCTGGCCGCGAACCTCGACCTGACGCGCGGGCTGATTCTCGGCGAAGCGGTGATGCTCGCGCTTGGCGACAAGATCGGCCGCCTCGATGCGCATCACGTCGTCGAGCACGCGTCGAAGGAGGCGGTGCGCACGGGTGCGACGCTGTTCGACGTGCTCGCCGCCGATGCGACCGTGTCGGCCCACCTGTCGCGCGACGCGCTCGCGCGGCTGCTCGATCCCGCTCATTACGTCGGCGAGGCGCACGCCTGCGTCGACGCCGTGCTCGCGTTGCACGCGGGCGCGCAATCACCAGGAGAACACTGATGCCCTTCGCCACTGTCAACGGCGTGAAACTGCACTACCGGATCGACCGTGCCGCGCGCGACGACGCGCCGTGGCTCGTTTTCTCGAATTCGCTCGGCGCCGACCTGCAGATGTGGGCGCCGCAGATCCGCCCGCTCACGCAGCACTTCAACATCCTGCGCTACGACACGCGCGGCCACGGCCAATCCGAGGCGCCGGCCGGCTCGTACACGATCGAGCAGCTCGCCGGCGACGTGATCGGCCTGCTCGACCACGTCGGGATCGCACGCGCGCATTTCTGCGGAATCTCGATGGGCGGCCTGACGGGCGCGGCGCTCGCCGCACGCCACCCGTCGCGCATCGTGCGCGCGGTGCTGTCGAACACCGCCGCGAAGATCGGCACGCCCGAAGTGTGGACGCCGCGTGCGCAGAAGGCGCGGGCCGAAGGGATGGCCGCGCTGGCCGACGCCGTGCTGCCGCGCTGGTTCACGGATGCGTTCGTCGAGCGCGAGCCGCGCCTCGTCGACGCGATCCGCGATACGTTCGTGCATACCGACAAGGACGGCTACGCGGCGAACTGCGACGCGCTGAACGCGGCCGACCTGCGCGAGGAGGTGAAGGGCATCGCGCTGCCGGTGCTCGTCGTGACCGGCGCGAAGGACATGTCGACGCCGCCCGACCAGGGCCGCGCGCTCGCCGCCGCGATTCCCGGCGCACGGCACGTCGAATTCGACGCCGCGCACATCTCGAACATCGAGTGCACCGACGGTTTCAACCGTGCGCTGCTCGACTTCCTGACCGCGTGAGGCGATGGCGATGGATGAGCAAGAACGTTACGAAGCCGGGATGCAGGTGCGTCGCGCGGTGCTCGGCGATGCGCATGTCGACCGTTCGATCGCGAACCGCACCGAGGTGACCGACGAATTCCAGAACCTGATCACGCGTTATGCATGGGGCGAGATCTGGACGCGCGACGGCCTGCCGCGCCATACGCGCAGCCTGCTGACCATCGCGATGATGGTTGCGCTCAATCGCGGCGAGGAGCTTGCGCTGCACCTGCGCGCCGCGCGCAACAACGGCGTGACGCGCGACGAGATCAAGGAAGTGCTGCTGCAGACCGCGATCTATTGCGGCGTGCCGGCCGCGAATTCCGCGTTCCATCTCGCGGACAGGATCTTCAAGGAACAGGATGACGCCGCCTAGGCGCGGCAGGCCGGGCGCCTGAGGCGACCCGGCCGGGCGGCCCCGCCGACGCAGGCGGGCCGCCGACGATGACGAACGTGCCGGCAGAGTATCGGCGCGTGAACAGCGGAAAGGCGCGGCCCCGGGGGCCGCGTTTCGAATCAATACAGACAGGAGACTCGCGATGAATCGCGCACCCGTGGTCGACGTCCAGACCTTCATCAACGAGCAGCCGTTCGGCGGCTTTCAATGGCTCGTGTTCCTCATGTGTTTCGTGATCGTGCTGCTCGACGGCTTCGATACGGCCGCGATCGGCTTCATCGCGCCGTCGCTGCTCGGCGAGTGGAACCTGACCAAGCCCGATCTCGCGCCCGTGCTGAGCGCCGCGCTGTTCGGCCTCGCGTGCGGCGCGCTCGTGTCGGGCCCGTTGTCCGACCGGCTCGGGCGCCGCGTGCTGCTGCTGGGCTCGGTGTTCCTGTTCGGCGTCGCGTGCCTCTGTTCCGCGTTCTCGACGACTATCGGGCACCTGACGATCCTGCGTTTCGTCACCGGGGTCGGCCTGGGCGCGGCGATGCCGAACGCGGTCACGATGATGGGCGAATTCTGCCCGGACAAGCGCCGCGCGACCGTGATCAACCTGATGTTCTGCGGCTTTCCGCTCGGCGCGGCGTTCGGCGGCTTCCTGGCCGCGTGGATGATTCCGCATTTCGGCTGGCGCAGCGTGCTGGTGCTCGGCGGCGTGACGCCGCTGCTGCTCGGCGTGCTGTTGCTGCTGAAGATGCCGGAATCGGTGCGCTTCATGGTTGCGACCGGCCAGGCCGTCGACAAGATCCGCGCGACGCTCGCGCGCATCTCGCGCGATGCGCTCGACGCCGGCTCGTTCGCGATGACCGAAGCCGCGCCGCAGACCGGCAGCAAGGGCCTCGGCGTCGTGCTGTCGCGCTCGTACATCGTCGGCTCCGTGATGCTGTGGCTCGCGTACTTCATGGGCCTCGTGATTTTCTACGCATCGATCAACTGGATGCCGATCCTGCTGAAGGATGCCGGCCTGACGCCGAAGAGCGCGACGCTGATCTCCGCCCTGTTCCCGCTCGGCGGCGTGGGCGCCGTGCTGTGCGGCGTGCTGATGGATCGCTTCAACGCGAACCGCGTGATCGCCGTGTGCTACGCGCTGACGGCCGTCAGCGTGTATGCGATCGGGCAGGCGGCCGGCAACGTCGGGCTGCTCGTGCTGATCGTGTTCGTGGCCGGCGTGCTGATGAACACCGCGCAATCGTCGATGCCCGCGCTTGCCGCCGCGTTCTATCCGACCGAGGGGCGCGGCACGGGGGTGGCGTGGATGCTCGGCGTCGGCCGCTTCGGCGGGATCGCGGGGTCGTTTCTCGTTGCCGAGCTGACGCGCCGGCACTTCTCGTTCGCGGGCGTGTTCGCGACGATCGCCGTTGCGGGCGTGCTCGCGTGCGTCGCACTGCTGATCAAGCAGACGGCGCGGCCGCACGGTGTTGCGCAGCCGGTCGGCAAGATCGAATCGCTCGGGCATTGAGCCGCCCGATGCGCGAATGCGCGGCGGGCCGCTAGTGCGGCCTGCCGATGCGGCGGCGTCGCGCCGCTACTCCTCGGCGTCGTGTTCCTTGACGAAATTGCGCAGATACGCGCGCAGCGCGGCTTCCCGGCCGCGATGATCGGCGAGGTTCGCGGCGCCCATCTCCTCCTCGTCGCCGAACAGTGTCGGCGGCGCGCAGTAAGTGCCGATTTCGATGTTCTCGCGCAGCACGCGGATGTCGTGCGTGAGCGGGTGATACTCGGCGATCCAGTGCATCCCCTCGATGTGTTCGCCCGTCCTCAGCAGTGGCTTCATCGGCTTTCTCCGACAGCAGCGGCGCAACCGCGGAAGCGGCCGCGCGCGCCCGGACTGAAAGCGTACGCCTGCGTCGCACGAATCTCAACGGGCGCGCGGTGAGCGCTGACTCACTGTTGCAGCAGGTGTGCGACCAGCGGATACAGGGACAGGACCAGCAGGACGGCCATCGTCACGTTGAAGAGGCGCAGTGCGCGCGGATTCGACAGGAAGCGCCGCAGGCCGAGGCCGAACGCGGCCCACAGGCTGATGCACGGAAAGCCGACCAGGATGAACACGACGGCCATCCACGCGGCGTTCATCCCGTAGTCGGCGGACAGGCGGACCGTCGTCGCGGCGGTCAGCACCATCATCCAGGCCTTCGGATTGACCCACTGGAACGCGGCGGCTTCGATGAACGTCATCGGCCGCGACTTGGCGCCGTGCGCCTTCACTTCGCCGGACGTGCCGATGCGCCAGGCGAGGTACAGCAGGTACGCGACGCTGGCGGCTTCGAGGATCGTATACAGCAGCGGCGCGCGCTTGAACGCTTCGCCGAGACCGAAGCCGACGCACAGCATCAGGATCGCGACGCCGATGCTGATGCCGAACAGGTGCGGCACGGTACGTCGGAATCCGAAATTCACGCCCGACGCGAGCAGCATCGTGTTGTTCGGGCCAGGTGTGATCGTCGTGACGAGGGCGAACAGCATGCCGGCGGGCAGCGCACTCAGGGTGAGGAATTCCATCGCGGATTCTCCATTCGGTTTTAGGCTGGGATGGAGGTCAGTTTAGCGACAGTGATCGGTACAGTACCGGTACAGTTGGATGGATGGTGGCCGGTACGATGGGGGGCTTGTGGAAGAGACGTCCACGGCCTCAATCTGTTGACGTTGAACAAAAGGAGAAATTTCAGAGGCGGTGTGACCTGCGGCGGATCGTGTAGACAAATGGCAAGTGAGTTCCCTTATCCTAAAGGCAAGGAGAACTCGACGAAGAAGCGACACACCGACGAACAGATCATCCGCATTCTGCGGGAAGCCGAGAGCCGCGAAGAGCCGGTGAAAGATCTGTGCAGGCGGCACGACATCACGGAGCAGACGTTCTACCGGTGGCGAAACAAGTTCGGCGGTATGGATGTGGCCGAAGC